>JAVBOX010000123.1:0-25479 GCA_031550095.1 Eubacteriales bacterium
GCTCCATGTCGAGGTTATGCACGCCGGTCGCACTCGGCGTGCATAATCTCGCCCCTCCTCGCCTCCCTTTTCTCGCCGACGGAGCCAACTGGACGCTTATCTCTACCCGCTGGGTGTGCGCTTTGCTTGACAATTCCACCCATCGAACAGTTATGGGAAGAGCTCCGGGAAAAGGGCTTTCGAAACGAAGTCTTCCAGACTCTCGAACATGTCGTTTCTCGCCTTTGCTCCACCATTGTCGGTTTGCCTTCCCTTCCATCCCGCGTTGCATCTATCACTCATCGCGATTGGCTTATTCGTGCGTTAATGTTTTGAATTTGTACAAAACGGGATGACGGGAAGGCAAGGATGATCTCAAGCCTAGGAGCGCAAGGGTGTGGCCTCGCATAAAGGCAGTCCTCCCAACGACATGCGCTTTGGAGGACTGCCCATTCCGATTCACAGACGTAGGGGGCCGAAGGGACACTCCGCGTTCCGCATTGACGAACCTCAGTTTGTCAATGCGCCGATTATCGTTTTCCCTTCCACCGGAAGCTCACTCGGTGCGCAGCGCGGCCACAGGGTCCTTCTTCGCGGCCTTGCGGGAAGGAATCAAACCGCCGATCAGCGTCAGAATGACACTAAGCAATACCAAGATGCCAGCGCTGGTCATTGGCAATACGGCGTTGACGGTAACGGAACCGGTCAGCGCGTGAATGACCGCGTTGCCGGGTATCAACAGCAGCATGGAGACGCCGATTCCAATGAGTCCCGCGCAGAGGCCCACGATGAATGTTTCCGCGTTGAACACCTGGGATATATTCCGCTTGGATGCGCCAATGGCCCGAAGGATGCCGATTTCCTTCGTGCGCTCCAGCACGGAGATATAGGTGATGATCCCGATCATGATGGAGGAAACCACGAGCGAAACGGCGACGAACGCTATCAATACATATGAAATAACGTTGATGATCGTCGTGACCGAGGACATCAGCAGCTTCACAAAATCCGTGTAAACAATGCGATTGCCTTCATCGGCTGTCCTATTGTATTCGTCGATGCATGCTGAGATGGCATCTTTGTCCTCAAAGCTATCCGCGTAGATGCTAATGGAAGCCGGGGCATCAAGGCTGACATACCCGAACGCTTCCAGGTTTTCATTGTAGCTGCCCGAGGAAACACGGCTATTATAGATCATCAGCAGCATTTCGTCGCCATAGTTTGCCAAATACTGATCCAGCATGGATGCCAGCTGCACCTCATCCATAGCTAGAAAAGCTTGGACTCCTTGGCCGCCCGCAGTGCCCATGGAACTTGCCATTTCCTTTAGCAGCGCCGCTTTGCCGGAAATCCCTAATCCATCAATGAATTTTTTCGCGTTCTCAATTTTCGCGGCGTCATCCGCTGGCGCGAATGTCATTCCGCTTAAAACATTGACATCGGGAGAGGCAAGCTGCGCCTGTACAACAGGGCTTTCGTTGGCATGGGCAATGATTCGATCTGTCAGCGCTTTTGTGTAACCCACCGTCCCGCCGAACGTTGCGTTTGCGGCATCCTCCTTTGGGCGGATCAGACCCGAAATCTTGAGCTCAATGCCGTTTTCCGCCAGCTCGGCAACGGCGGTCGGGTCATTCACAAGGGACGTAAATGTCCCGTTATCGTTGGAGATATAGTAATCGCTGGCGGGCACAAGGTAAAACTTTTGCGCACTGATGTCCTCAAAGCTCCAATGATAGACTTCGGCCTTGAAATCCTCGTCTTCTTCCACCGCGTTCATCAGCGTCTGATATTCATCCGATGGAAGCAATCCAAGCGTGTAGAGCGTGGTAAGCGGTATCTCGTTATGACTGTTGAGCACCAGGATTACTTCGTCCTCCTTGGCCGGCCATTCTCCATGCACCAAGTCATAGCTGTCCGTAACGACAGCGCTGACCAGAGATCCGTCGTTTCCAGGAATCAGCTGCTCAAACGGGTTTGAGGAAAGAGACATGCCGGCTGGCATTATGGAACGCATATTCCTCATCATGGACTGCATGCCCGAGGGAACTTGCCCTTCCCCTGAAAACGCCATGGATGATGATGAACCATTGCCGCTAAAGGTGCTGCCATCCGTGTTGATCAGCTTTCCGTTTGGATCGGTTGCGTAAGCGCTGAATGGAACCTCATAAGAATAGAGAATGCCGTTTTCACCAAGGTACTTTTGGATTTCCGCGTTTGGATCATCCAAATATTCCTTAAAAGCGGTTAAATTGTTCTCCGTAATGCTTGTGACCATTTTGCTGGCCATTTCGAGCCGCATCGCATTGGAGTATACGCCATTCATCTCATGTCCGGAATTTTCCCGGCGGAAGCCTTGCGTGTTATCTTCCATCATGCTGCTCAGGTCGATGGACTGCGCGTTAATCGTGATAGGGTAGGAAGTCATCGTTTCTTTTTGAATGTCCGCAATATAGTCGTTGACGCCTGTAGACAGCGAAATGATTAACGCTATGCCGATGATGCCGATTGAACCGGCGAAAGCCGTCAGAAGCGTTCTGCCCATTGTGGTGCGCAGGTTGTTGAAGCTCAGGGAGAGCGCGGTAAAGAAGGACATGGAGGCTTTGCCCATATTCTTGTGTTCCGGGGTTGCGTCCTTTGTACTGATGTAGGAAAATGGGTTGGTATCACTGACGATTTTACCGTCCAGCAGCCGAATGACCCGATTTGCGTATTGATCGGCAAGCTCCGCATTGTGGGTAACCATGATGACGAGCCGATCATTGGCCACTTCTTTGAGAAGCGCCATGACCTGAAGGCTTGTTTCCGAGTCCAGCGCACCGGTGGGCTCATCCGCCAGGAGAATGCTGGGATCATTGACCAATGCCCGAGCGATAGCCACACGCTGCATTTGACCACCGGACATCTGATTCGGCCTCTTGTGCAGTTGATCGCCAAGGCCCACCTCATCCAGCGCCTTTTGGGCCCGTTTGCGCCTTTCACCCCTGGAAATGCCAGAAATGGTGAGCGCCAATTCCACATTGGCCAGGATCGATTGGTGAGGTATCAAGTTATAGCTTTGAAAGACAAAACCGATGGAATGGTTTCGATAGGAATCCCAATCCCGATCCTTATACTGTTTTGTTGAAATGCCATTGATGATCATATCTCCGATGTCATAGCGGTCAAGCCCACCGATCACGTTCAGCAGCGTTGTTATTCCCGATCCACTCGGCCCAAGCACAGCAACAAACTCGTTGTCCCGGAGATTAAAGCTGACATCATTGAGTGCCTCCTGAACCAGCTCGCCTGTTGTATATTTTTTGCTAATTCCTTTGATCTGAAGCATGGCGTTCCCTCCATTTTTTAGTCGCTTCTCAGTATACCCGCCTTTCCTCAACTCTTGCGCAACAGAACCTCAACACAACCTCAAATTTGGGCGGAAATTCGTTGAGGCTGGGTTGAGGCTCCCCTGTTATCATTTTTGTGGTACAATAGGCGCGGAGGGATCTGACAATGACGACGATTCTGGTGGTTGAAGACGATCAGGAGTTATGTGAGCTGTTTTGCACTGTCTTGGAGGAAAATGGGTATATCGCCCTCACAGCGTCAAACGGCGAGCAAGCTCTGACCGTATTGGAAAACAAGCATGTTGATCTGATCGTTTCCGATATTATGATGCCTAAAATGGACGGTTATCAATTGACAAAATCCCTTCGGGACGCCAACTACACGCTGCCCATTCTGATGGTCACCGCCAGAGAAAGCATGGCGGATAAACAGCAGGGATTCCTCGCCGGAACAGATGACTACATGGTCAAGCCCGTAGACGTGAATGAATTGGTCTGGCGGATCGCCGCGCTCTTGCGCCGATCCCGGATTGTCGGCGCGAAGCAACTCTCCGTTGGGGGGACCGCCCTTGATGGCGATGCGTTAACCGTGACCGATGGCGAGGAGGAAATCCTGCTTCCTCAGAAAGAATTCCTCATTTTGTTCAAGTTGCTTTCATCCGTAGGCCGCATTTTCACGCGGAGGCAGATCATCGACGAAATCTGGGGGCCGGACTTTGACGGCGACGCCCATACCCTGGAGGTTCACATCAGCCGCCTTCGGGATCGGTTCCGGAATAACGCTGATTTTGAAATCATAACGGTGCGCGGGCTAGGATACAAGGCGGTGAAAAGAAAGTGACCAATCGGCCATTTAAACTGCTCGTAGTTTTCTCCATTACTGTATTTTTTATCATCACGGTGACGATGGCGCTTATGGGTGCTTTTGTCATGATGCTTTTTCGCCTGAACTTGATAAAGCCACAAAAGCCAGAGCTCGTCATCTTGGTGCTTATCCCTTCAAGCATTCTCGTAGGCACTATACTCTCCAGAGTCTTTGGCAAGCAGGTCATATCGTCGATCTATGAGATCAGCAAGGCGACAAAGGCCGTCGCCCGGGGCGACTTCAGCATTCGGCTGAGTGAAAACAATCGGGCGCAAGAGATCAACAGCATCGCTCATGATTTCAATATCATGACCCAGGAGCTAGCAAAGATTGAAATTTTCCGCGGTGATTTCATCAGCAATGTATCCCATGAGTTCAAAACGCCCCTTTCCACGATCGAAGGCTATGCGACGCTTCTGCAATCCAAATCTCTACCGGAGGATAAGCGGGAAGCGTATATCGCGAAAATCCTTGCCAATACTAAGCGGCTGTCAGAGCTCACAGGAAACATTTTACAGCTGTCGCGGCTGGAAAATCAGCAAATCACGACGAATAGGAAGAAGTTCTCCCTGGATGAGCAGCTGCGAGAAGTGATTCTGACATTTGAAGCCGAGTGGGAGCAAAAGAAGCTGATCCTGGATATTGATTTGGATTCGGTGGATTTCTTCGGTAGCCCTGAACTATTGACTCTGGTATGGCAAAACATCATTGGCAACGCGCTGAAATTCTGCAACGAAGAGGGAAATGTCATCGTTACCCTGAAAAAGGGACCCGATGATGTTCGCGTAACAGTCATAGATAACGGCATTGGCATGAACGAAGAGGCGGTTAACCGGGTTTTTGAGAAGTTTTATCAGGCGGATACATCCCATGCGACAAGGGGCAATGGGTTAGGGATGACATTGGTCAAGAGGATAGTCGATTTGCATAGCGGCTTCATCTCCATCGCGAGCCAGGAGGGCAAGGGAACGGCATTGATGGTGACGCTTCCAATTGTATAATGTTACCGCCAACGCCCAACAGCACGAAATGCACGGAAACCATTGCCTTATCAATGAGCGCCGTGACCCGCGTCCGTTGACGCTCGTCAATGCCCGCAGAGCCGAGACCCTTTGCGCTGCCACCCACGGCCAGCGCCAACGTCTTTTGACCATCCAACTCCTCCGCGCCGATGCTCGTCGCCAGTCTCACCTCCACCTCGATCTTATTACTCCGGCACTCTGACCAACCGAAACGAGCAGAATGGGCCCTTTGAAAATATCCGCCTTCAAAGGAATGGGCTCTTTGGATGCGGCGGCCTTGGCAGAAGCCACGGCTGCCATCAGGAGCGCTAGGATCGCCATGCAAATTCGTGTCGACGGCTTTTGTCCATTTTTCTTCTCCAATGATATCGTTAAGGGCTGATGCCTCTGATCTGCTTAGAAACCAAGCGCTTTGCCGTCCCGGCGTGGATCGCTTCCGCCATACAGGGTGCCATCCTCGCCATAGAGAATGCCCTGCACCGAGCCAAAGCTGCGGTTAAACGGATCAGACTCGGCCACCTCATAGCCCAGCTTTATCAGCGCATCAATGACTTCCTTGTCAATGCGGTTTTCATAGCTGATGGGGCTGCTTGTGTTGTTGAAGATTCTCGGCATGTTGATTGCCTCCTGAATCGACAGGCCATGATCGATGACATTGCTGATGACCTGCGCCACCGTGGTAATGATGCGCATCGCGCCGGGAGAGCCAAGCGTCATGAAAGGCGATCCATCCTCTCTGAGGACAAGGGTCGGGCTCATGGAGCTAAGTGGCGTTTTGCCCGGAGCAATGGCGTTTGGCGATGTGGCATCAGGGCTGAAGTCCCCCATCTCATTGTTCAGCACGAAGCCGTACCCGGCAGGAGCGACCTTCGCACCAAAGACGCCGTTGATGGTCTGCGTCACCGCAACCACATTCCCCTTGGCGTCCGCGACGGAGAAGTGGGTGGTATCCTCATGCTCGTAAATCCATGGATCCACATCCTGATACGCAAGGATGGCATCCATTTTGATCTGTTCGGCCTGCGCCTTGGTGTAGCCCTTGTCCAGCAATCCCTTCATGGGCACTTCCACATAATCCGGATCGCCCATGAACTTGCTGCGGTCATTGAAGATCATTTTGAACGCGGACACCATCACCTGGATATCCTCGAACGTGTTGGATCCCATCGCTTTGATGTCGAAGTTCTCCATGATATTCAGCGCCTGAATGATATGAGTGCCACCGGAGGAAGGCAAAGGCGAGGAAAGAATCTGGTATCCCCGGTATGTGCCTTTTACAGGCTCCATAACGCGTACTTCATAATTGGCAAAGTCCTCAAGCGTATGGATGCCGCCGTATTTATTGATGATATTCACCATCGCCTCAGCCAGCTCGCCGGTGTAGAAGGCATCTTTTCCGCCTTCGGCAATCATCTTGAGCGTTTTGGCCATGCCGGGGTTTTTAAATACTTCACCTACCTGATAATTCAAATCCAGCTCATTGAGAAAAATGCCGCCAAACTCAGGATAAGCGATCATGGCGTCATAGCTGCCCACCATGTCGTTGTAGAAGGTCGGTGTGACCAAAAAACCCTCTTCAGCAAGTTTAATAGCCGGAGCAATGATATCCTGCCATATGACGTTTCCAGAACCATATTCATTAAACACATGCCATAGGCCAGCGATCTCGCCGGGAATCGCTACAGCTTTGCCGCCCGTCATGTTTTGCCCGCCATTGACCTTGTTTTCCGCGTCCCTCTGCCAAAGGGCCGGCGTCGCAGCCTTGGGGGCGCGCTCGCGATAATCGATGAACACCGTCTCCCCACTCTCACTGCGGATTGTCATAAACCCACCGCCACCGATGCCAGAGGAGTTGGGTTCCGTCACGCTCAACGCAAACGCGACTGCCACCGCCGCATCAACGGCGTTGCCGTCGGCTTGCAAGATGTCGATGCCGGCCTGAGACGCCTCATACTTGCCCGCCGCGACCACAGCGGTTTTGCCAGTCGCCTCGCGGCCTTCAATGGTCAAATTGCCCACTTCGTCCCAGAGATACCAACCTGCGCCGTCGGTGACAACGTTTTCTCGCTCAGCCCCATGAGCGGCAACGGGCAAAGTGAGCGTCAGGAATGCCATCAGTGCTGAAAGTACTTTGGTTTTCATTTTTTCCTTTCTTACAAATTTGGATAATTTTTACAAAACGAGTGGTGTACTATGTGTCAAATTGTACTCTACATATTTGAGGAAGGCAAGCCTGCTGATGAACTTTTTGAGTTTACGCTGGTACAGAGCTGGTTGGTGGTTAGTTCCATGATCTTTCGAACGGTTGGCAATACGGACAAATGTGCTTTCTTTTTCTTTTTTTTATTTCTCTTTATTCAATTCATATCTGTCATTTTATATATATTTCCATGAAATTATAAATGCATTTTTTCTTATTATCTCCAATCCATCAAGCCGATTTATGCAATATGCAAAAATTCGCTTTCGATTCAAGCCCATCATGCCCGGAAATTGAAACGGCGATAAAATTACTGAATTTATGTACTATTGACACAAATTTCAGCGAGGTGTACTATTGCATCAACGAAAAGAAACTTTGTACCATCTCGGATGAAAGGGAGGATAGCGAATGAAAAAGGTATCTGCGGTTCTTGCCATGGCTCTGGTTCTCTTCCTCTGCACGACTGCGTTCGCGGCCCCCATGGTGATCGCTAACACGCCCAAGTGCGTCGGCATCGCTTGGTGGGATCGAATGGAAGTCGGCAACAAACGCTTCGTCGAAGCGACCGGCGCCGAGGTCTATCAGGTTGGACCGGCCGGTCAGTCAGATCCAGCGGTTCAGCTTTCCACGGTTGAAGACGCCATCGCATCCGGTGTTGATGCTATCACGGTCATCCCCGCATCTCCGGAATCATTGGAACCGGCATTGAAGAAGGCGATGGATCAGGGCATCATTGTGATCAGCCACGAAGCGGCGATGATGACGAACGTTCACTATGATGTCGAGGCATTTGACAACTATGCGTATGGCGCCCATATGATGGATGTGCTCGCCGAGCAGGTGGGTGAAAAGGGCGGCTATTGCATCATGGTCGGCGCACTGACGATGACCTCCCACCAGCAATGGGCGGAAGGAGCCATCAAACGCCAGGAAGAGGCGTATCCGGATATGTTCCAGGTATGCGAACGCGTGGAGTCCCAAGCCCAGGGCGGCAGCCAGGAGGGTTCCTATCTGGTCGCCAAGGAAGTCATAGCCAAGTATCCGGATGTCGTTGGCTTCATTGGCTGCGACATGGTGAATCCTCCGTGCATTGCGCTGGCTGTTGAAGAAGCCGGAAAAGCCGGTCAGATCACCGTAACGGGAACCTGCCTTGTTTCAGTTGCGCGTGAGTATCTCAACAACGGCACCATCAAGACCATCTGCTTCTGGGATCCGGCGGATGCCGGTCAAGCGATGTGCGCTCTGGCGGAAAAGGTCAAAAATGGCGAAGCCATTGAGAATGGCATCAGCCTGAATGTGCCTGGTTTTGAGAATTGCGCCGTGGATGGCAAGGTTGTGACGGGTTCCGCGTGGGTTGATGTAACGATCGAAAACATGGCTGATTACAACTTCTAAGGCGACACCACACAAAGGAGCGTTGCTGGCATTGCGAAAGATCTTCGTGCTGATCAAGAAGCCTGGAGGAAGCCGTAGCAGCGCTACGGCGACCGTAAGAGCGACACAGAGCAGCGCGTAAAGATCCGCAAAGACGGCGTGCGCGATTGTGCGGTGTTGTCCCAATACAAAAAAATCCAGCTGACGATGCGGTGCGCGGGAGACGGAGGAACCCCTTCCGGACCCTGCGCACTTTGCTAAGGATATTACCTTGTTAAGAAAAGCGGCCGCGAGGTCTTCCGGATGAAACCAAGACAGGGGTGAAAGCGTGAAGCCAATCGTTTCGATCCGCAACATGTACAAATCCTTTTTCGGCGTCATTGCTATGGATGGCATGGACTTCGACGTTTACGAAGGGGAGATTCGGTGCCTAATCGGCGAAAATGGATGCGGCAAATCGTCGATGATCAAAGTCATCTCAGGGTATTACCCGTATGATCAAGGAGAGCTATTCATCCATGGGAAGCCATACGCGAAGATCAACCCATCAGAATCCATGCGCGAGGGCATTCAAGTCATCTATCAAGATTTTTCCCTCTTCCCCAACATGACCATCGCGGAAAACATTATGATGTACGATTCCGTGGGATCCAAACGGCCAATCGTCCATTGGAAGGAGCTTTACGCCAGGGCAAAAGAAACGCTGGTGAAGATCCATTTCTCAATCGATCCGTCGAAATACGTTTATCAGCTAAGCATCGCGGAGACACAAATGGTGGCGATTTGCCGCGCTATCGCCCAAGACGCCAAATTGATCATCATGGATGAACCGACGACAGCCCTGACGACAAACGAAGTTGAGAAGCTGTTTGACGTAGTGAAGGCGCTTAAAAATCACGGAGTGGCGGTTCTGTTCGTCAGTCATAAGCTCGATGAAATCCTGGAAATCTGCGATACCATTACCGTGATGCGGAACGGCAGAAATGTCTTTGAAATGCAGGCGTATGATCCAAAGCCCGCGAAAGAGGATCTTATCTTCCACATGACGGGCAAACGGTTCAAGCAAGGGAATTTTGATTTTCAGCCTTTTGAAAACAGTGTGCCACTGCTGGAAGTGAAAGGGTTTAGCAAGGCAAACGCTTTTCACGATGTTCACCTATCCCTATACGGCGGCGAAATCCTCGGCATAACGGGCTTGCTCGGGTGTGGGCGTCAAGAACTGGCAGAGGTGCTCTTTGGCGTTGATATGCCGACGAGTGGCGCGGTTTTCATCGATGGAAAGGATGTGGGGGTTTTTCGGTCCGTTCAGGACGCGCTCCGGCATCGAATTGCCTATGTTCCCGAGGACCGGCTAATCAAAGGGCTGCATCTTGAGCAGAGCATCGCGAACAACGCGATCTCAAGAATCATCGGGCAATTGGCCAACCGTTATGGGTTTCTGAATCGGTCATTGGTGGAAACAAAAAAGAAGGATGTGCTTTCATCCGTCCACATATCCGGCATGTTGCCCAACAACCCTGTCAAATCCCTCTCGGGTGGGAATCAGCAAAAGGTTGGGCTGGTGAAGTGGCTGGCTTCCAATCCGCGCATTTTGATCCTCAACTGCCCAACCGTAGGCGTTGACGTGGGGGCAAAGGACGAGATCCATACGATTATCAAGTCTCTCGCCCAAAATGGTATCGGGGTGATCGTCATCTCGGATGACATTCCAGAGGTCATGCAGCTATGCAATCGCGTGCTGGTAATGAAAAACGGCCATATCTCCGACGAGCTTTCCATCAAGGAAACAACCATGGAAGCTTTGGAAGCCTTGCTGGCGGAAGAAGAGCTGCAGAAGGGAGGGATGGCGCATGGCGAAGGTTAAGCGCATGCTGAAAACAAACCAGGGCATGCTGTTGCTCCTTTTCATCGGAACCTGGATTGTCTTTGGGCTAATCAACCCGGGCATCCTCTCTTTGGCGAATGTATATTCGCTGACGCGCGCTTGCATCATCCCCGCGATTTTCTCGCTGGCGCTGATGCTCATCATCGTTCAGGGAAGCTTTGACATGTCATTTACGATGATTGGCGCGTTCGCGTCCTATTGTTCCATTTATATGCTGACAGAATTGGGTTGGACAAGTGTCCCGCTGATCGTTCCCTTTTTGATCTCCATTGTCATCGCTGTCTCGCTGCAGCTGTGCAACTGGTTCTTCATTGACCGGATGAACATGCAGCCGTTCATCACCACGCTCGGCATGCAATCGCTGCTGAAGGGCGCAATTCTGGCCTTTATTTCCACGAGCTTTATCTACACCCTGCCAGACGCCCTGCAGCGTCTATCCGTAAATTACCTCGCCCGGGCAGCCTTTGCCGACGGAACGGAGTCAGTGCTCCATATCGGCTTTATCGTGACGATTGTTTTATACGCGCTCGTTCACCTTATGCTCAACTACACCTCCTTTGGCCGGCAGATTTACGCGATCGGCGCGGATGTTTCGGCGGCGCATCGCGTGGGCATCCGCGTTTCGCGGGTTCGGCTGTTCACGTTCGCGCTGGCCGGCGTGATTTGCGGAATTGGCGGCATCCTGCATGACGCGCTGGTCCGTTCCACCGTGCCGGTTCCAATGGATATCGTGGGACAGGAGCTGACATTTATCGCGGCGGTTGTGCTGGGGTGCGGCACAGCCAAACAAGCGCGCGGCTCAGTCGTCGGCACCTTCCTGGGGGTGGTATTTCTGCGGTTTGTGACCACAAACCTGATCATGCTGGGCATTCCATCCTACTGGCAAAAGATCGTGATCGGCGTCGTCTTGTTCATCGGTTTGTTTGCCCAGATGGCCAGAGGCCACAAGCTCGTGGTTGGGAAGGAGTAGCGTATGCAAGAGCGGAAAAAATACCTCTCGCTGTTCACAAGGGATGCGGATATTATCCGAATGGTGCTGGTCACGCTGTTCATCTTTTGCGCCATGGCCGCCATTCGACCCGTCCAGTTTTTGCGGATCAACAACTTTACGTCCATGGGCTATCAAATACCGGAGCTGGGCTTCTACTCCATCGCGATGATGATGGTGATGATCACCGGCGGGCGCGACCTTTCAATCGTCGGCATCGGGAACCTCGCCTGCATCATCGCCGCCCTAATCATGCATGATGGGGCTGAGCAAGGGCTGACGGGCGCCGCCATGTACGCAAACATTGGCTTTGGTGTGGTTGCCGCGCTTGTGGTGGGCATCCTTTGTGGTCTGCTTAACGGGGTTATCGTCGCTTATACAGGCATCGCGCCCATGCTGGTCACCATGGCGACGAGCTATATATTCACCGGCGTCGGCATCGTGGTGACAAGGGGGGAGGCGGTTTCCAGGGTCTATCCAGAGTTCGTAAGCCTGGGAAACACCGCGGTTCAAGGGTTTCCAATCCCCCTGATCATCCTCATGATTGTGCTGATTTTTACAGCGGTGCTGCTGAACAAAACAAAGTATGGATTCGAGCTGAAGATGGTGGGTTCCAACGCGCTGGCCAGCCATTATACAGGGATCAACAACAAGAGTGTACTCATCAAAACCTATCTGTATTCAGGCATTCTCTGCGCAATCTGCGGTTTGGAAATCCTCGCCCGAACGGACACGGCCAAAGCGGATTACGCCTTCACCTATACGTTTCAGGCGATTCTCTGCTCTGTTCTCGGCGCGACCAACCCATTGGGCGGGTTCGCCAAGGTCTCGTGCCTGACGCTCTCGTTGCTATCGCTGCAACTTCTTTCCAGCGGGTTTAACATGCTGCGCTTGGGCGGTTTCTTCAAGGAGTTTGCGTGGGGGCTTTTGCTCCTGATCGTCCTAAGCATCAACTATCTCATGATGTACTATCGGTATAAGCGTTCGCTCATCGTGACGACACGGCGGGCAAAGGAGACAAACAGGCAGCTACGGTAATGGGGCGGATCGCCATGGCTTAAATGTCCTGGCATTATGCCGTAATGTTTTTTCTCCCGCTGTGGCTACGAAAAGCCAATGGAGGATATGTCTTGTGTTTCAGATGGAGAGACAGGAAAAAATCCTGGAAGTGGTAAACGCCCGCCGCATCGTGCGAACGAAGGACCTAAGCGACATGCTGGGGACTTCCACCGTCACGATTCGAAACGATATTCTGGATCTTGCGCTCCAGGGCTTGCTGGTCAAGACCCATGGCGGGGCGATTTCAGTCCAGGATAAGATGAACCTGGAGATTCCATCTGGCAAGAAATCCCATGAAAACATTGAGTTAAAGCGCAGGATCGGCCGCGTTGCCAGTTCTTTTATCGAACCCAATGACTTGATCATTTTGGATTCAGGTTCAACCACCCTTGAAATCGCCAAGCTGATCAAGGAAAAAAACGTGACCGTCATCACCAACGACATTAAAATCGCGATGGTGCTGGCGGAAAAGCGAAATGTCAAGCTTGTCGTCACCGGAGGCGAGCTAAAGCCATCCGTACACACACTCATGGGACCCGACACCCTGGAGTTCATCCGAAGGGTTCGCGTGAATAAGCTTTTTCTCGGCTGTGACGCGTTCGATGTAAATTGCGGCATTTCCAATCGGACATTGGAAGAGGTTGCCATTAAGCGCGCGATGATGGCCGCTTCCCGCAGCGTCATCGCGGTCGCGGACTCCAGCAAGTTGGGAAAACAGGTGTTTGCTCAGCTGTGCGGCCCCTGCGAGATCAACACATTGATTATGGACACCATGAGCCAAAGGGACATTGACATCTTAAGCGACGGTGGGGTGATGGTCATCCTGGCGGACTAGTGGACAGGCAAAAGGAGGAATCGGATGGCAAACAGGATTGCGGAATACTTGGAACAAGCGGCGCTTCTTCCAGCGCTTTCGGGATTTGAGCATAGAGTGGCGTCCTTTATGAAATCCGCCTGGGAAGTGAATGGGCTACCTGTGACCGTGGATACGTTTGGTAACTGCATCGCAAAATGCCAAGGCTCGGATGAAAGTGCGCCGGTTATCATGGTGTTTGCCCATATGGACTCGCTTGGGTTGCTGGTTCGCTTCATTGAGCCGGATGGGTTCCTGCGCGTTGAGCGGCTGGGCGGCATTCCTGAAAAGGTGCTGCCGGCCACCCAAGTCCTGGTAAGGCGTGGAAACGGAGAGACGCTGAACGGTGTCATCGGCATAAAGCAGCACCATATGACGCTGCCGGAAGAAAAGTATATTGTGGATAGATACGAACAACTTTTCGTCGAGATTGGCGCAAAGAACAAAGAAGAAGTGCTGGCCCAAGGGATCGACATCGGAAGCCCCATTGTATACAAGCCAAAGTTTGAGCGGCTGCGGGGAACCCGGGTCATGCTGTCGGCGGGAGATGATCGGGGAGGCTGCGCGGTGCTGCTGGGCCTGTCCCATGTCCTTCAAAGCGAACGGCACGCCGCCACTGTCTATTTGGTGGGAACGGTCCAAGAGGAGTTTAACCTTCGTGGCGCGATGATGGCGGCAAGGACCGTGAAGCCCGACATCGTCATCAGCCTGGACTGCGCGAGCAACACGGACACCCCGGATTTGGTGGGCCGGGGAGATGTAATGCTGGGGGCCGGGCCAGCCATGTATCTGTATAACTTCCATGGCAGAGGCACGTTAAACGGCACGATCGGCCATCCGGCCATGGTGCGCTTGGCGGAGGAAACCGCGGCGCGAAAGGCCATCCCACTTCAGCGAGCGGCCTCCATTGGCATTCTGACGGACCTAAGCTATGCGCAGCTAGAAGGTACGGGTATGAAAGCGCTGGACCTGGGATTTCCATTGCGGTATGCTCACAGCCCGTGCGAGGTGATCGACCTTAGGGATCTGACCGCGCTTTGTGGGCTGGTTGCCGATCTCGTCAGCCATATCGATGGGAATACCGACTTTAACCGATAAGAGAGGATGGGGCTTATGCTTTCAAGGATTGAAAACTATCTAAAGAATCTGGCGCTGACGCCTGGGCTAGCCGGCTTTGAGCAGAAGGTCGCGGCCTATATGAAAAAAGAATTCGAAGCGCTGGGATACTCGCCCCGTATTGATACCTTTGGAAACTGCATCGCTAAGTCCGAAGGCACGGAAAAAAACGCGCCCGTCGTCATGGTCTTCGCCCACATGGATTCCCTGGGGTTTCTTGTGCGCTACATCGAACCGACGGGGTTCATCCGCATTGAGCGGCTGGGCGGAATTCCTGAAAAAGCGCTGCCGTCCACACAGGTTCAAATCCAATGCCGGGATGGAAAAATGGTGGATGGCGTCATTGGTGTGAAGGCCCATCATATTACACCGCCGGAAGAAAAGTATGTTGTGGACAAGTACACGCAGCTATTTATCGATATCGGCGCCTCTTCCAAGCAGGAAGTACTGGAACTTGGCATCGACGTTGGCAGCCCCATCATATATAAGCCGAAGTTTGAGAAACTGCTTGGTAACCGGGTTCTCATGAGCGCGGTGGATGATCGGGGCGGCTGTGGCGTCATCCTGGAGCTTGCCAACTTGCTTAATGAAAACCCCCATGCGTCGGATATCTATCTTGTCGGCACTGTACAAGAGGAGTACAATCTTCGAGGCGCGATGATGGCTTCCCGGACAATTCATCCGGATGTGGGCATCTCCATTGACGGCGGTGGTGGCGCCGACACCCCGGATCTTAGGGGGATGGGAGACGTCAAGTGCGGCGGCGGCCCGACGATGTCCCTGTACAACTTCCATGGCCGTGGAACGTTAAATGGGACGATCCCTCATCCGGCAATGGTGCGATTGTTTGAGGCCTCTTCGGAAAGGGTGGGCATTCCGCTACAGCGCAGCGCCCATATCGGCGGGCTGACGGATTTGGCGTATCTGCAGCTGGAAGGCACAGGCGTTCGCTGTATTGACATGGGATACCCCGGCCGCTACACCCACAGCCCTTGTGAGTTTGTCGATATGGAGGACCTGGAAAAGCTATCCATCGTCGTGCTTGATGTGCTCACGCGCATTGACACCAACACCGATTTCTCCCGCTAACATGGAAAGGAGGCGCCTATGCTGTCTTCTGTTGATAAATATTTAGAGGATTTAACATTGCTGCCGGGCCTTTCCGGGCATGAACAAAAGGTGTCCGCGTACATGAAGGGCGTATTGGTAACGCATGGCTTTTCCGTGAGCATCGATACCCTGGGCAATTGCATCGCGGCTCTGCCGGGAACGGATCCGGAGGCGCCGAGGGTCATGGTTTTCGCCCACATGGATTCCCTTGGCTTTGTCGCTCGCTATATTGAGTCCGACGGCTTCATTCGCATTGAGAGGCTAGGCGGCATTCCAGAAAAGGTGCTTCCGGCCACCCAGGTAGTTTTGACACGCCGCGACGGTAGCATTGTGCAGGGCGTCATCGGCATCAAGCAGCACCACGTGACGCCGCCAGAGGAAAAATACATCGTTGACAAATATATGAAGCTATTCGTCGATATCGGCGCGAAAAGCAAGCAGGAGGTTCTGGATCAGGGTATCGATATTGGCACGCCTATTGTGTATAAGCCATTTTATCAAAGGCTCGCCGGCACAAAGCGGCTGGCCACATTTCTGGACAATCGCACCGGTTGCGCTTCCCTGCTGACGCTCGCGGAAATGCTGGCGGGGAAACCGCAGCGAAGCCCCATCTACCTTGTCGGCACCATCTGGGAGGAGTTCAACCTGCGAGGAGCAATGATGGCGGCGCGCACAGTCAAGCCTGACATCGCCATCGGCATTGACGGCGGAGCGGCAAGCGATACCCCAGATCTGTTTGGCCGGGGTGAACTTGCTCTTGGCCACGGGCCTGTTTTAACCCATTACAATTTCCATGGCCGAGGAACGCTGAACGGAACGATCCCCCATCCCGGAATGGTGAGGCTTATGGAAAAAGCGGCGGAAGATGCAGAGGTTTCCATTCAACGTAATGCCTTTGTCGGCGGACTGACAGACGCTTCCTATCTGCAGCTGGAGCAATCAGGGATCAAATGCGTGGATATTGGCGCCGCCCGACGTTACACCCACGGGCCCGGAGAAGTGGCGGATATCGCGGATACAGAAGTGCTTTGCCAATGGGTTTTCAAAGCGTTGCAGAAGGACTTTCGCGCTGTCGATTTCACTCGGTAGCGGAGGTTAGTGAGCATGGGAAAGCGCTATTTGTTGGGGTTTGACTGCGGCACCTATGAATCAAAGGGTACCCTTTGCGATGAAAATGGAGCTGTTATCGCCACAGCGGCCGCAAAGCATTTGCTTCGCGTGCCAAAGCCGGGATATGCCGAGCATGATCCCATGGCAGATTGGTGGAACGGCTTTAAGCACGTCGTCCGAGAATTGATTCAGACCTCAGGCATACGCCCTGAGGATATCGCGGGAATCTGCGTCAGCACGATTATGGCCGCCGTCACCGCTGTGGACGAAAATGGGAATCCCTTGCGCAACGCGATCCTCTATGGTATTGACACCCGCTGTCAGGAGCAAGCGGCGAGGCTGAACGAGCAAATCGGCATCGAACGGATGGTGGCAATCAGCGGCGCCCCGTGCAATGTGGAGGCGTTTGGGCCTAAAATGCTGTGGATCAAGGACAATGAGCCGGATATTTTCGCAAGGACCAAGCATTTTACAATCGCGGCCGGATTTTTAAACGCGAAGCTTACAGGTCGTTATTGCGTTGATCGGTATTCCGCCAACAGGGCGCAGCCCATGTTGGACTACGCCACAATGACCTGGAGCGACGAGTTAACCCCATATGTTTGCGACAAAAAAATGCTTCCCGAGATCGTCTGGACCACCGATACCATCGGGATAGTGACGAAAGAAGCCGCTGAGGAAACCGGGCTTCACCAGGGCACGCCTGTCATGGGGGGCACGACGGACGCAGGCGCGGAGGCGGTCAGCGTCGGCGTTGTGGATCCCGGGGATGTCATGCTAATGTACGGGTCAACGATGTTCATGGTATATCTGACGGAAAATATTCGCAGGGATGTCGGACTTTGGACAGGCGGGTATCTGCTTAAAGACCGCCACTGTGTTACAACCGGGATGGCGACGACGGGTTCTCTGACGCGATGGATTCGGGATCAGCTCGCCAAGGAACTGATCGAAAAGGAAGAAGCAGGACAATGCGTAGCCTATGCTTCCCTCTTTGAGGAGGCGGAAGGCATCCCGGCCGGTTCGGACGGACTCATGGTTCTGCCCTATTTCATGGGAGAAAGAATGCCCATTCAGGATCCAGATGCCAAAGGCGTTTTCTTCGGGTTGACATTGCGCCATACCCGCGGCCATCTCGTGAAAGCGGCGTTTGAAGGCGTTGGGTATGGGATCGATCAAAACCTGGAATACATTCGGCGCGTGGGCCTTCCGCTGGAAGCCATCACAGCCGTGGGCGGCGGAACAAAGTCTCCCTTATGGCTACAGACAGTCAGTGACATCTGTGGCGTGCGGCAGACCGTTCCAGAGATCACCATCGGCGCCTCCTATGGAGACGCGCTGCTGGCAGGCTTGGGCGTCGGTTTGATTCACTCCACCGCTGATATCAAAAAGATCATCAAAGCCCGTTTCACCACAGAACCAAATGAAGACAACCACGCCCGCTATGAGGCATTAAAACCGCATTTCAAGGCGCTTTACGAGCGGAATAAGGACATCATGCACGCCCTCCAGTGGGGCTGATGGAAAAAGAGAATCACAAATAGTAAGGAGTTGCATCATTGATGGAATGGATCCGCGAAGTGTTTCACACGGAAAAGCCCATTATGGCCATGTGCCATCTGCAGGCATTGCCGGGTGACCCCTATTATGACAGGGCCGGTGGCATGAAGGATGTGCTCCAAAAGGCACGTCATGATCTGCTCGCGCTCCAGAAGGGCGGCGTGGAAAGCATAATTTTTTCCAACGAGTTTTCCTTGCCCTACCTAACCAAGGTGAAGAGCGAGACGATAGCGGCGATGTCCTATGTCATTGGCCGGTTGGCGGACGAAATATCCGTACCGTTTGGCGTGAACGTTTTGTGGGATCCATCTGCTTCTCTTGACGTCGCGGCGGCGACCGGCGCAAAGTTTATCCGTGAGATTTTCACTGGGGTATACGCCAGCGACTTTGGGCTGTGGAACACCAATTGCGGCGAAGTGATCCGCCATCAACACGAAATTGGCGCCACAGACGTGAAGCTTTTGTTTAACATCGTGCCGGAAGCAGCCAGGTATTTGGGGGATCGGGATATCGTCCACATTGCCAAGAGCACCATCTTCAACTGCCGTCCAGATGCCCTGTGTGTATCCGGCCTGACGGCAGGCTCGGCGACGGATTCCGAGGTACTCAAGCGGGTCAAGGACGTTTCCGGCAGTGTTCCTGTTTTCGCCAACACAGGATGCAGGCCTGATACGATTGTAACGCAGCTATCGGTGGCTGATGGCGCGGTCGTCGGCACAACCTTCAAAATGGACGGCAAGTTTGAGAACCTTGTGGATGAAAAGCGGGTCAAGGATTTCATGGACATCGTCCGGGCGTCAAGATAACCACGGAGTAAGGGAACCATTGGCGATGGGGCAACACTGCACAAAGCCTACCGTTGGTCTCGCGGAAAAATCCGCGAGACCAACGTGCGCAATTATGCGGCGCTATTTAGGCGAAAGATAACAGCGGTAAAGATCCCCATCAAATGCTTGCCGTTGGGCGCCCCATGGTATTATAGAAAATCCATCCTGGAAGGTGTAAAGACATCCAAAAGGCAGCCATCCTCCAGGCATAAGGTTTCATGAATCTTCCCTGGAGCGAAGAGAATGGTATCCCCTGTGGCGACGTCGTGGGTTACACAGTCATTGGTAAAGCGAAACTTTCCGGACACAACATAGGTAACCTGCTCATGGGGATGGCTGTGGGGAACGCCGATCGCGCCTGCAACAAAGCGAACTTCCACAGCCATCATCGTGTCGGAATGGGCCAGCACCCGGCGCGTCGTTCCGGGAGCAACCGCTGCGGAAGGCACATCCGCCCAAAATACAAAAGATTCAGCCATGCTAGCACTCCTTATTTCTTGAATAAAAGGTTGGGGAGCCACATGGACAGCTGAGGAACGAACGTTACCAGCAGCAGCGCCACAACCATTACGGCGAACATGGGAAGCATCTTCTTTGAAGTCGATTCAATGCTTGTCTTTCCCACCGCGCAGCCGACAAAAAGGGCGCTGCCCACCGGTGGTGTGCAAAGGCCAATTGCCAGGTTGAAAATCAGCATTACGCCAAAATGCACCGGGTTCATGCCGATGATCTTGCTGGTCACGACCGGAAGCAGGATGGGCGTCATGATCATGATCAGCGGCGCCATATCCATGAAGCAGCCAAGGACCAACAGCAGCACATTGATGATCAGCAGCAACAGGACACGGTTATCGGTAATCGAAAGCAAGGCGTTGGTCATGAGTTCCGGCACACGGAGCACCGTCATCATGTGCGCAAACGCCTTGGCGCAGGCAATCAACGCCATGACGACCGCAAGTGTTCGCAGCGCGTTCTTTAGCACCCTGCCTATATCCTTTAAGTTTGCCGAGCGAAACACCACATACGCGAGGAAAAATGTATAGACGCACGCAATGGCCGACGACTCTGTGGCGGTAAAGATCCCCGCTCCGACACCCACCATGATGATCACCAGCGTCATCATGGGCAGAACGGCATTAAGGATGATTTTCCTCCATTCTTTGCGGGGGATTTTCGTTCCTTTGGGGAATTTATACCGCTCCGCCATGAAGAAGCACAACCCAATCAGCGCGGCCCCCAGGATTAACCCGGGAATCGCGCCGGCCATCAGCAGGGAACCGATGGAAACGCTGCCGGCCGCAAGCGCGAAGATGATCATGTTGTGGCTCGGCGGAATCAGCACCCCTTGGCAGGCCGTCACCACAGTCAACCCAACAGCAAAATCCCTGTCATATCCCTGCTTTGCCATCATGGGAATGACAATTGAGCCCAGGGACGACACATCCGCGACCGCGGAGCCCGAAATTCCCCCGAAGAACATGGAGTCGATTACGTTCACATACGCGAGGCCTCCCCGGAAACGCCCGACCAAAAGGTTTGCCAAATCCACAATCTTTTCGGAAATGCCCCCGGCCGCCATGAATTCGCCCATCAGAATAAAGAATGGAATGGACAGCAGCGAAAAGTTGTTGACCCCTTCGATCAACTTGGTGACAAGGGTCGTGATGCTGATGCCGCGTATCGCCGCGCTGGCCAGCGTGGACAGCAGAAGCGAAAAGGTGATCGGCACGCGCATCATCATCAGCAGGGCAAACCCGCCAATCAAAACAAGGGTCGCCAATGTTGTCGTATCCATCAGTTGCCCGCCTCCTTTGCCTGCCGGACCCCTTCATCCCCATCACCCTTCTCCTTTTCGGTGTAGAGCAGGTCGCTCCTGGGAAGCAGGCCGGTCAGGAACAGGATGGAATCAAACGAGATTACAAAACCAGCAATTGGGATGGGCAGGTATTGAATCCACGTGCGCAGACCCGTCATGGGCATTGCCCCAGGCCGCTGGGATAGCGTGACGCAATAGGAGGTGCCATAGTAGAGCATAAAGATTCCGCAAATCAACACGCAGACATCGCCCAATATAACGAACAGCTTCCGCGCGAGGCCGTCCTGCGGGAAAAGGTTGTATACGATGTTGACGCCAATATGGGCGTGGTCACGCACACCCATGGCCATCGCGATAAAGGAAAAAAGCGTTACCAGCAGGCGTGGAACCTCCTCAGCCCAGCCGATGCCCGTATTGAACACATAGCGGAGCAGCACCGTTATTGCGACGATGATCACCATCGCGACCAGCGATACTTCTCCGGCGATCAGAATCACGCGGTGGGTCAAGTGATTGATTGCGCGAATCAGGTCTTTGATTGCTTGCATACCGTTCACCTCCGCTTAGAATACAAGGAAGGGAGAGGCAATTAAGCCTCTCCCCAGCTGCCGATGGCGTTAGAAATCCACGCCAATCGCCTGAATCTGCGCGATGATGTCCTTATAGTCTGCGCCGAATTCGTCGTACAGCGGCGCCATAGCGGCTTGGAACTCGGCGAAGGCTTCGGGTGTCAGCTCAACGACCTGAGTGCCAGCTTCCCGGACGATCTCCTCGGAGGACTTTTCCTTCAATGCCCACTGCTCAATTTCATATTCTTGGGTCGCTTTCGCGCACTCGCGGATGATCTGCTGGTCTTCGGGGCTGAGTTTGTCATAAACCGCCTTGCTCATCAGGAGAATTTCCGGCACACGGGTATGCTGGTCCAGGATGTAGAACTTGGCCACTTCAAAGTCCCCCATGTTCTGATAGGTGGGCCAGTTGTTTTCGGCTCCATCCACCGTGCCGGTTTGAATGGCGGAGTAGACCTCGTTGGGCCCAATGCCCGTGACACCCACGCCGCCAAGCAGTTCCACCATGCGCACCATCATGGGGTTGTTCTGCATACGGAACTTCAAGCCCTTCATGTCGGCAACGGAGTGAATCTCCTTCGTGGAATAGAAGCACCGGGATCCCGCATCATAGTAGCAGAGCCCGATGAGGCCGGACTCGCTGGTTTCAATCTGTGCCAGTATGTCCTGGCCAAGATCGCTGTTGAGCACAGCCCACATATGCTCCCCGCTCTTGTAAAGATATGGCATTTGGATCGCGTTGATCATGGGCACATAGCTGCCAACAGGGGAGGCGGATACCCGCGTGAATCCAAGATCCCCCGCCTGCAGCGCCTCAATGGCGCCTGTCTCCTGGCCATAAAGCGTACCACCTGTGAATACCTCAATCTTGATGCGGCCCTCGGTCTTTTCCTCGACAAGGCGGGCAAACTCATAGTCGGCCAGCGAGGTCGGGTATCCCTCCGCGTGTACCTCGGACAACTGATACGTTTCCGCGGACGCAACCGCTGCAAAGGACAGCGCCATTATCGTCGCGAGCGACAAGGCCAAAATCTTCTTCATGGTTACCTCTCCTTTACTCCATTATGGTCTGTAAAAATATTGTATCACGCAAGCTGCCGGGAAAAAATCGTAATAATTCGCCATTACGGGTAAAAAACCGTCTGTTTTATATGCAGTATGCTCTGCGTCTTTCTCACAAAATTCATACGGCCCATTCGATACCCTTCACAAATTGGCATCATATAAGAAAAAACTCCCCTGGCCTCAATCATAAAAATCGATTATAATGAAACCATGAAGCTGCCCTACCTGTGGCGCATTCGCGCGAAACTACACAGAAGAACCTTACGGGGCAAGATGCTGGCCATGCTGCTGGTCATCGTGTTGCAAGGTGCGCTTTTTTCCGGCGCCATCACCTTGGTAGGTTCGCTATACTTTAACAGCTTCAACGCCATCTTACACGACTGCTATCAAATCAACACCCTTTTGGCGGCTTTCAACGCCGAAGTGTCTGATTTTGAATACTACATATTGTATAAGGATCAGGCCGCCTACGACCGATATAGCGAAAAGCGCGTCCGCAGCGACGAGGTGTTTTCGAGCATCCAGATCCCCTACGCCCGGTCCAGCGAGCAGTTTTTGCTCCTATCCGCTACGGGCAGCGCTTTGGCGAGCTTCCGGAAAGCGTGCGGCATGGCGGTGAATTCCGTCCAGCGGGACGAAGACTATGCCTCTTCCTATGAGCAAGCGCTTCGCATTAGCGGATACATTCAGAGCTACATCGGCGCGGCGCAAAACACGGCGATCTCGGAAGGACAAGTAGCGTATCAGCGCGATGCGGTGATGCTGTCCGTGCTGCCCATCGGCTTCCTGGTCAGCGTCGCGCTATCCCTCATTTGCATCGCCCTATGGACCCGCTGGACGGTTCGCCATGTTGTGCGTCCCATTAACGAGATCATCCGGGTTGCCGGGGATGTTTCGGAGAATATCTATGAGACAAAGGACGCGGCGATCTACGATGACGATGAGATCGCGACGCTGGCAAACGTGGTTAATGAAATGAAGCATTCTACCGCCCATCTCGTGGATTCCCTCAACTGGCGCCGTGAAATCGAGAGCAAGCTCCACGACGAAGAGATGCGCCGCGTCAAAATGGAATCAACCATGGATAGCCTAAGGTTATCTCTTCTCCAATCCCAAATAAACCCACATTTTTTATTCAATACCCTGAACATCATCTCCCGCATGGCTCAGATTGAGAGGGCACCCACCACGGAGGATTTGATCAAGCGTCTGGCAAGCCTCTTTCGATATAATCTTCAGAATACGGCGGACATCGTGCCGGTTGAGAATGAAATCAAGATTGTTCAGGATTACATCGCAATCCAGCAAATCCGTTTTGGCGAGCGGATCCAGTTCCGGGTCGAGTGTGAGGACGACATGAAGGATGTCCGTATCCCTGTGTTTACGCTGCAGCCCCTCATTGAAAACGCGGTCATCCACGGCATCTATTCCCTGGAACTGGGAGGCAAGATTGACGTATCCTTCCGGCGGGATCAAGGCGCACTGACCATCATTGTCTCGGACACCGGCGCAGGTATGTCGGCCGAGCAGCTGAACGCGCTGCTGGGCAGCGCGAACACGCAGCGCCATGTATCTGGTCTTGGTGTCGGCAATGTGCGTGCCCGAATTGCCGCGTTTCGCCCTGACAGCAGCTTTGCCATTGAAAGCGCCCTTGGAAAAGGAACCCGTGTCACCATCAAGATTCCGGAGGAGATGGAAAGCAATGATTAAGATCCTGATTGCCGATGACGAGGCAATCGAGCGGGAAGCTTTGCGCCGCGCCATTTCCGAAAGATACGGAAATGCGGTAGGCGTTGAAACGGCGTCAAACGGCCATACAGCGGTTTTGCGGGCGGAAACCCTTGGCGCCGACATCGCGCTGATGGATATCGAAATGCCGGGCATGGACGGCCTTACGGCCGCGAGGGCGATCCAAGAAACGAACCCAGGCTGTCGCGTCGTGATCCTGACGGCCTATCAGCAATTCCAATACGCCCAGGAGGCTGTCAGCATTGGCGCGGTGGATTACATGCTAAAGCCCGTCTCGGATAGCGCCCTATTTGATACAATCGACCGAGCCATCGAGGAAATCCAGCATGAAAACAGCGAGGCGGCACGCCGGATCTTTCTTGACCAGTTTGTGCGGGAGCAATTTGTGCTGTCGGCTGTTTCCGGCTACGCCAACGAGGCCGCTCTTCAGCATCAGCTGAAAGAGCTGGGCATTTCATTTCAATATGGTTTCTTTCTGGTCTTTCGCGCGACATCTGTTGCAAGCATGGACGCGGAACGCCTGCTTTCGGCGGTTTCTCCCTGGTTTTCCCTGCTGTCGCATACCCGCTGTTTGAGCTATGCGTATGACGACCGCTTGCTGACGGTCGTCATTGTGGAGGGCGAGTTTTTTCCGGCGAATGAAATTGAGGCCATGGTGAAGCGTATCGTCGCGTCAGCGGAAGTTGCGCATGGCGTTTCCCTTCGGGCTGGCATTGGCTGCACAGTGGGTAACCCCGGTGAACTGCAGGATTCCTTTGACGAAGCCAATGATGCATTGTCCCACTGCACAAGCTTGAATCCCGTGCTTGCCCAGCGGGGCAATGAGCCGGATTCTTTCCGTTCAAGGAGCCTGGAGCGAAAGCTCTATCACTTTCTGCTGCAAAAGGATATGGAAGGCGCGACCCGGTGCATGGAAACGACCCTGGACGCGCTGCTGTTCACATTGTCATTGGAAAGCGCCCACAGAGCGGTCATTCGTTTGCTTCGGCGGGTAGCGGAGCTT
>JAVBOX010000069.1:0-21049 GCA_031550095.1 Eubacteriales bacterium
AGGAAGCTTCGGCTTTCCATTTCCTTTTTATGGAAATGCCTTTTGAGCCAATTTCAGCCTCTTTGCTGGCCCTGGAATTCGTCGTTCCCTTCTGTTCTCATTTGTGTCCGGACGATTCGCTGACTTCTGCAGGAGACCCTATATACATGCGCCGGATGGGTTCTTTTCAGTTCCACGACGATTTCTGTCCTCTGTTCTTCGCTGATTTCTATCTTCCTGTGCCTCATTCTTTTCATCTGCTCTTCCTGCGTTTTCCTCAGTATAGCGGATTCTCTTTCGTTGCGCTAGTTAATGTTTTTGTTTTATATCAGTTCCGCTTAACTCACACACAAGCGCATATTTGGGGAGGGCCATTGCTTTTCCCGGCGCAATTTTCGGCTACGGCTTGTTTGCCCTTTGTTTCAATGTTCGGTTTTTTCGTTTTTACAAATCGTTCACGAAATGCTCACAAAATGCATATGGATCATCCAGATCTGTCCATTGATACGCAAGATGTTACATGGTATACTAATATCGTTATTCCTATATGCATCGGGGAGGTGCGCCTGCTGTGGTTGAAAGTCCTCGACCGGAGAAACGGACGCCTGAGGAAAATTCAAAAAGGCACAAAATTGTTCATGAAATTTTTGAATGGATTCGCACGTTGGTTTGGGCGCTGGTCATCACCGGGCTAATTACGACCCTTGTTGCCGTGCCGGTTCGGGTAAAGGGTAGTTCCATGATGGATACCCTTCAGAACAATGACTTCATGATCGTCACAAAGTTTGAATACCTGCTGGGCGACCCACAGCGGTTTGACGTGGTCACCTGCCATTATCCCAACAGGGGTTCCACCAGCTTTGTCAAGCGCATTGTGGGCATTCCAGGGGACACGGTGGCCATTCATGGAGGAACGCTCTATGTGAATGGCGAGGCTGTGAAGGAGCCCTACATCACCCATCTGCCCAATTATGAGATGAGCCCTGTGACGGTTGCCGAAGGGTGCTATTTTGTCCTTGGCGACAATCGACCCGCCTCCAATGACAGCCATTCTGTCGGCCAACTAACCCGCAAGCAGATCACGGGAAAGGTCCGCTTTGTGGCTTGGCCTTTCTGGCAGATGCGAATGGTCGAATAAGCATAAGACGCTTTTGATCCAATATATCCCCCTTTATTTGCGCATCAATCAAGCAATTGCCATCCGCGAGTACTCCTTTGCGCCTCAAAACCCATTGAAACGGCATTGTCCACATGGTATACTACACATGGTCTGGAGGTGGCCGTATGGATGATGTTCAGCTTGGCGATGTGGTGCAAATGCGTAAATCCCATCCCTGCGGAGCGGACCTTTGGATGGTCATCCGCGTAGGCGCGGATATCAAGATTCGGTGTTCGGGCTGTTCCCGTATTGTCATGATGGACAGGGAAACTTTTTTTAAGCGCGTCAAGCGCTTGGTGGATCGGCCCGATGTGGGCGCAAATGGGAAAGGAGATCAATAAGATGACCGATTTGCGGGATCGACCGCAGGAGACGGTTGACCAGGGACAGGCGCGGCAAGTGCTTCCGGCAGAAAGCCCGGTGAAGAAAAAGACAATGGGGCGGGAGATTTTAGAATGGATTCTGGTGGTGGTGGTGGCGGTTGCGGCCGCGCTGCTCATCCGAACCTTTATCTTTGAGCCTGTTCGTGTGGATGGGGAGTCCATGCTCTATACGCTGCACGACAAAGAATATATGATCGTGACTAAGTATGATTACCTCTTCAGCGATCCGGAACGCTTCGATGTGGTCATCTGCCACTATCCTGACAGGGGGAATACCAATTTTGTCAAGCGGGTGGTGGGCATCCCCGGGGACACGCTTGCCGTTCATGACGGGTATCTGTACGTAAACGGTGAGAAGATGCAAGAAGAGTATATCGAAAACCGTCCCAACTATGAAATGGCGGAGCAGGTCATCAAGGAAGGGCACTACTTTGTAATGGGGGATAACCGGTCTCACTCCAATGACAGCCATGTAGGGTCGGTAGGCCAGTTGGAACGGGGGCAGATTGTCGGCCATGTGCGCGTGGTGGCGTGGCCTTTCTCCGATTTCCGCACAGTGAAATAGGCAGTTGAAGAAAAGGACGCCGTGCATTTTTGTGAAAAAGGATGCACGGCGCTTTTGTTTATTGGACGAAACATGAACGGGTTTCCGTGTTGCCCTTGACATCGACATAAAATTGTAATATATTGTTCCTACCAATATCAACCACAGGAGGATAGGCATGGTGCGTAAATTTTTCGCTTTTGCCTTGCTGCTGGCAAATTTGCTGGCTTTCGCGGGGCTTGCGAATGCAGAAGAAAAAGTCGGCTATGTCATATCGACTGGCCTATACATTAGGCGATCCGCCTCCACCAAATCTGAAATACTCCGATGCGCTGACAATGGGGAAAAGCTGATCATCCTTCGTGAGGAAGGCGACTGGTATTATGTCAAGTACAACAGCGTTGTTTCCGGGTACGCGGCCAAGAAATTCATTTCCCTGAAGAAACCAGCCACAAGTACTTCCAGCGACAGCGGTAGCGCAAAACCCATCGTCGCCGTGAGCAATGAATCCCTCCCGTCTAAAATTTCAGATCTTGGAGATCCTCCCGCCACGACGAAATCCGGAGACCGTGGCGCCAATGTGAAAAAGCTTCAGCAAGCGCTTAAGATCATTGGCTACTACAGCGGCTCCTGCGACGGCATCTATGGCGACGGCACCTCGGCGGCGGTGAAAAAGTTCCAAAAGTCCAAAGGGCTTTCTCAGGATGGGGTAGCGGGCAAGGTGACCATCAACCTGCTGTTTGGAGACCGGGCCGCAAACGATGACGGCAGCGATAGCAGTGGCAGCGGCTCCAAGACAGAGAAGCTGGACTGGTATAAAACCGGAGCCTCGGTGATTCCAAGGGGCGCGTATTTTATCGTCAAGGACATTCGCTCGGGCGTCACCTTTAAGGCGAAGCATCTCTTTGGCGCCAACCATCTGGACGCCGAGCCGGCCACCAAGGAGGATACCGCGAAGCTGCTGCGCATTTATGGCGGCAGCTGGAGCTGGAGTCGCAGGCCTGTTCTGCTCTCCTATGGCAGCCACGTGCTGGCGGCTTCCATGAACGGAATGCCCCATGGCGAGCAGAGCATCTACGACAACAACTTTGAGGGGCAGTTCTGCATTCACTTCCTGAACAGCAAAACTCACGGGTCTTCCAAGGTGGATCCGGACCATCAGGCCTGTGTGAATGAAGCCGCCAAGTCATCTTGGTAATAGATGCGCCGACAATATGAATCCACCACCAATTGATCGCGTTGCTCTCCTAGCCTAAAAGTGCGCGGAGAGCTTTTTTCAGTCAACTCGTGCCTCCATATTGCTGTATAAACATTCTGTTGGATTTTTAAAATCCTTATCTTATATGAACGATGCCAAAGAGCTTTAAAAAGCTCTCCAAGCCCCGTTGCCCCACCATTCCGCTTTACCCAATCCTTACGGTGTGATATACTGCCTGATGAAAACATATGAGAAAGGTCGGCGATTATGAAGACGCTGTTTGGCGTTCATCCCTGGAAATTGGTGGAAACAGAGCTCCATAAAGACGATATGCGTTTGGCGGAATCCCTCACCTCCATCGGCAACGCCCATATGGGCATGCGCGGCAATTTTGAAGAAACCTATGGCGGTGAGTGTCATCGCGGCACGTATCTGGCAGGTGTCTGGTTCCCGGACAAAACCCGGGTTGGCTGGTGGAAAAACGGCTATCCCGAGTATTTCGGGAAAGTGATCAACGCGGTCAACCTGCTGGAAATTGGAGTGGCTGTCAATGGAACGCCAATCGACCTGAGCCTTTTGCCAATAAAGTCCTATTACCGGGAGCTGGATATGGAGATGGGCATTTTACTGCGCCATGCGCAGGTTCTCCTTCCGGAGGGCGTGGTGTCCATCGAAGTGGAAAGGTTTGTCTCCATCGTCCGCAAGGAACTGCTGGCAATTCGTTACCGGGTGACGCCGTCCTTCCCTGGTCACGTGTGCTTTTCCCCTGCCTTGGATGGGAATGTGCGCAACAAGGACAGCAATTATGGGGAAGCGTTTTGGGAAAATCTGGCGGAAGGGCATGTGGGTTCGGACGCCTTTATACTGACCCGCACCCGGGAGAACCCGTTTGGCGCTCCCCGTTTCACCGTGCTTGCCGCCATGCGTCTCACAGATAAATCCACCGTTCAAATAGAGAGCGGGCGGGTTTGCTCCTCTGTGGAGCAGACCGTTGCCCCGGGAGAAATCGCCGAACTGACAAAACTGGTCTGCGTGGATACATCCCGCAACCATGAGACGGATGATGCCCTTTCCGCCCATGTTATGTCCGCCTTGCAGGAGGCGGCCTCCCTTGGATATACAGCCCTATCGAGGGAGCAGAGCGCCGCGTGGCGGGCCCGGTGGGATGCCATGGATGTTCGCATCGATGGGGATGACAGTGCCCAGCAGGGTATTCGTTTTAATCTTTTTCAGATGTTCTGCACCTACGACGGAGCGGATCCCCGGCTGAACATCGGCCCCAAGGGGTTTACCGGCGAGAAATACGGCGGCGCCACCTATTGGGATACGGAGATGTTCTGCCTGCCCATGATCCTCTCTGTCATGGATGAAAAGGCGGGACCAAGCCTGCTTCAATACCGTTACCTGCACCTTGAAAAAGCGAAGGAAAACGCGAAAAAGCTGGGCTGCCAGGGGGCCCTTTACCCCATGGTCACATTCAACGGCGAGGAATGCCATAACGAATGGGAGATCACCTTCGAGGAGATTCATCGGAACGCGGCGATCTTCTACGCGATTTTTATGGGCTACACATACACCATGGATAAGCAGCATCTGATCGAGTTCGGCTTGCCTGTCATGCTGGAGATTTGCAGGTATTGGGCCAGCCGTGTCACTTACAATAATAAAAAGCGCTGCTACATGATCCTGGGCGTAACAGGGCCGAACGAATATGAGAACAATGTGAGCAACAACTGGTATACCAACCGAATGGCCAAGTTCTGCTTGGAGCAGTTAGGCCACTATGTGCGCACGGTAATTGGTTTTCCGGCCTTAAAGTCCCTGAGCAGTTCCGAGCGGGAGATCCAGCGTTTTGAGCGGATCGCCAAGAGGATGTATTTGCCCGAGGATAAGCGGCTCAAAATTTTCTTGCAGCAGGACGGCTTTCTGGATAAGGACATCCGCCCCGCCGATGAGCTTTCCCCGGAAGAACGGCCCATTCACCAGCATTGGTCCTGGGATCGGATTCTCCGCTCCTGTTACATCAAGCAGGCCGATGTCCTCCAGGGCTTGTACTGCCTGCGCCACCTGTATGACAAGGAGACCATTGACCGGAACTTTGCGTTCTACGAGCCCATCACCGTCCATGAGAGCAGCCTTTCCGCCTCTATCCACGCGATTCTGGCGGCGGATCTGGGCCGGTACGATAAGGCGGTGGAGATGTATCGCCGCACAGCCCGGCTGGATCTGGATAATGTGAACAACGATACGGAGGACGGCCTCCATATCACATCCATGTGCGGAAGCTGGATGGCCCTAGTGAAGGGATTCGCGGGTTTGCGCACGGAGAAGGGCTATTTGGAGCTGCAGCCCAGCGTTCCCCCGGCGTTCCGATCTTTCTCCTTCAGAATTAGGTTCCAGGACCGGGTCGTCAGCTTCGATGTGAAAGGAAACCGAATGCAGATCACCCTCCACGCGGGGCCAGCCCTCATGATCATGGTCTATGATCAGTGGATTACCTTAAAGCCGGACAAGCCTAAGGCAATTGCCCTAAAAAAAGCGAAGGAGGCGACGGCTTGATTGGCGGCATGATTTTTGACCTGGACGGGGTGCTGGTGGATACGGCCCGGTTTCATTACCTGGCGTGGAAGCGCTTGGCCCGTGAATGGTTCCAAATGGAATTTTCACAAGCGGATAACGAGCGCTTCAAGGGCGTCAACCGCGTCGCCTGCATGAAGATCCTCTGCGAAATGGCCGGAGCGTCTCTCTCAGACGCCGCGTTTGAGGAGGGAATGTCTCTCAAGAACGGCTGGTATGTGGAGATGGTGGAGGCCATGTCGCCGTCGGATGTGCTGCCCGGCGCTAGGGCATATGTGGAGCGGGCGCGAAAAATGGGCATCCAGTGCGCCATCGGCTCTGCCAGCAAGAATTGTGGGCTGGTGCTGGCCCGCACGGGCATCAGGGAGCTTTTCGACGCCGTATCCGACGGAACGGTGGTCACGCGGGCCAAGCCGGATCCGGAGGTTTTTTTAAAGGCGGCGGAGATGATGGGCATTCCGCCTGAGCGCTGCGTGGTTTTCGAGGATGCCCAGGCCGGCATTGACGCGGCGAAAGCGGGAGGTATGCGTTGCTGCGCCATCGGCAAGCGGGAGGACTTGTGCCATTATGATTGGATTTATCCGGGATTATACGCAATTTTAGAAGAGGGGGAACCGTAATGGCTTGGATGCCGACCTATGATGAAGCATACGCGCTGCTGAGGGAATACAACCAGGAATCGTTCCACATCACTCACGGGGAGACGGTCTCAGGAGTTATGCGGGTATTTGCCCGGGCATTGGACCCGGAGCGGGAGGAGTACTGGGCGCTGGTGGGATTGCTTCACGACCTGGATTTTGAGCGGTTTCCAGAGCGCCATTGCGTGGCGGTTCGGGAGATTCTGGAGCCCAAGGATATGGATCCCGCCATGCTGGACGCCATTGTCAGCCACGGCTGGGGAATGACGGAAGGCAACGTTGAGCCCAAGCTCCTCATGGAAAAGGTCCTCTACGCTACAGATGAACTGACCGGCTTGATCGGCGCGGCCGTGAAAATGCGCCCCTCGGGCAGCGTCATGGACCTTGAGGTGAAGTCCCTCATGAAAAAGTTTAAGTCCCCCAGCTTTGCCGCGGGCTGCTCCAGGGAGTGCATTCAAAGGGGCACGGATATGCTGGGCTGGCCCTTGGAGGCCCTTATGGACAAGACCATCCTCGCCATGCGGGAACTGGAGCAGGCCAAAGCGTGACGGCGGAATGCTCCGTTTGCCCACGTCGGTGTTTTGCGCCGAGAGAAGCCCTGGCTGGATCCGGGATCTGCGGCATGGGTACGCTGCCCGTAGTCACCCGGGCCGCGCCGCATTTTGGGGAGGAACCGTGCATCTCAGGGGTCCGGGGCAGCGGCACGGTCTTTTTTTCCGGGTGCGCCTTGGGCTGTGTATTCTGCCAAAATGCGGAGATCAGCCGAAACCGTGCAGCTGGGCAGGCATTGTCCATCCGGGAGATGGGCATGGTTTTTCAATCCCTGAAGGCGCGGGGCGTCCATAACATCAATCTGGTCACCGCCTCACACTTCGCGCCGGAGGTGGCGCAAGCCCTCCGGGCGTATCCGCCGGGCATTCCGGTGGTCTATAACTGTGGGGGATATGAGTCCCTTGAGATTCTGGCTATGTTGGATGGCCTGGTTGATGTTTATCTGCCCGACTTCAAGTATGGGGACGGGGAGACGGCCCGCCTGTATTCCCATGCGCCGGATTACCCTCAAGTGGCCCTGACGGCGATCCGGGAGATGCGGCGTCAGACCGGCCCGGCCTTCTATGATGATGAAGGTATGCTGATCCGCGGTACCATGGTGCGCCATTTGGTGCTGCCGGGCCTTTCCGGCGCTTCCATGGCTGCCCTGGCCATGCTTCGGGATGTCCTTCCCGAGGATGTGCCCTTGAGCCTCATGGGGCAGTATACGCCCTATGGCGGAGCCCGGGAGATTCCTGGGCTGGAACGGCCGGTGACGCCAAAGGAGTACAGGCGGGTCAAGGCCCAGATGGCCGCGCTCGGTTTTCCGGGCTATATACAGGCCCTCGCGGCCAGCGGCACGGAGATGGTTCCCCCTTGGGACCTAACGGGCCTGCCAAAGAAGGAATAGGCGGTTTCGCCGGAAGAGGGAGACGCCATGCTGACCGTGTTGACAGGCAGAAGCCGGAGGCTTTGGCCCAGGGTGCTGAAAGAAGTGGGGGAAGCCCACGGGGCGGGCGCCCAGCGCTTGTTGGTGATTACGCCGGATCAGTATACGCTCCAGGCGGAGCTGGACTTAATCAACCAGCTGCGGCTGCCAGGCCTGTTGAACATCATGGTGCTCTCCCCCTCCAGAATGCTGACACAAGTTTTCGCCCTGGCGGGAAGCCCACAGCGGGTGCGGGTGGATGCCCGGGGCAAGGCCATGGTGCTTTCGGATGTGCTGCAAGGGGCTCGGAAGGCGCTGGCGTTCTATGGGGGGGCTGTGGGCAGGCTCAGATTTGCCAGCCGGCTGGGGACCACCATTGGCGATTTAAAACGTGCTGGGGTAACGCCTGAGGATGTGGAAACCCTTGCCCGGTCCCTTGAAGCCGAAGGGGCGCTCCAGAAGAAGCTGATGGACCTGGCGCTGATCTATGGCCGCTATGAGGAAAGGCTGGCAGGGGCATTTCTGGATGGAGAGGGCGTCCAGGACGCCATGCTGTCCCGAATGCCTGACAGCGGCTTTTTTGACGGGGCCAGGGTTTGGATCTATGGCTTTGACCTGATTTCTCCCCAGTTTCTTCGGCAGATCAGCGTGATGGCGCGTCTATGCGAATCCGTCCGGCTGGCCCTGACCCTTGAAAATGCGTCCGCCCGGGATGGCATGGTCTTTGCGCCGGCCCGGAACACCCTTTTGCGGCTTGCCCGCTTTTTTGATTCGGAGTCCCTTCCCTGGCAGCAGGAACACATCGTTGCCCCCCTCGCCACTGTGCCTGAGATACAGCATCTGGAGCAGGAGCTGTTTGCCATTCCCGCGAAGCCCTTCTCGGGAATACCCAAGGGCGTGACACTCTGGGCGGCTGCCAATCCTTATGACGAGGCCATGCGGACCGCATCGGCCATCCGAACCTTCGTCCGCGCGGGCGTCCCCTTTGGCGAGATTGTGGTGGCCCTGGGCGACGCGGAAGGCTATGCGGGGGCCATTAGTGCCGCTTTTGGCCGCAGCGGTATCCCCTATCATTTATCCCGAAAGCGCCCCGCCCTGGCACATCCCCTGCCGCGGGCCTGGTTGGCCGCTCTCCGCTGCGTTACAAGGGGCTGGCGCGGGGAGGATGCCATGGACTGGCTCAAGGGCGGTTTTACCGGTCTTTCCAGCGAAGGGGTTCAGCGGCTTGAAAACTACGCGGTGGAAAACGGCCTGAGAGGCGCGAAATGGCATAGAACGGCCTTGGACCCTGAAATAGAGGGGTTCCGCGCCGCCTTTACCGCTCCCCTGCGCCGCCTTCAAAAGAGGCTCCGGGACGCGAGCGACACCACGGGAACCCTGGAGGCCGCCTTCGACCTTCTTGAGGAGGTCAATGCCTACGGGGCCTTGGGGGAATGGCAGAAAACCCTCCAGGCCCGAGGGCTTCTCGTGGAGGCGGCGGACTGCGCTCAGGCTTGGCGGATCATCCTGGAAACCTTGGACCAGCTTCACGGGCTTTTGAACGGAAAGCGGCTGCCGATGGGTGAGCTGGCTGGGGTGATTGAAGCCGGGCTGGCGGAGGCGGAGCTTGGGGCCATTCCCGCCATGCCGGGGACGGTGCAGTTGGGCCAACTGGGGCACTTGAAAATTGGGGAAGACTGCCGCATACTGTTTCTTCTTGGCCTTCAGGACGGCGTGCTCCGGGCGTCGGAGGAATCCCTGTTCACCGATGAGGAGGTGGAGCGAGCGCTGGCGTCTGGGGCAATGGACGCGGCCTTTGGCCTTCGGGGGGACGCGCTCCAGCAGCTCATCCACATTAATATGTTAGATACCTTGGCTGCCGCATCGGAGAGGCTCTTTATCAGCCATTCCCTGGCGGGAATGAGCGGCGAGGCGCAGCGGCCCGCCACGGTGATCAAGCTGATCCGGCGGGTTTTTCCCGCCTTGGAAGAGCGGGGCAGCGCCGTTGGCAAGGCGGCTGTCTGGCATTCGCCGGGAACAGCCCTGGACGCCTTGGGGCCAGCTCTTCGGGCGGCGGCGGATGATGGGGAACTTCCTCCCGATGTGGCGGAGGTGTCGGCCTTTCTACTCCAGTCGCCGGATACCCGGCTGCACGCGGAGCGGGTGCTTCGCGCCTTCGAATCTCAGCAAATTGACGAGCCTTTGCCCAGGCGAATCGCGGACGCCCTCTTTTCCAGATCCAGCATGAGCATTTCCAGGTTGGAAACCTATGCCAACTGCCCATACCGGCATTTCGTCGAGCATGGGCTAAAGCCCAAGCCCCGCCGTCCATTCGCCATCGCCAAGGATGAGACGGGCTCCTTCTACCACCGGGCCATGGAAGGTTTTGTGAAGCTTGCGGCCCAGGAAGCCCGGTGGCCCGATTTGACCCGTGGGGATAGCGATGCTCTGATGGATAAAGTCCTGGAACCGCTCAAGGCGGAATGGGAAAACGCGCCCCTGGGGGATGGCCCAATGGAGCGCGCGACCGGAGAAGCCTTTTGCCGCATTGCCAGGCGGGCGGCATGGACATACGCCGGTCAATCCAAGCGGAGTGGATTCCATGCGGATGTGCTGGAAGCCAGGTTTGGCCCTGGCGAGCCCATGCCTCCCATCGCCCTGTTTCTGCCCACTGGAAGGCAGATCTGGCTTGGCGGCCGCATTGATCGGATTGACTTCTATGAGGAGGACGGGGAGCGCTGGCTTCGGGTGGTGGATTACAAATCAGGCAAAACGGCCCCGGATCCGACGAAAATACAGGCGGGGCTGCAGTTACAGCTTCTGCTGTACTTGTCCGCCGCGCTGACCGCATTTCCCGGCATTCATGCCGCGGGCGCCTTCTATTCCCGTTTTGACGATCCCCTCATCGACATGGACAGCCGGGATGTCGTTTTGATCGAGGCGAAAATCGCCGGCGAGCTCAACCTGAAGGGCATCGTCATCTCAGATCTGCGGGTCATCCATGCCCTAGAGGATGGAGATGGGCTGATCAACAAGGATGGCAGTATCAGCAAGAGGGCTGGCGCCATGGATCCCGGGGACTTGGACGCCCTGATGGGCTATGCCCGGAAGCTGGCCGAAGGGATCGCCGGGGAAATCGCCCAAGGGAAAATCACCCCACAGCCCGCCCAACTGGATACATGGGTGGCCTGCTCCTGGTGTGATTACAGGGAGATTTGCGGCTTTGACCCAACCCTCCCCGGCCATCGTACCCGAAAGCTTTCAAAGATCAATAAAGAAGAGCTGACAGCATCAGTTCGTGCCTCCAGCCAGGACAGCCTATTTCCTCCATGAAAAATGGCCGCGTTTCCCGCTGCTAAGCCGCCTGCTTCATCTTCGTAAAAATCATACGCCCGGCGCTGGTCTGCAGCACCGTGGTCACCACCACATCCACCGTTTCGCCAATATAGCGCTTTCCATTGTCCACAACGATCATTGTGCCGTCGTCCAGATATCCGATGCCCTGGGCGTGTTCTTTTCCCTCTCGAAGTATCTGCACCCGCATTTCCTCCCCAGGCAGCAACACCGGCCGCAGAGCGCCCGCCAGATCATTGATGTTTAAAACTTTCACGCCGGTCACGTCGGCCACCTTGTTCAGATTGAAATCATTGGTGACCACGACGCCGCCCGTCTGCCGTGCCAGTTTGAGGAGCTTCACATCCACCTCTTCCACATCCTCAAAATCCGCCTCCGTGACTTGTACGGCGATGTCCAGCTCCTTTTGAATGCGGGCGAGGACATCCAGCCCGCGCCGCCCCCGGTTGCGCCGGAGGGGATCGCTGGAATCGGCGATGTGGCGGAGCTCCGCCAGCACGAACTGGGGAATGACCAGAGGGCCTTCCACAAACCCGGTCTTGCATACGTCGAAGATGCGCCCGTCGATGATGACGCTTGTATCCAGTATTTTGTTGATGATCCCCGCCATCGCCAGGCTGGATTTACGCTCCAGGCGGGCCTGCCTGCTTCCGGGGGCAAAGGGAAACTCCCGATACCGTTTGGAACCAACGGAAGCGCCCAAATACCCCAGCATTAAATAAATGCCCGCAGATAGCCCTGACCAAAGAAGCTCCGGAAGTCCTGCCCGGAATAGCTGGGTAACCAGCCAAGCGATCAAAAGGCCCAGCACCAGCCCAAGGGCTCCACAGAGCACCTGGGCAAGGGGCATCTCGCTTAGCGTAACTTCCACGGCGCCGGACCAATGCTCCACACGCCGAATTACATGTGGCGCCGCAAACCAGGAGATGAATGCGAATAAAACCGTTACCACGGCGCAGATCCAAATGACAGCGGACGAATTGATCCCTTTCGTAAACTCAAATGTCCCATAAACCCGAATGGTCAGCGCCGCCAGACCTCCGCCAATCGCCGCGCCAAAAAGCGTAATAACCGGTCGTAGAATTCGGGGAATGCTAAACTTTTTCATGCTCCAACCTTTCCTCGTGGATTTTTTCTCTATAGTAACGCTTGAATCGCCTGGGTAATGGTATCGACTCCGCGAAGCGCGAAACCCTCCGGCGCCTTAAGCCCGCGAAGGTTTTCCTTCGGCAGCATGCACTCCGTGAACCCAAGCCGGACGCATTCAAAAAGCCTTCTTTCCGCGTGAGCCACGGCTCGCACCTCACCGGAAAGCCCCACCTCCCCAAAGATGACGAGGGATTGGGGCAACACCCGATCCCGAAGGGAGGACGCCACGGCAAGGCATAGGGGCAAATCGGCCGCGGGTTCGGAGAGGGTCATGCCCCCCGCGACATTCACATATACATCCTGGTCATATAGACGAAGTCCGGCCCGCTTTTCCAACACCGCCAGCAATAGGGCAACCCGCCCGTTGTCCAATCCATCCGTAGCCCGCCGGGGCATCCCAAAGGGCGTTCGGGAAACAAGCGCCTGGAGATCCACCAGCATGGGCCGCGTACCTTCCATGCCGCAGGTAACGATGGAGCCGGAAGCGCCGCGAGCCCGAAGGGAGAGCAGCAGCTCTGAAGGGTTTTCCACAGGGATCATGCCGGACTCATGCATCTCAAACAGCCCAAGCTCATTGACAGAACCAAAGCGGTTTTTCACAGCTCGAAGGATGCGCCAGGCGTGCCGCCGGTCGCCCTCAAACTAGAGCACGGCGTCCACCATGTGTTCCAGAACCCGCGGCCCGGCGATGGCGCCCTCTTTGGTCACATGGCCGATGAGGAAAACTGCGCAGCCCGTGGTTTTTGCCAGCCTGATGAGGAGGGAGGAACACTCCCGAACCTGGGATACGCTGCCGGGCGCGGCGGAGAGCTCGGGCCTGTACACCGTTTGGATGGAGTCCACCACCATAAAATCCGGCTGAAGCTCCTCAAAGCGCGTAACGATATCGTTCATGGCGTTTTCGGCCAAAACCCATACGCTGTCCGTCTCCACATTCAGCCGGCGGGCACGCAGCTTGATTTGCCGCGCACTTTCCTCGCCAGTCACATAGAGAACCCGGCCACCGGCTTCGGCAAGCTTTCCGCAGGCTTGGAGCAGCAGGGTTGATTTTCCCACGCCCGGGTCGCCTCCCACAAGGGTGACGGAACCCTCCACAATGCCGCCGCCAAGCACCCGGTCCAGTTCGTCGATGCCGCAGCTTCGGCGGGCCTGGGCTTCGTCGCCGATTTCAGACAGCCGCTTCGCCGCCATGCCCATGCCGGCAGGCCGCTTCATAGGCTTGTCCTGGGTTTCGGACACCGCCTCCACCATATGTTCCGCAAGCGTGTTCCAAGCGCCGCAGTCCGGGCATTTGCCCAACCATCGGCCAGATTCATATCCGCACGCATTGCATACGTAAACTGTTTTTGCTTTTGCCATGCCACCCATCCTTGTAAGCGCTAGTATATCATATTTTCCTTTCCGTTGAAACTGGAAGTTCTGTCAAATCGTGCAAATCATGTGCTGTTTTATCCAATTCCTCGCGTTTATATAAACAATATACGGTTGAAATTGCCTTCGGCTCAAGCACGATATGGCAATTTATGGAAATTGTCATATCCATGCGATGAAACGCGCGGCTCTTCCGTTATATGGGCACGTGGAAATGCTAGGGAGGATCAATTATGCTGAAAAGGCGAGATGTTTTTAGCAGGAGGGGGCACCATGTTTTTTGTTGGAACATAGGCATTCTAGCGTTTATCGTGGCGGTTATCGGGGTTTATGTGGCCTTTGATAACGGCCGCGTTGTCATAAAAACCCAGAAAGTGCTCGTAGCGGATCTCCCAAAGGATCTGGAAGGATTCACCATCCTGCATATATCCGATCTGAACGGCAAACAATTTGGCCCAAAGCAAAAGCACATCGGGGATGCGCTGAAAAACAAGCGTTACAATGCGGTTTGCATCACCGGCGACATGGTGGGAAAGAAAGGGGACTATTATCCCTTTTTTGAGCTTCTTTCAGCTCTGGACACCACAAAACCTGTCTTCTTCATCGCGGGGAACATGGACCCAACTCCGGTAGGCGCACGGGGCGTTGGGTATCACACCGTGCTGGCGGACTGGATCACGAGCATACAAGCTCGGGGCGCCGTCTACTTGGACGCGCCAGCTTCCATGAAAATAGGGAACTCGACGGTATGGTTTATGAATGCTTCCCAATACTCGCTGGATCTAACGACAGCTGCGGCAGCTTATGCCGCCGCGACCACCCCGGAAGGCACCTATTACGCGGACGCGATCGCAAGAACCATCGCCGCGCAGAAGAGCATGAAGGAGACCGATCTCCACATTGGCTTATCCCATATTCCCTTTCAAAACGATACCGTCCAGATTCTCAAAACAGATGACCCGGATGAGGACAGCTTCCTGCGGTCGGCGGATCTGGTTTTGGCGGGCGATACGGTGGGCGGGCAATGGAGGCTGCCTTTTCTCGGGCCGGTTTATGCCAATGGCTGGTTCCCGGATGAGACCATTGTAAGTGGTTATCATTACACGGGGAGCAACAGATCCCTTCAGTACATCAGCGGTGGGCTGGGCACCTCGGGAACGAACCCATTGCCGGGTTTTCGCCTCTTTAACACGCCAGAAATGACACTGATCACCTTTACGTCCATATTGGATTTGGACACGCTGCCCTAATGGCTTTCTCATAGCCGCAAATAGAACTTAACCCACGCCAGCATCTCTCTCAGATGATTTTTGATCCAATAGCGGGAAACGGAGGCGCTGCCCGCCCCCTCCGCCGTTATGCCAAGGCGCCTGCAAATGGCAAGGGAACGCCGGACATGATAATCGCTGGTGACCACGAGGGCACGGGAAAGCCCCTCGGCGTCCATGATTTCCTTGGCGTTGCGGATGTTTTGGTTCGTATCATAGGAGCGGTTTTCGCTGAAGATATGCTCTTTAGGAACACCCATCCGGATAAGCCACTCCCGCATGAAATCCCCTTCAGCGGCGGGCTCCCGTGGGCCTTGCGCCCCGCAGCAGATGATTCGCGCAGGATGCTGCCAGTAGCGGTCAAGGGCAAGGCATAGGCGCCTGCGAAGCGCTTCGGAGGGAACACCTTCCGGCCTTACCTGAGCGCCCAGGACGATGATCACATCCGCTTCATCCACTCTTATTCGCTCTCCGATTCGCCAGATTCCGCCGAAGGTTCAAAAAAACCCTTCCAATCATCCAGAAAACCCCCTTCCGTTTCCCGGGCGACGCCCGTCTTGGGCCGGCCAGGCCGCATGGTGTCGGCGGCTTTTGCCTTTTCCCTTTCATATTCAGGAGCGATACGCTGAAATGCCTGCCATTGTGAAATGCTGACACAATCGCCGCCCGCATAGACCAGATGATCCATGACCTGAATGTCTACGGCGGCAAAGGCATGAACCAATAGCTCCGTGGTCTTTATGTCCGCGCTGGAAGGTTCCCGCACGCCGCTGGGATGGTTATGGGCTAGGAGTACGCTATGGGCATTTTGCAACAGCGCGGCGCCAACGATAGCCCGTGGATAGATGGGGATTTCGTCTATGGTTCCCTGAATGGCGGGAATGGCCCGCAGAACGCTTCCTTGGGCGTTCAGGCAGATCACGTAGAGGGTCTCATCCTTTGTGCCCAGAAAGAGATGGTGACAGAAGGACTTGGCCTCTTTTTTATTGGTGATGACGGGCTTATCGCCCAGCTGCTCCTTGGCCACATAGCGGGCAAGGGGTCGCATCAGTGCGATCAGCGTCGCCGTGTTTAGGCCGATGCCCTTCATTTGGGCCAATTGCTCCGGCGGTGCGCTCAAAACCCCCTCAAGGGAGCCAAACTTGTCAAGCAGCTGATGGGACAGCGGATTGACATCTCGCTGGGGAATGGCGTAAAACAAAAGCAGCTCCAATACCTCATGGGGCGCAAAACCAGAGAGCCCGCTTTCCAAAAAGCGGGCCCGCATACGATCCCTGTGTCCGCCATGCCCATGCTCAGACATTGTTATGCCATCGGCTCCGTCTTTTTCGTATTTTTCTTTGGTTTTGGCGCGGCTTTCTCCTTGGCCTCCGTTTTTTTAGCGGAAGCCGCTTTCGAGCTTGCTTTTTTGGCGTCCGGAGATGCTTGAGCGGACGCCGCTTTTCCCTTCTTTGCGACCGAGGGCGGTCCTTCCGTGCCTTTTTCCTCAGCCACCGCTTCTTTTTTGGACGCAGCCTTGACCGCTTTTTTCTTTGGCTGTTCCGGCTGCGCAAGAAGCTTGTCATAGAGGGCAATGTATTCTCCGGCAGATTTATTCCAGCTGTAATCCCCGGCCATGCCGCGCAACATGAGCATCTCCCAAACATCCTGCCGGTCCCGGTAGTAACCGATGGCGCGGCGAAGGGTGTTCATCATGTCGTGGGCATTATAGCTGAAGAAGGTGAAGCCGTTTCCCTCACCAGTAAATTCGTTGTAGGCGAGCACGGTATCCCGGAGGCCCCCTGTTTCCCGGATGATGGGCACGGTACCATACCGGAGGGAGATCATCTGGGATAAGCCGCAGGGCTCAAATAAGGAGGGCATCAAGAACATATCCGACCCCGCGTAGATGCGGTGGGCAAGGGGAGAGTTCATCTCAAACCTGGCCGCCACACGGCCCGGGTAAGCTTCTTCCGCCCAAGAGAAGAGATCCGTGTAGCGGGCATCGCCTTTTCCCAGGACGACCAACTGAATGCCATCGTTCATGAGATCCAGGATCACGCGGTCGATGAGGTCAAGCCCCTTTTGGCCGGAAAGGCGGGTTACCATGCCCACCAGGGGAACATCGGGGGCCAAGGTGAGCCCCATTTCTCGCTGGAGGGCCTCCTTACAAGCCGCTTTGCCAGACATGGCCGCCGCAGAATAGGTCCGGACAATCTGGGGATCTTTCCCGGGATCGTACTCGTCCGTGTCGATTCCGTTGAGGATGCCCACCAGCTGTCCGTGTTTGGCTCTCAGGAGCCCATCCAGGCGCTCCCCATAAAAGGCGGTGGTGATCTCCTCCGCGTAGCTGGGGCTGACGGTGGTGATCTCGTCCGCGTATACCAGGCCGGCCTTGAGGAAATTGGCCATACCATAGGCTTCCAGCTTGTCCGAGGTGAACAAACTGTTGCCCAGCCCCAGGCAGTCCTGCACCTCTTTGATGCCAAAAATGCCTTGGTACTGGAGGTTATGAACGGTCACCACATCCCGCATGTTCTCGTAGAAAGGCAGGTGCGCGTATTGGATCTTGTGAAGCGCGGGGATCATGCCGCTTTGCCAGTCGTGACAGTGGATAATGTCCGGCTGAAAATCAATCAAAGGCAGCGCGTTGAGCACGGCCCGGCAAAAAAAGCTGAACCGCTCGTATTCATCTCCCCCAAGGCCATAAATATAGGGGCGGTCGAAGTAATAGCGATTATCCACAAAATACCAGGTAAGCCCCGCGTGTTCCAGGGCTTCAATGCCGCAATAAAGCTTGCGCCATCCAAGCTCAAGCTCAAAATCCACCAGATGCCGCATGCGGCTTCGGATTTCCTGTGGTATTTCCCCATACAGCGGCAAAATAACCCGGATGTCAATTCCTTTCGCCCGGAGAACAGGCGGCAGAGCGCCGACCACATCGGCCAGCCCGCCCGTCTTGACAAAGGGCACACACTCAGAAGCGGCAAATAGCACTTTCGTCATGGATTCACCTCCTTGGAATTGGTAACCAATTCCATTCACATACAAGCCGTGTATGCGGTTCTTTTGAAAAATATGCTATGAAATATATATTAGATGGTGACATTTTTGCTGATCACAATCGGGTAGGTTTCCGGGCCGATCAGCCTGCCGCCCCGCTTGATGACCGCCTGCTTGTCCAGGATGCAGTGGTCAATTTCCGCGTTCTCATGGATTTGCGCGTCCTGCATGACGATGCTGTTGCGGACCACGGCGCCCTGGGCGATGGTAACGCCTCGGAAGATGACGCTGTTTTCCACCTTGCCGTCAATGCGGCACCCATCTGCGATCAGGCTTCCGGAGATCGCGGCATTTTCCCCATAGCGGCCGGCGACATCATCGCGAACCTTGGTGTAAATCGGACGGGCGGCATTGAAAAGCTCGTCCCGGGCATCCGCCTTCAGCATATCCAGGTTGAAGTGGTAATACGCCTGCACAGAATCGATATGCCACCCGCGGGCGGGAGACCGGTACCCAACCACCCGCATGCTGCCCTCGTTCACACACCTCTGCAGCACATCGCGGACAAAGCTATGATGGCCCAAGGCGGCCGTCTGGGAGACGATATTCACAAGCAGCTTCCGGCGGATGATCAGCAGGGCCATGGATTCATAGGGATAATTCACCCGGGAGGGGTTGATCTCCAGGCGGGTCAGGACGCCTTCCTTGTCCATGTCAAAAAATACGCGATACTCGTTCATGGGGGTATCCCTGGAAGGGGCATCGGTATAGAGGATGGTCATGTCGGCGCCGACATCGATATGGTGCTGGAGCATGGGGACGTAATCCATGTTAAAGATCACATGGCTGTCGGTGAGAACCACATACTCCTGCTGTGAACGCCGCAGGTAACCGATATTGGAGCGGAGCGCGTCCAGCATGCCCTCGTAAACGCCCACGTTATCCCGGGTTAAAAACGGCGGAAGGATAAAGAGGCCGTCATGCTTTCCGTGGAGGCCCCACTCCTTGCCGCTTCCCAGATGATCCATCAGGGAATGATAGTTCCGCTGGGTAATGACGCCTACATTCCGCGCCCCTGAATTGACCAGGCTGGATATCTGGAAATCGATAATACGATACCTGCCCACCACGGGCAATGCCGCCACGGCGCGGCTTAACGTTAATTCCCGCAGGCGGACATCGTTTTCCCCCGTATAAATGAGCCCCATCAAATCCGTCATATTTATGTCCCCCTTTCTTCAGGCCCGCGACTCAAGCTGATCGCCAGGGGCAACGACCGTGCCGGCCACCAGACGCGCGTCCTGGCCAATCACCGCGATGCCGCCTTCCGGGCCGCCGATTTGACATCCGGCTTCGATAACCGCGTTTTCCGCCACGATGGAGCGGCGAACGACGGCGCCCCGCCCGATGGAGACCCCGGGCATGATCACCGAATCCATGACGCTGGCTCCCTGCTCCACCGTAACGCCCGCGAAAAGAACGCTATGGCGAACCTGACCATAGACCTCGCAGCCCTCTGTGATGAGGGATGTCTTTACATCCGCCCCTGGCGCCACATAGTGAGGCGGCAGGCCAGGATTGCGGCTGTAGATCTTGCGGCGCGTATCGTACAGGTCGATGGGCATGGGCTCCTCCAAGAGATCCATGTTGGCCTCCAGAAAGCTGTCCACCGTGCCTACATCTTTCCAATACCCCTTGAATGGGAAAGCAAAAAGGCGCTGCTCATCCTGCAGCATTTTGGGCATGATGTTCTTGCCAAAGTCGTTGGAGGAGGACTTGTCGATTTCGTCGTTTGTCAGGTACTGGCGGAGTTTATCCCAGGTGAATACGTAGACCCCCATGGATGCCTTGTTGGACCTGGCCTTTTTGGGCTTTTCGTCAAATTCGACAATCCGGCCCGCCTCATCTGTATTCAGGATTCCAAAGCGGTGGGTCTCCTCCCAGGGCACTTCCAGCTCGGCGATGGTAGCATCCGCCTGCTTCTCAATATGGTACTCCAGCATTTCGTTATAATCCATGCGGTAAATATGATCACCGGAGAGTATTAAGACATAATCAGGGTCAAACTGCTCTATAAAGCCGACATTTTGGTAGATGGCGTTGGCCGTGCCCCGGTACCACTCGCCGCCTTTTCCTTTCACATAGGGGGGCAGCACATACACGCCTCCATCAATGAGATCCAAATCCCATGGAGCGCCGGTGCCGATGTAGGCGTTGAGGGCGAGGGGCTGGTATTGGGTAAGGACCCCAACCACATCGATGCCGGAGTGTGTGCAGTTTGAAAGGGGAAAATCAATGATGCGATATTTTCCGCCGTATGGCAATGCTGGCTTTGCCATGCTCTTTGTAAGGATACCTAGCCGACTGCCCTGACCGCCCGCCAATAACATAGCAATGCAGCGCTTTTTTCTCATTTGGTTCACTCCTTTGACCGTAATGGTCGATTTTCGGTGGTGAAAACCAATTTCTTTTGTTCAGTATACCATAAAACTGGAAACATGCAAAGAAGGATTGTTATTCAATTTTTGTTTATAAAAATATACAGCGTCAAATCCAGAGTGGACAGAAAACGCTGTGGTTTTCCGGAAATGATCACGCAAAAGAGCTTGCAATTCGGGGCAAGCTATGATAGAATATGAATGTCAAAGAAAGACAAAGGCGGTGACGGCGATGACGGATTACTATGGCATTCTGGGCGTTAAAAAAAACGCCGGAGCCGAAGAAATAAGAAACGCGTATCGGAAACTGGCAAAAAAGTATCATCCGGATGCCACAGGGGGCGATAAGGCGGCTGAGAAGCAATTCATTCAGGTGAATGAGGCTTATGATACCCTGGGCGATCCGGAGAAACGAAAGGCCTATGACGAGGCGCGGGAGAATCCCTTCGAAAGCATGGGGAGCGGCTTTGGACAGACCGCCGCTTATGGAGACCCCTTTCAAGGTTTCACAGGGGGAGCCCGCGCGACCTATACCACCATTGACATGGACGATCTTCTCAAGGATCTTTTC
>JAVBOX010000116.1:0-3922 GCA_031550095.1 Eubacteriales bacterium
CCGATGACATCGCTCAATCCTGTGCTCCGTATTGGGGTACAAGTCGCGGAGCCTCTCCGGGCACATGAAGGGCTTTCGCGTGATGCGGCGGAGGCAAAAGCCGTCGGGCTTTTGGAACGTGTGGGGCTGCCCGCGCCTGCCCGCCGCCTGCGTGATTATCCACATCAGCTTTCCGGCGGCATGCGTCAACGGGTGATGATCGCCATGGCCATGGCATGTGAGCCTGCTCTGCTTTTGGCGGATGAGCCGACAACCGCGCTGGACGTAACCATTCAGGGACAAATCCTTCGTCTGCTTCAGCGTTTGACAGAAGAGCAGGCCATGGGAGTGCTGTTGATCACGCATGATCTCAGCGTGGTAGCGGAAATGGCGGACTATGTGGGAGTGATGTACGCCGGTGAACTTTTAGAGCGTGCGCCCGCTTCCTCATTTTTTCGGCATACCCGCCACCCCTACGCCGAAGGCCTCAAGGCATCTGCGCCCACACTTGAAAACCGCCATCACTCCCGGCTTTCCGCCATGACGGGGAGCATCCCGCCGCCTTCCGCCCGGCCTGAAGGCTGTGTTTTTCGCCCCCGCTGCCCTAAAGCTATGGAGCGCTGCAAGCAAGTGCCTCCCCAGGTGGAGACGGATCAGGAACATTGGGTTAAATGCTGGCTGTATGCATGAAAAATTGCTTGCCAACCAGAGCTACTTTCGCTAAAAGAACTGTTCGTGCCCAGGTGGTGGAATTGGTAGACACACTATCTTGAGGTGGTAGCGCCGAATGGTATGGGAGTTCGAGTCTCCCCCTGGGCACCACATTTGAAAAGTCCGCGTTAATGACGCGGACTTTTCTTTTACCACCAGTACATAGGATAGCGACGCGCCCTGGAAAGGTTGTTGGTGACGAGCGCACATGCGACAAGTATCGTTGCCCCCAGCCCCACGGGAAAAAGTACAGCTTTGTACCCAAGTTCTATCAATGCCGGACTGGTCAGCATCAGCAGCGCCGTGCCCCCTCCTGGCGGATGTAACGTTCCGGTCAGGTGCATGGCGGCAATGGCGCATGCCACCGCCAATGGCACGCCTACAGGAGAGCCCGAGCCAAAGAGCAAACACACGGTTACGCCCACCAGTGCGGAAATCACATGTCCTCCGATGACGTTTCGCGGCTGGGCAAAATCCGCTTTAGGCGCTCCGAAGAGAAGCATGGCGGCTGCGCCGAATGTTCCCATCAGAAGCAACTGGCTCTCATGTCCAAAAACGGCGTAATTAATTGCACTGAGGATGCCGATGCCAAACAGGGAGCCGACAAACGACCAAAAAATTTCCAGAGGATAAAGTTGCCATTCCGGATGAGAAAAATTGAGCATTTTTCGAAAATACCAGCGACGTCGCGAGGTATCGCGCGCGACAAGGCCGGGAGTCCGGCGCATCATGCGGCGAGCTATGAGTGCCCGTTTCCAGAGATCTTCCCCGGAATATTTGTAAATTTTCATAGTCTCCTCGCTGATGGTCGAATCCCATAGCACAATTGACTTTTACCCGAATCCGCACGACTTGTAGGATGCCTTTACGTCAACGTTTACACGGGAGTGTGCCATGCGTCTCGTCGCTGTCAATGGAAGCCCTCGCCGACAATGGAATACCGCGCAGCTCTTGGAAAAAATATGCGAAGGCGCGGCGGCGTGCGGTGCGGAAACCGAACTTGTCCATCTGCGAGATTTAACCTGCCGCGGCTGCATCAGCTGTTTCCATTGCAAAGATCCAAACGGCAAATCTTACGGGCGTTGTATTCTCAAAGACGATCTGACCACATTGTTGGATAGTCTGCACACGGCGGATGTCGTTGTGCTGGGTTCACCCATTTACTGGGGAGCGGAAAGCTCCCTGATGCGAATGCTGATGGAGCGGTTTTTCTTTCAATATCTGCGCTATTCCAAGATCAAACCACCGCTCTCCCCTCGTAAAAAAGCCACAGCATTGGTGTATACCATGGGTATACCACAAGACGCACTGGAAGACAGCGCCATACGTCGCGTCATCAACACGAGCGAAAGCGTTATGGAACGTTTTTTCGGTTCATGCGAATTGCTCCTGTGCTGTGACACGCTGCAATTCAGTAATTATTCCAAGTATGACACGGACATGTTCAATGCGGATGCAAAACAGGCGCGGCATGAGGAAATTTTTCCACGTGAGATGGAAGAAGCGTTCTCACTGGGGCAGCGTTTGGTTTCCTGAATACTGCACAAAACTCAGAAGCTGATGCCGATGCGATTTCTGTCAGCGCTCCAGAGCACATATAAAATCTTGGCAACAATATCTTCTCGCAAGAAAACCGTGGTGGTGTCATGCGGAGGATTGCCGTTGTCCTCCAACACATAATATGTGTCCGCAGGGATGCGCCATGCGGCGGTGTACCCCGGCAGGTGGAGGTTTTCCGCGGAGCGGATCGCCTCGCTGTTACGCCAGAGCTTCTCATCGCGAATTTCAAGCAAATCGCCAGGCAAACCCGTAAGGCGGCGCAAACGCTGTACTCCGTTCGAATCTAATATGGCGACAATATCACCAGGCTGCAGCATCTCCGGGGGCATGCCCTTATCGCGGCCACCAACAGCCAACAGACGCCCCACCAAATATTCCCCTTCCCGGATGGTAGGAAGCATGCGCAACGACGACATGTCGTACGTCCGATAGGGGAATGGAATAGTGACAACAATACTTAAAATTACAGCCAATGCCCAAGCCACAATCCACGGGCCGATATCGTGGCAGGCTTCTTCACGGCTCAATCCCCGTTGGGCGGCTCGAAGTGATGCGATGATGCTGTAGAGCCATACAAAACCTAAAACTGTGAGGCTGACGGCGCATCCTTTCCATGTGGAGAAAATGCTGACCATGGATTCCAGCGCGAAGATCAAAAGGGTGATAGACGCGCACAATAGAGCGCGCAAAGGCTTATGCGTATAAATCAGGCCGGAAAAAGGGATAAGCAGACTCAGCAAAAATGCGGAAAGAATATTGCGTTTAACGGGGCGGTTCATCCCTTCTCCTTGTCCGGTCGCAGCACCTTATTCATCGCCAGATGAACCGCGCGAAACTTCAATGACGTTCGGGACGTTTCGAAGTTTTTCAATAGTTTGATACAGGTGCGCGACGTCCCGGACTTCCACAGTAAACTCCATGGCGGAACGCCCGTCCACCTGCGAGTACACCTGAAGCGCATCAATATTGATATCCTGCTCGTTGAACACAAGCGTGATCTGGGCCAAAAGGCCTTTCTCGTTTTTGCCGAGAATATGAATGCCGGCGGGGAACGGCTGGGTCTTCTGGTTATTCCAGTTGACGGCGATGAGGCGTTCCGATTCCAAATCCTGCACATGCGGGCAATTATGGGTATGAATGATGACGCCTCGGCCCCGGCTGATGAAACCGACGACCTGATCGCCTGGAAGTGGATTGCAGCAGCGGGCAAAATGCACCATCGTGTCTTCGATGCCCTCAATGCTGATGCCATCCGAGCGCTTTGTAGGCACGTTTTTGGCCACCGGCGCGATGGGTGCTTCCTCTTCCTTGTCTTTGGGTTGCAGGAAGTTGCGCAGCTTCTGAACAACTTTTTTGGGCGTCACGCGCGTATAGCCAACGGCGATGTAGAGGTCGTCAATACCGCCAGCCGAAAATTCTTGCAGCAAAAGTTGCAACGTGCCATCTTTCGCGGCTTTGGCCACGTTGATGCCAAGGCGACGGCCTTCTTTCTCCAGCATGTCCCGCCCGAGATGCTTGGCGGCGGCCTCTTCTTCCGTGCGCAGATAGTGCTGGATGCGGCTTCGGGCTTTGGAAGTCTTGACCAGCTTCAGCCAGTCACGGCTGGGGTGCCGGTTTTTATCCGTGATGATTTCTATGGTGTCGCCGCTCTTAAGGGCGGTTGAGAGCGGGA
>JAVBOX010000059.1:0-13768 GCA_031550095.1 Eubacteriales bacterium
AATGCCTCAAACCATTGAGGCCATAAACCACGCCAAGTCGGCAAAGGTTCCGAACATTATCGCCATCAACAAGATGGATAAGGAAGCCGCCAACCCCGACCGGGTGAAGCAGGACCTGACGGCGTACAACTTGGTGGCGGAGGAATGGGGTGGGGATACCATTATGGTTCCCGTCTCCGCGGCGACAGGAGAGGGCGTGGATACCCTCCTTGAAATGATCCTTCTGGTGGCTGATGTTCAGCAGTTCCGGGCGAATCCCAACCGCCGCGCCCATGGCATCATCATCGAGGCGAAGCTGGACAAAGGGCGCGGCCCGGTGGCGACGGTGCTGGTTCAGAATGGAACTCTTCGGGTTGGCGACACGATCGTGGCGGGCATGGCTTACGGCCGGATCCGCGCCATGATGAACGAGCGAGGCGAGCGGGTGACGGAAGCACCGCCGTCTACGCCGGTCGAGATCATCGGATTCAGCGAAGTGCCGGATGCCGGCGATGACATGAGCGCCGTGGATGAGCGGCTTTCCCGCCAGGTTGTGGAGGAAAGGCGTGAAAAGCAGCGGGCCGCTTTGGTCAAAGCCTCCGCCAAGGTCTCGCTGGATGAGATGTTTACGAAGATATCTGAGGGTGAGGTTCAGGATCTGAACATCATCGTCAAAGCGGACGTTCAAGGTTCCGTGGAGGCGGTGCGCCAGTCCCTGGAGCGGTTGTCCAACGACAAGGTTCGCGTTCGCATCATTCATGGCGGCGTGGGCGCCATCAATGAAAATGACGTCATGCTGGCCATGACTGCCGGCTCCATCATCATCGGCTTTAACGTGCGCCCTGAGAACAACGCGAGGGACATGGCGGCCCGGGAGGAAATCGACATCCGCCTCTACCGCATCATCTATCAAGCCATTGAGGACGTGGAAAAAGCCATGAAGGGCTTGCTCGCGCCTGAGTTCCGGGAAGTCATCCTGGGCCATGCCCAGGTGCGCAACACGTTCAAGGTTACCGGCGTAGGCACCGTCGCCGGCTGCTATGTCACGGATGGAAAGATGCAGCGCAACGCGTCCGTTCGCTTGCTCCGGGATAATGTGACGATCTTTGAGGGAAACTTAGACTCTCTCAAGCGCTTCAAGGACGATGCCAGGGAAGTGGCAACCGGCTTTGAGTGCGGTATCGGCCTGGAGAAGTATAACGACATCAAAGAAGGCGACGTCATTGAGTGCTTTGTCAACGAGCAGATTGAGCGCTGAACAGAGTTTATGCACTCGCCATCCATAAGGAGGCCGAATGAACTTCGACCGCATTGACCGAATAAGCGAGGAGGTTCGCCGGGAGGTGGATCGGATCCTTCGGGAGGAGGTTCGCGATCCCCGGGTGACCGGTACCTGGTCCATTACGCGGACAGAGGTAACCCGGGATCTTCGCTTCGCGAAAGTACGCGTCAGCGTCTTGGAGGACGAGTTTCGCTTGCCCATGCTCAAGGCGCTGAAGAGCGCTGCCGGGTTTATTCGCCGGTCTTTGGGAAAAAACCTGAACCTTCGCTATACTCCGGAGCCGCTTTTTGAAGTGGACGATAACATTGCCTATGGCGTACGTATTTCTTCGCTACTAGCGGAGGTTATGCCGGAGGCGGACGAGGCAGAACGCGATGGACAAGACACTCCAGAGACTGAAAACGGCGGTTGAAAACGCGCGGAACATCGCACTTATACTCCACGTCTCACCTGATGGGGATACATGCGGCTCGGCGCTTGCGCTGTGCCGCGCCTTTGTTTTGCAAGGCAAATCGGTTGCCGTGCTTTGCGATGATCCAATTCCCCAGCTGTATTCCGATTTTCCGGGCGTGGAGATGGCCGTCACGCCGGAGATGGTAAAGTCGCCCGATCCCTTTGATCTCGCCATTGCCGTGGATGTGGCGGATCGTGAGCGCCTTGGCAGGTGTTCACACGCATTTGATGCCGCGCGGTTGACGGCCCAGATCGACCATCATATGACCAACCCCGGGTACGCGCGGATTAACTTTGTTCGTTCGCCGCTTTCGGCGACAGGGGTTTTGGCTTGGGAGCTTATGGGAGCCATGGGGATTTCCATGGATGAGCCCATCGCCAGGTGCCTCTATGCGGCTGTGGCCACCGATACGGGAAACTTCAAGCAGCAGAATACCGATTCGGAAGCTCTGCGCCTCGCGGCCCGCTGCGTGGAAGGCGGACTGGATATCCAACCCGTGGCGCTTCGGCTGTTTGATGAGCGACCTTTTTGCCAGGGCAGGCTCTTAGGCCATGCGCTTTGCAGCCTAACCCAGTATGCCCAGGGGCGGATCGTCATGATGCGCCTGACGGCGGAGGACTTTGTGAACAGCGGCGCTTTGCCGGAGCATACGGAGGGCATTGTGAATTTCGCCATCCATACTGAAGGAGCGAAAATCGCCTGCCTGTTAAGTCAGGTGGGGGAGGACAGGGTGAAATGCAGCCTTCGTGCGCTACCGCCTTATGCCGTTTCCGACATCGCCATTGCGCTCAACGGGGGAGGACATGAGCTGGCGGCGGGCTGTACCCTTTCCATGCCTTTGGACGATGCCTATAAAACCCTTCGAGACGCCATGGTTGAAGAGGCGGAGCGGACGCGATGAACGGATTTTTAAACCTGCTCAAACCCCCGGGGATGACTTCCTCGGACGCCGTTGTAGCTATCCGGCGCACCCTTTCTGGGGAAAAGGTAGGCCATGCGGGCACGCTGGACCCTGAAGCTGCGGGGGTGCTGCCCATCATGATTGGCAAGGCCTCCCGGTTGTTTGACTGGGTGACGGAGAAGCAAAAGGAGTACTTCGCGGAAATCGCTTTCGGCGTTTCTACGGATACCCAGGACGCCCAAGGCGTTCCCGTGGAGAGGCAGGCCGGACCATATCCAGATATCAGGGCTGTTCGGGATGTTCTCCCCCAATTTACAGGGGATATTTTTCAGACACCGCCGGCCTTTTCAGCCCTCAAAATCGCCGGGAAGCCAGCCTATGCCCTGGCGCGAAAGGGAGAAGCTGTCTCCTTGGCCCCTCGCTCCGCCCGAATTGACGCCATTGAGGCGCTAGAAGCCATGGGCGCCGATGGGATGATGCTTCGAGTTCTGTGTGGCCGGGGGGTTTATATCCGCACCTTGTGCCATGACATCGGCGTTCGTCTGGGCTGTCCTGCCCATATGAGGTTTTTACTCCGCGCCCAAAGTGGCTTTTTTCGGATCGAGAACAGCGTGACCCTTGAGGAATGGATGGCGTCCCAGACAAGGATGGATCTGCTGGCGCCCATGGATAGCCCCATCGCCCATTTGCCCATGGCCCGGGTTCCCGCCTGTGATGACATAATCGTCCTTCGGGGGATACCGTTGACGCGGTTTGACGCGATGGACGAAAGGGTTCAGAGTGGGGAAGCGGCGAGGGTGTATTGCGGCGAGCGCTTTGCCGGAATCGCCCGCTGGCGGGATGGAGCGCTTCGCATACAATCCATGCTGCTGGACCGATAGAACAGGAGGCATGGCAAGATGGCTGATATACCGCAGATTCTTGTGGAACTGAACAGGCTTTATCCGGACGCGAGGCCGGAGCTGGATTTCGCGAACCCCTTTGAGACCTTGATCGCTACCATGCTGGCTGCCCAATGCACGGATCGGCAGGTGAACAAGGTCACACCCCATCTTTTTGGGCTCTACCCGGATGCCGGCGCAATGGCGCGGATTACAGAGCAGGAGCTTCACCCGCTGATCCAGTCCTGTGGGTTTAAGAGCAAGGCCGTAAACATTGTCGCCACCTGCCGCCTCCTTGTGGAGCGGCATAAGGGCCAGGTACCTCAAACGATGGAGGAACTGACGGCTTTGCCAGGGGTAGGTCGAAAGACCGCCAACGTGGTGCTCGCCAATGCGTTTGGTATCCCCACGCTGGCGGTGGATACCCATGTTTTCCGTGTGTCCAACCGGTTGGGCCTTGCCTGCGCGAAGGATGTGCTGAAGACAGAGCGTCAGCTCATGGACGCCATACCCAGGGAAAACTGGATTGCAGCCCATCACTGGCTTATCTATCATGGTCGGCGAGTCTGCGCGGCGCGAAAGCCGGCTTGCGGTTCGTGTACGTTGGCGCCCTGGTGCGATTATCTGAACAGGCCTCCCATGGAGGAGGCTGCCGACGCGCCGGCATGACAGGTGGCGCAAATGACATGAAAACGCTATGAACGCACTTGCTTTATATTGTAAAATGATTGGGGTTTCCATTCGAAGCCAGCTGCAATACCGCGCTAGCTTTATCATGTTTACCCTTGGGAATGCTCTGGGCGCTTTCATCGAATATCTGGGCGTTTGGGCATTCTTTGGCCGATTTGGGGCCCTTGGAAGTTGGACCCTTTCGGAAGCGGGCATCTTTTATGGCATGGCGGGAATCTCCTTTGCGCTATGTGAAGCCTTTACGCGGGAATTCGATATGTTTCAGAATAGCGTCCGTTCGGGCAGCTTTGACCGCCTGCTCTTGAGGCCAAGATCCACTGTTTTGCAGATGCTCGGCGCTCAATGCCAAATCATGCGGGTGGGCAGGCTGCTTCAAGGTGCGCTGGTGCTGGCGCTGGGCCTTATGTCCCTCCGCCTCCCATGGAATTTATCCCATTGGCTTTTGTTATTGTTTTCAATTGCCGGTGGCGCCCTGCTGTTCTCGGGCATAATTGTATTGCAAGCGACATCCTGCTTTTGGACGGTTGAATCCCTGGAGGTTTGGAATAGCATCACCTACGGAGGCGTAACGGTAACGGAGTATCCGCTTTCCATCTATCCAAGGCCACTCCGCTTTTTCTTTACGTTTCTGGTGCCCTTGGCCGCTATGAACTACTGGCCCTGTTCGGTTTTGCTAATGCGAAATTATGTTTCGCCCTGGCTTAGCTGGCTCTCTCCGGGGATTGGCATTCTGGTGTTTGCGGTATCGCTGGTGGGCTGGCATGCGGGCGTTCGCCACTATCGCTCAACGGGGAGTTGATTTTTCAGTGGTTTTCGTCTATGATGTCCGTAACTTTCATAGGGTTTATAGGTGAGGAGGAATACCATGAATCAGTATCGCGTCGCTGTTGTCGGAGCAACCGGAATGGTCGGACAACGATTTTTGACGCTTTTGGATGGGCATCCCTGGTTTAAAACCGTTGCGGTTGCCGCATCCGCTCGGTCTGCGGGTCAGCCATATGGGCAGGCCGTCGCGGGCCGTTGGATGATGGATTGCTTGATTCCGGAATCGGTTTTGGATATGACCGTCCTCGACGCGTCGAACATCAAGGCGGTAGGTGCGGATGTTGATTTTATTTTCTGCGCTGTCGATATGCCTAAGGATGAAATCCGCGCACTTGAGGAAGCCTATGCGAAGGCGGAGATTCCGGTAATCTCCAATAACTCCGCCACCCGCATGCTGCCGGATGTTCCCATGGTCATTCCGGAGATCAATCCGGAGCACATACAGGTGATTTCCCTGCAACGGCGCAGGCTGGGAACGAAGTCTGGCTTTATCGCCGTAAAGCCGAATTGTTCCATTCAAAGCTATGTGCCGGTGCTGCATCCCCTCCGGTCATTTGGCGTGAAGGCGGTATCGGTTTGCACGTATCAAGCGGTTTCCGGCGCGGGGAGGTCCTTGGCCGGTTGGCCGGAAATGAATGACAATGTCATTCCCTTTATTGGCGGGGAGGAAATAAAAAGTGAGCAGGAGCCTCTGAAAATCTGGGGTGGTTTTGCCGAAGAGGGGATTCGCCTGGCCTCACAGCCCGTTATTTCTGCCCAGTGTGTCCGCGTGCCCGTAAACGATGGGCATCTGGCCGCCGTATCCGTGAAGTTTGAAAAAAAGCCCACCCAAGAGGAGATCCTTGCGGCCTGGAATGGATGGGAAACGCTGCCACAGCAGCTGGGTTTGCCCAGTGCCCCGAAGCCTTTTCTGCGGTATTTTGAAGAAGAGAACCGCCCGCAGACAAGGCTGGACCGGAATGAGGGAAAGGGCATGGCCGTGACCATAGGCCGCCTGCGGGAAGATCCCATTCTAGATTGGCGCTTTATCGCCTTGTCCCATAACACGCTCCGCGGCGCTGCCGGAGGGGCTGTGCTGACGGCGGAATTGCTGTGCAAAGAGGGTTGGATCTCGCCTAAAAAATAGCGCGAAATAAGGAGGGGTTTTGAATGCCGGGTCGCCTGCTGTACAAAGGAAGCGGTTGCGCGATGGTAACGCCCTTCACAAAGGCCAATACACTTGATGACGCCGCCTTGCGAGAACAGGCGGCGTTTCAATTGGAGCAGGGAACGGATGCGCTCATCGTTTGCGGGACGACGGGGGAGGCATCCACCATGTCCGTGGCGGAACAAGCTGCTGCCATTGCGGCGGTACTTGAGATGTCAAAAAAACGCGTTCCCGTCATCGCCGGGGTAGGAGGGAACGACACGGCGAAGGTGATCGCAGCATGCCATATGGCAAAGGACGTTGGCGCCGATGCCGCGCTCGCGGTGACGCCCTATTATAACAAGACGACGCAGAAGGGGCTTGTGGCTCACTTTTCGGCCGTTGCCGAGGCTTCGGAGCTGCCCATCATCCTGTATAATGTTCCCTCAAGGACTGGGCTGAACATGAAGCCAGAAACGGTGGAGGCCCTGGCTTCCCATGGAAATATCATCGGTATTAAGGAATCCAGCGGGGATCTTGCCCAGGTCTCCGAGATTGTTCGCCGCTGTGGGGAGAGTTTCCCCGTATATTCCGGAAACGACGAGCACACCCTGCCTATTCTGGCGGTAGGAGGTGTTGGGGTGATTTCTGTGGCGGCCAACGTTGTTCCCGGGCGAATGTGCGCACTCTGCCAACGATTCTTTTCTGGAAAACTGGACGAAGCGAGGAGGATTCATCTCCAGCTCTTGCCTCTCATTGAGGCGCTCTTCGCGGAGACGAGTCCAAGCCCTGTAAAGGAAGCGATGAACATGATGGGAATGAAGGCGGGACAGGTGAGGCTCCCCTTGGTGCCCATGCAGCCGGATAACAGACAAAAGCTGGAAGCACGGCTTAAAGAGCTTGAGCTTTTCTCATGATACGCATTGTTTTGGCAGGGGCTTGCGGGCGGATGGGCAACGCCGTTCAATCTCTTGTGGGGGAAAGCGCTCTTTTTGATAGTGCTCTGGCCATTGATCCAAAGCTGGGCAGCTCTTTTGCGGATCAGCCGGAACGGGCAGACGTGGTGATTGATTTCTCCACGCCTGCCGCCCTGATGGACGAGCTTGCCTTTTGCCGGAGAGAAGGGCTGCCCCTTGTGCTGGCAACCACCGGTCATGGCGAACAGGCTGAGGCGGCGATTTCGGAAGCTTCCGAATCCATCGCCATTCTGCAAAGCGGAAATTTTTCCTATGGAGCCTATGCTTTGAATCTCCTGGCGGTTCATGCGACAAGCTTGCTTCAGGAGGGCTATGACATTACGATTCTGGAAACACACCACCAAAGAAAAAAGGACGCGCCCAGCGGCACGGCTAAGCAGCTTGCTGCGGCGATGGGGGGCGATATTCCCATGCTTTCCGTGCGGGGCGGCGGCGTTATTGGGGTTCACGAGGTGCTCTTTCTTGGGGATCAGGAGTTGCTGACCATTAAGCACGAAGCGTTGGATCGGCGCTTGTTCGCAAAAGGCGCGTTGGAAGCGGCGGCTTGGCTGGCACGCTGCTCTCCGGGGCTGTACAGCATGGCGGATTTTTTTGAAAGGGGCATAAAACAAGGGAAGAGCTAAAAAAACCGCCATCTTTGGGAGATGGCATTCTTCCCGGTTTCTGTCTTCAATTCTGGACAATGTATATTCCATCTGGTACAATACACAAAGCTTGATACCGGAGGTTTATGCATGCGTGTCATAACTTGCGTTCTTGTCCTTATAACGCTGCTCGTCGGCGCTTTTCTTGGATACTGTTATTATGGAACGCAGATGAAAATAATCAGCGTGGTTGCAACCGTCACCCCCGCGCAGGAAGCTCTGGGAACCTTTAACGAAGCGACGCAGCAGGTCGAGAACGGCACATTCTCCGGCACTAAGTATCGGGAAGCGGAGTACGCCATGCCCAATAGCTTTTCTTTCTTAACCTTAACCGTTCGCATGGAGAATCCAGGTCTTTTGCCCATGGATTGGATTCGCATTTCCGTTGTGCCCGACGCGGCCGATGTGTTCCAGTTGGCTTCAGCCCGGACACCGTCTCTGGCGGGAAGCAACCGCGCTGATTTTTCCACAACAATTTTGACCAGAACAGGGGCGGATACCCTCCGAAAGATCAAGGTCCTGTATTATGTTTTGGGAAGGCCTTTTGAAGCTGAATTCAATATGTAAAGTCTGAAATTGGGTTCTGCTTTTGTTCGTGTGCCAATGCTCGATAAACCTTTTTGCATCCTTCTCAGTTCGCACCGTTTTCCCATCATCACATATGTTGTCAGTGTGAGGGGACTCACGGACGAACCGAAACAAGGAGGCGTTCGCATGTCATTCTACTCCTATTAGTATTACGTTAGAATTTGCCGGTTATAAGGCACCAAAATAAGCTTGTCCAAAGCCGATTTTGGGACAAGCCTGATTTTCTTCCGGGGTTGGACAAGCTTGTTTTCTGCTCCCATTTTGCTCCCAAGTGTTCGCGTTTAGACAAATAAAAAACCGTCGCTCTTGGCGGCGGCTTTTTCAGGTTATAAAATTATTGATTTATAATTGAATCTATACGCTGTGCGGCGCTCTTCTTTGCTGCCTCATCCTCACCGACATAGAATGAGTAGGTCGTCGATACGTCGGCATGCCCCAGGAGGGATGAAATGACCTCTATGGCAACGCCGCTTTGTCGCAAGAGGGTAGCGTAGCTGTGGCGGAGATCGTGCAGGGTTTGGTCTGGGGCAATGCCCGCCATGATCGTGCTGACACCGCGCGATACATTGTCCGGATGCAGGACGCCGCCAAGGCGCCCAGCGCATACGAAGTCTTCGTCTATGTATAGATCGCCACACCTAAGCTTGATCAGAAGCTGGTTGCGCCTATGCTGCCGGAGCGCCTCGCTTAGCGCGTCGGGGATATCGAGAGTTCGCGCGGACGCGCCCGTCTTGAGCTTGCTTTCGCAGGCACCGTCCTTGCTGCACACGACTTGAGAGGTGATCGATATTTTCTTTGCGTCAAAATCGATTGCCGACCACTTCACCCCCAGCGCTTCGCCACGACGCAGACCGAGCATCATGCAAAGCATCACCGGCATGTAATAGTTGGTGTCCTTGGCGCTTTTAAGAACCGCACGCAACTGTTCGGCGGTGCAATACGCCCGCGTGGGCTTTTGTGCTTCAGGTATGCGCACGCGCTTGCATGGATTTCGCGGGATGAGGCCGTCAAATACGGCGCGATTCATAGCGGTGGATAGGCACGCGAAAATCTGCCGCAGGTGACCTGCCGAGTAGGAGCGTGGGGTTTCGTCGCACTTGAGCTGACGCTTGGTCTCGGATAGCTTGTTGAAAACAGCCTGTACCGTATCCGGGCGGAGCTGCGTAAGCTTGATTTTACCCAGGTTGGGCACGAGATGCTTATCTATGCTCACCCGGTACCCCTCACGCGTAGCGGGGGCAAGCGCAGCACAATAAACCTCATGCCAACGCGTAAGCCACTGACCGACGGTCATCTTCTCTGTGGACGCGTATGCGCCGTCTATGAGGCTTCCGGCGATTGAATCATACCATCGCTTGGCGTCCCGCTCCCGGTCAAAGCCGCGCTTCTTCTGGCGCTTCGCGGAGCCGTCAGGCTGCTGCACGGTGAAAGAGCACACCCAGGTTCCACGTTCCTTGTAGAATGACGGCATGAGATCACCTCGATGTAGTGTATTGTCTTAGGACCGTGGGCATACCGGAGTGCCTGCACGCAATCAGCACTTTGCTGTTATGGCTTGCACTTTTTACAAGCAGTAAAACCACGGCTTTTTGCCGTGCTGATGGTAACCTGTGCGGGATTTTTCATGCCGCTGCACGACTGCTTTTTGTGATACTTCTTTCCGCCTTTTGTGGGGATCCAGACCATTTGTTCCGCAACGGCGGCAGGCGCGGCGTAATGCAATACGGCGGGAAGCACGGCAGTGGCAAGGGAGATGGCGATGATTATCGTGGCGATGGCTTTTTTCATATGTATACCCCTTTCTATATGCACGGCTTGGGCCGTGGCTTTCTTTCTTGGTGGGTTAGAAGCCGACGGAAACGTCGGTGTAGTCGCGGATGGGTGTATAATCGTAGATCTCTGAAGCTTCGCTGCTCTCTATGAGGATCTGAGCGTACGATGGTGGTAATGCGTAATCCAATTCCGCTCCCGCTTCATAATTCTTGTTGAAATATGACCAGGACCAACTGAATGTGAGTGAGACGTTATTCCATGCTACTATCAACTCTGTTTTTCTAGAGTTCATAAACGCATGGCGCACGGCATCGAAATCGATTACTCCATCGCGCATCAAATAGTTGTGCGTTTCCTCTGCATCATCACTCTGTACACTGAACAGATACCCTGTTATTTCTCCATATTCTTGGAGAACACTTTCAAAAATATCGCGCATGACCTCATTGGCCTGCTTTGAGTAGGCTTTGCGGTCGACCCCGCTTCCAAGATCGAACGCTATCTGTATAGCGCCCGTGCTGTCGTTTTCAAAGTTGCTTCTGAATACATCGAACCTCGATAGCGTATGACCCAGGAACTTCACCGTTTGGTCCTCCGCCAGAGTAAGCGAGTATAGTCCTTTGGCGTTTTCAAGTGCGATTCCTTTTTGCGAATACACAAGATCAGATAACTCCTCCCGGCTGCATCCCCAAGGAATTCCCCAGAGTGTATGCAGTTCGCCGTCTGGCGAAGCCGAGGCCTGCGCACAGAGGCACAACATCATGGCGACGGCTAGCGCTACAACCCTTTTCATGTGGAATCTTCCTTTCGTAAGAGCGTTTGTTCAGGTAGGCATTTATTATGCCGCATTTTGTGCTAAATGTCAATAAATCATTATATGGATATAGCGTTGCGTACAGCTGCTTATGCGGACACAATATAAAGTGGTTGACAAAACTGGGGCGCATGTGCTACTTTATTGTCAGTAAATGCGAACTATCGTTCGCTTAATTTACAACAATGAGAGGGTGTGCTTGCCGTGAAGATTGATTACATTGCGCTTATCGTGCAGTTACTCGAGAAAATCAAGGATGATAAATCGCTTCGATACATTTACTTTTGCGTTCTTCGTGCGGCAGAAAACGACAGCCTCAATCGATAAACTCTTTGACAACTCGACGCGCGATTTTGAGTAGCAACGCCCGTTCCTCTTTGGACAGCGTTGCTATTACTTTTACAAAAGCTTTCACTTCTACGTCGTCTCCCGTGGCTATATCGGTAACTAGTGTCGCAAACTCATCATCCGGCTCAACGAACATAGGCCCGGTACCATCTACGAGCCATTGGCGGTTTACGTTAAATTCCTTACATATAGCAATAACTGTTCTTTCTACAATAGGACGTCCTCCGTTTTCCATCTGAGAGATTGAGTTACTTTTTAATCCAATTCTATCTCCCAACCCTTCTTGGCTTATGCCGAGAGCTTTTCTTAGCTCTCTCATTCTCCCTTGCATTTGATCACCTCGACCACATGTTACCATCATTTTATCACTCAGTCAAGAAAATTCTTCAAAAGCCACTTGACAATCATCACTAAGAGATATATTATTATCTCGCAGACATGGTTCGGATATTACCAAGGGAGGTGACCCAAATGAAAACCCAGGAAGAGAGAGCCCAGGAGCGCAAGCTGCTCCGGTTGTTCTGTAAAGCCGCCCCGATTGGACGGAAGATCATCCTGATAACGGCTCAAGCGCTAGCCGACGCGACGCCGCGAACAGACAATACCGACGCCGAAAATCCCACATAAAGGCAGCATTCGAAAGGAGGCATCCCTTGATTAGCAAAGAGTACGCCCTGATATTCGCCATTGTGGCGGCAGTCGTTAACCTGCTCTGTCTCGTAAGTAGGTTAAGAGAGAAATGGCGAGAGCCGATAACTCGACCGCTGTACCACGGGAACAGAAACAACACAACCGCACTACCGACAAGCCCAAATAGAGAGGAGGCCCGCCATGCCATTCACCAAGACAAACAAGCTCATCCCGATCAGTGCAGTGCGCGACATCCTTCCAGTTTCCGATGAAACGATCCGGCAACTGCTGCAGAAAGGGAAAATCAGAGGCGCGATTTACGGCAACAAATGGATGACCACGGAAGAGTGGGTCTGCGAGTACATAGAGGAAGAGAGCCGACTGCGCAGGCATATCAACGGCTCAAAGGTGGCTAAATCGTGTACATGAAGATCAACCCCGACCGACTGCGGGCGGAGATGGAGCGGAATGGAATCAGTAAGACGGATCTATTGAAGATGACGGGCATAAGTCGGGTGACCACCCGCAACGTGCTCAATGGACGACACAAGACGCAGTGGGGAACCGCGGCTGTGATCGCGAAGGCGCTGGAGGTTCCGGTGGAGTGGCTGGTGGGAGGGAGGGAGACGGCGTGAGCGACATACGCGTGCAGGAATACACGCTCGACCAGGGGGTGTTCCGGAGATCATCCGTTTACGAGGTCCCCATCAGTCTCTATTATTTTTCCAAAGCGAACAGCCGTGGCCGCCGCCGTGTGATCCTGCCTGAAAACGACCCGTACGGGTCCCAGCTCCCGGAAACAGTGCGCTCATGGGATGAAATGAACCGGATTGTAGCAGAGGAGGAACGGAAATGGAAAACAGACCAGGTGTGACGTTCCAGGAGGTCGCCCGGAAGCCGGGCAGTACCACCGTGCACATTGCAGAGTTAGATGATTACGACATGTATATCGACGAGTTTCCCAGCTTTGCGGCCGCTAGAAAGTTTGCACGCGAAGCAACGAAATGAGGCCCGCAGGCGCACCAACACCTACGGGCCAAGAACAAAACTATTAAACGCAGTATACCACAAAAACCAGCGAGAAGCAATCGGGCGAAGGCTAACAAAAACAACAGAGATGGGATGGCCAACAAAATGCGTGCTTATAAGGGATTTAACGCTAAATTACAATGCACCCCAAACGACAAGACCTATCAATACGAGATCGGAAAAACTTACGAAGAACCACAAGCAAACATCTGTAACAGCGGATTTCACGCGTGCGAAAATCCGCTCGATACATTCAACTACTACAAGCCTGGCGAGTCAAGGTATGCGGAGGTTGAACTTGACGGTGAGTCATTACAGCGTGAGCATGGCAACAAAAAAGACACTAAGCTGTGCTCACGGCGTATCGAGGTGAAGGCTGAAATCGGCGTAGTCGGGATCGTCAAGGCCGCAGTGAACTACATATCAGAAAAAGCCAAGGTTACCACAGGAGCATCCGCAACGACGGGCGAATGGGCCAACGCCGCAACGACGGGCGAAAGGGCCCACGCCGCAACGACGGGCGAAAGGGCCCACGCCGCAACGACAGGCGAATGGGCCCACGCCGCAACGACGGGCGAAAGGGCCAACGCCGCAACGACGGGCGAAAGGGCCAACGCCGCAACGACGGGCGAATATGCCCACGCCGCAACGACGGGCGAATATGCCCACGCCGCAACGATGGGCGAATATGCCCACGCCGCAACGACGGGCGAATAGGCCCACGCCGCAACGACGGGCTACATGGCCCACGCCGCAACGACGGGCGAATATGCCCACGCCGCAACGATGGGCGAATATGCCCACGCCGCCACGACGGGCGACTATGC
>JAVBOX010000150.1:0-3804 GCA_031550095.1 Eubacteriales bacterium
CAAATCCCATGCCTTTAGGTTTTCAACCATGCCCACCCAAGGCGCCGATACGGCGGTTGAGATCCGCGTACCCTATGACCAGGAAGCGAAGGAGTATTTTCCTTCTTACACGTATAACGCGCAAAAGCGCGTGTATGAGCGCTGGTATAACGGCGAAGAGCAGTATGACGGCAAGACGAACAAGCGCATTGAGGCTTCCAACGTGATCGTCCAGTTCTGCGAAACATCCTATTATCAGAACTCCGCGTCCCGGCCTTTGATCTCCACCATCAAGGGCGGCATTATGGACGCCTTCATTGATGGCCGCCATATTCGCGGCACATGGGACCGCCAGACGGTCAATGACCGCACGGTGTTCCTGGACATGAACGGCGAGGAAATCACCCTTCTGCCGGGTAAAACGTTCATTCAGATTATCCCCATGACCCACAGCTTTTCCTATGTTCGCGATGACGGAACGAGTGTCGATTTGGGTTCCGGCTCCGACGCGCCTATGATGAAGCTGGATGAAACCGGCATTGAGGATCTGGACAAGATGGAATAAGTCCGGCTTGCCGGTAAACGACGCGATAACAGCTGTATTCATGGGAACATGACGCGCTACAGGTTGCTCCGTGCATGCGGAGCAACCTTTTTATGCGCTAAACTTGCATATCCAGGCTTCATTTCTGGAAAACAAGCGGGTTTACACTCGGAAAAATGAAATATCGCTTTTTTGTACTTGCATTTCCAATGAGGATGGGGCATAATACTGACCATATACAATCATGGCGGAGGATGCTCCGCTTAATTCAAGGAGGGATATGATGGATCGCGTCTATAACTTTTCTCCCGGCCCTTCGATGCTGCCACTTCCCGTTTTGGAGAAGGCGCAGAAAGAGTTTATTGCCTATGGCAATGCGGGCATGTCCGTGATGGAGATGAGCCATCGGAGCAAGATGTATCTTGCAATCTATGAGGATGCCGTGCAGCAAATAAGGGAATTAATGAATATCCCGGAGTCATACGCCGTTTTATTTCTGCAGGGAGGAGCCACAGAGCAGTTTTCCGCCGTCCCTCTGAACCTTGGCAAGGGTGGCAGCGCGGACTATATAGATAGCGGTAATTTTGCCCATGTGGCCGCCGGAGAGGGCGCCCGTTATTTGACCGTGAATACGGTCGCCACGAGCCGGGAGGATAACTACACCTATATTCCGGACTGGCGCGGCAAGCTGAACCCAAGCGCGGATTACCTCCACATCACCACCAACAACACCATCTACGGCACTCGCTTCACGGAGCTGCCGGATGCCGGAAACGTGCCGCTGGTGGCGGATATGAGCAGCAACATTCTCAGCGAGCCATATGATGTTACTCGCTTCGGCGTCATTTACGCGGGTGCCCAGAAGAACATCGGCCCAGCGGGGATGGCGCTGGTGATCGTCAACAAGGAGCTCTTTGGCCGGGCAAACAAGCTCTGCCCAAAGCTGATGAACTGGGAAAAGCAAGCGGAGAATGACAGCATGATCAATACCCCCAATACTTATGCCATCTATATGGCGGGCCTGTGCTTTCATTGGCTTAAGAATTTGGGCGGCGTCGCGGCCATGGAGAAGGTGAACATCGCAAAGGCGAAAATCCTCTATGATTTCCTGGATGATAGCAAGCTTTTTAAACCCACCGCCCAGAGGGCTTTCCGCAGCCGCATGAACATCACCTTTGTCACCGGAGACAATGTGCTGGACGACCAATTTGTCAAGGAGGCAGGCAAAGCGGGTCTTGTGAACCTGAAGGGACACCGTTCTGTGGGAGGTATGCGCGCCAGCATTTACAACGCCATGCCCGTGGAAGGCGTCCAGGACCTTGTCGCCTTTATGAAGGAATTTGAAGCAAAGCATTGAGGGGGCATATTATGTATAAAGTTTTAACACTGAACAAGATTTCCAATATAATCTACGACCATCTTTCAAAGGGAAAATATTCCATATCCGCCGATGAGGCGGCTCCGGACGCTGTTTTGGTCCGGAGCGGCGCTATGCACGAACTGCCGGTGCCTGATAGCTTGCTCGCGGTGGCGCGGGCAGGCGCCGGGGTGAACAATATCCCGGTGGATGCGTATACCAAGCGGGGCATCGCCGTGTTCAACACCCCCGGCGCCAACGCCAACGCGGTGGCGGAACTGGTGGTGCTGGGCATGCTCATGAGCGGCAGAAAAGTCATCGAAGGCATCGAATGGGTACGAACCCTGAAAGGGCAGCCGGATGTACCGGCCCTTGTCGAAAAAGGCAAAGGGCAGTTTGTCGGTCCGGAGCTGAGGGGTAAGACCCTTGGCGTCATCGGCCTTGGCGCGATTGGGGCGCTGGTGGCAAATGCGGCCGCCAACGGCCTGGGTATGCAGGTCATCGGGGTGGATCCGTTTATCTCCGTTCAAAGCGCGTGGTCCCTATCCCGGGTGATCAAGCGCGCGGAAAACATAGAAGAAATTCTGGCCCAGAGCGACTTTATCAGCATTCATGTGCCCCTCAGCGCGAAGACGCGGGGCATGTTTGATGAAAAACTGCTGGGGCAAGTCAAAAAAGGTGCGGTGTTATTGAACTTTAGCCGCGCCGAGCTGGTAGATGGCGGCGTTGTACACAAGGCGCTGGCAGATGGAACCCTATCCCATTATGTCACGGACTTCCCCACGGAGGACATGATTGATGTTCCCGGTGTGCTGGCCATTCCTCACCTGGGCGCATCCACGCCGGAAAGCGAGGAGAACTGCGCCGATATGGCGGCGGCGGCCATTCGGGCTTATTTGGAAAACGGCACCATTCATAACAGCGTCAACCTGCCCGACATGGCCTTGGGCCAGCCGGAGGGCAGCCGGATCATGGTCATCCACAATAACGCTCCTGGCCTTGTCAATCAGATTTCTGGCGTGTTTTCTCAAAAGGACATCAACATCCTCAACATGCTCAACAAGAGCCGGGGAGAGATTGCCGTCACCGTGCTGGAGCTTTGGGAAACGCCCGCGCAAGCGCTTCTTGACGAACTTTTGGCCCTGGAGCAAGTGTGCCGTGTGCGCCTGATCAGCCTATGATGGAATTCCGCGTCTCACGGCGGGGGGACATACCGGCCATTCTTTCCATTATCGGGCAAGCCCGAGCTTATCTCGCGGCCCAAGGTATTGACCAATGGCAGGATGGTTACCCTGATGAGGAGGTTGTTTCCCAGGATATCGGCGATCTTCAGGGTTATGTTCTTACTTTGGATGGCACGGTTTTTGGCATTGCCACCATCACCTTTGATGGGGAGCCAAGCTATGATGTGATTGAAGACGGCGTCTGGACCACGAAAGCGCCTTTCGCCTGCGTTCACCGGGTTGCCCTGGATGCGTCTGCACGGGGCACTGGCGCGTCGGATGTCCTGATGGCGGAAGTGGAGGCGGTGATCCGGGCCAGAGGCTTTGCGGACATCCGTATTGATACGCACCCGGAGAACCAGGTCATGCGCCGAATGCTGGAGCGAAACGGCTACCGGCGGTGCGGCGTCATCCACCTATGCGGCGGCAAAGAAGATGGGGCGCCGCGGATCGCCCTCGAAAAACAATTAAAACAATTTATTTGAAAGTTTGGCGTTTTTTTTCAGGGATATGGACGGCTTTTTTGCGCAATCTAGTGCCGAGGTGATTGCCGATGGAACAGGGGGCAAACGACCCGGGATTCCCGATGGGCTTCAGCATGGCGCTTGCCCAGAACATCGACGCTTTGCGCCGTTTTTCCGGGATGCCAAGAAACCAACAGCAGCGCATCGTAGAGCACACCCGCGGTATAGGATCCAAGG
>JAVBOX010000072.1:0-20026 GCA_031550095.1 Eubacteriales bacterium
CAATCCACTCTGGCGGATATAGCGTTGCCATGTTGACTCCTTAACACCGTCCAATTATTCGCCGCACCCACGCTTTTTCCTGCTAGTATTCGTCATAAACTTGTTCATTCTTGTCAGCTTCGCGCGAAAGAGGAGGGACCAAAAATCTCTTCAAAGCACCGGATAGCATAACGATCTGTCATGCTGGCCAGGAAGTCGCACACCACCCTCATGAGGCCATGCTCCTCCGCTCTTTTCAAATAATCGGCCGGCAGGATCCCGGGATGTTCCAGAGTGTAGTGGAACAGCGCGGTGAGCAGCCTTTCCGCTTTTTGCTCCTCCTGAAGGACCTCTTCCCGCAGATAGACCCTTTCGTAGAGAAAGGAACGGAGCGCTGAGGAAGCATCACCCACCTCGGAAGACATGCGCACACCTCGGCCGTCATCGCTTTCCCGGACAATATCGCATATCATCGTGTTGATTCTGGCACCATGAGAATCCCCGAGAATCCGCGTAAGCTCCACTGGAATGTCCTGGGGAGTGAGCACATGGGCGCGCACCGCGTCGTCAATATCATGGTTGATATAGGCAATCCGATCCGCTCTGGAAACGCACAGACCTTCAAGGGACGCTGGCGGCGTGCTGCCGGAATGATGCAGGATACCATCCCGCACCAGGCGAGTCAGGTTCAATCCAACGCCGTCATTCTCCAGCACTTCAACGATGCGAAGGCTTTGCTCTCTGTGTTTGAATCCTCCCGGCATCAGCTTGTCGAGAATCCTTTCCCCCATATGGCCATAGGGCGTATGCCCAAGGTCATGCCCCAATGCAATGGCCTCGGCTAAATCCTCGTTGAGGCGAAGAGCCCGCGCCAGCGTCCGGGCGATTTGCGCCACCTCAAGGGTATGGGTTAGCCTGGTTCGAAAATGATCCCCTTCCGGAGCGAGGAAACACTGAGTTTTATGTTTCAGGCGGCGAAAGGACTTTGAATGGAGGATGCGGTCCCTGTCCCGCTGAAACTCCGTGCGGATATCATCCTTCGATATGGGTCGTTCCCGTTCGCCATGGTCCCTGCTTTGGGAAGCCCATGGCGCTAGCCAAGCACGCTCTCTTTCTTCGATTTGCATGCGAATCGTCATCAGATCCCTCCCCCGCAGGATGCGCAGTCTTGTGACATTATATACCACGAATGGGATGGAATTCCTGCAAGAGCCGTAAAAGAGCCTTCTACTATAGCCTATAAATAAGCACAAACGCCTATGGCCATTTGACCATAGGCGCCTTGCTCGAAATAAAGCCATCTTGGGCGATCGCCGCTTTGCTTTTATATGGTCACTTAGGCGCTTGAATCTCCATCACGGCGATATCGCAGCCAGTGGCTTCGCTTAATGCCTGGCCAATCAGATACAGCTTCCCTTGAGCGTCCTTCGTGATTCCCAAAATCTCCATCTTCCCCGGCCAGGCGTCGCTTATATATGTTTCGGCGATGATTTCTCCCTCATTATCGATCATAAAAAGCCAGCAATTTTCAGCAAAAGGCCAGCGTTTCCCAAGCCCTGCATCCGTCTGGCCTGCCACGAGGAAGCCTTCATCCACGGGAAGAATACCCTTTAAGTATGTCTCTTCACCCTTGAGAAACTTTTTATCCCACAGAACGTTTCCATCGGCGTCGATTCGAATGGCGAGGCCAGCCCGGCTCAATGGAACCTCTCCAAACAAGCTTTCCCCAAGCACCATCGCGCCTCCGTCTTCCGTCGGAATAAACCGTTCGATGACGATACCCATGTCCTTCTCAAGCGGCGATGTCCAAACCATCTCGCCCGCTTCATTTAGCTTTGCCAGCAAGCTGACCCGTTTCTCATCCTCGGAATGCACGTTGCCGCCCACGATCACGCCGCCCTCCGTTGGAACCATGTACTCGAGATACGCATCCTCATACCCTTCAATCGCAAAGTCCTGTTCCCATAGCACCTTCCCAGAAAAATCAAGGCAGGAGGCATAGGATACATGGGTATACCCCTGCGATTTCGAAGCATCGTCCTCCGTCCTCCAGCCCAAGGCGAAAAAACGCTCCCCACTGGCGGCGATTGCCCGGATTCGCCCGCCGGGAAGCGGAATGGTGTCTTCCACATTTCCTTTCGTGTCCAAGATAACGATTTCGCTCAGTTCGTTCTCATCGCGGTAGATCTCGTGCACCAGGGCGTACCTACCATCTCCCAAGCCAATGGCACTGCCAAAATCATCCATCATGCCCGGCTCGCCCATAACGACTTGCCACTCAATGGCGCCCGCTCCATCCGTTCCAATGGCCCAGGCGTTATGATTGGGGTTGACGATCTTCTGATTTTCCAAGTCCCCGTCATCGCTGCGGCTGTATCCATACATGACAAGCCCGCGATTCGTCAGCGGAAAGGCTCCGTAGGCAAAATCCTCACCGGAACCGCCATAGGTTTGAAGGTTTGAGAAGCCGGGATCTTCAGCCATGGCCTGAACCGACAGGAACATCAATAAGGCCAATATGCGGCAAAGCAGCTTTTTCATGACAACTCTCCTTTATTTTCCACGCGTTATAACAGGCTATCAAGGGATAGGCTTTTTCCTACTATGTATTTAAAGGCGCAAAATAGGCAATTCTTGCATCTATAATGAAAAAACCAAAACCCGCGAGCTTTGGCGGACTCGCGGGTTCTCCATTTCTCACAAGGGGATTATGCTTTCTTCTCCATGATCGCGGCATGGGCGGCAGCCAACCGGGCAATGGGCACGCGGAAAGGCGAACAGCTCACATAGTCCAGGCCGACCTTGTGGCAGAAGATGATGCTGGAGGGATCCCCGCCATGTTCACCGCAGATGCCCAGCTTGATGTTTGGGCGAGTCTGGCGGCCCTTTTCAACAGCCATCTGCACCAAGGCGCCAACGCCGATCTGGTCCATACGGGCGAAAGGATCGCTCTCAAAGATCTTTTTCTCATAGTAGGCATCCAGGAACTTCCCTGCGTCATCCCGGGAGAATCCGAATGTCATCTGGGTCAGATCGTTGGTGCCGAAGGAGAAAAACTCCGCTTCCTTCGCGATTTCATCCGCGGTCACCGCGGCACGGGGGATTTCGATCATGGTGCCGATCATGTACTCGCAGGTCTCGCCCCGCTCGGCAAACACTTTCTGGATCGTTTCCAGAACAACGCTCTTCACGAAGGCCAGTTCCTTGGTTTCACCCACCAGCGGAATCATGATTTCCGGCTTGACGGAAAGGCCGGTCGCCTTCTTTACGTTCAGCGCAGCTTCAATCACGGCGCGGGTCTGCATTTCGGCGATTTCCGGGAAGGTGACCGCCAGACGGCAGCCGCGGTGGCCCATCATGGGGTTAAACTCGTGGAGAGCGTCGATCTTGGCGATGATCTTCTCCGGGGTGGTGTTCAACTCTTTGGCGATGGCAGCGATTTCGTTGACCATGTCCTTCTGGGGCAGGAACTCATGCAGCGGCGGATCCAGGAAACGGATGGTTACGGGCCGATCTTCCATGGCTTTATAGATGCCCTCAAAATCGCCCCGCTGCATGGGCAGAATCTTATCCAAAGCGCGGCGGCGCTGGTCTTCGGCATCCGCCAAAATCATCTCCCGGACGGCGGCGATACGGTCCGAGTCAAAGAACATATGCTCGGTCCGACAAAGGCCGATGCCTTCGGCGCCAAACTGAACGGCCTGTATCGCGTCCCTGGGGGTATCCGCGTTGGTACGAACCTTCAGCTTGCGGCATTCATCCGCCCATTTCATCAGGCGAGCAAAGTCCCCCGTAACGGAAGCTTCCACCGTGGGGATCTGCCCGGCGTAAACCTTGCCGGTGGAGCCATCGATGGAGAGAAAATCACCTTCCGTGTAGGTCTTTCCATCCACGGTCATGGATTTGGTTCCCTCATGGATCCGCAAAGCTCCGCAGCCAACAACCGCGCAGCGGCCCATACCCCGGGCAACAACGGCGGCGTGGCTCGTCATTCCGCCACGGGCAGTCAGGATTCCCTGGGACAGATCCATGCCCTCGATATCCTCAGGTGTCGTTTCCACGCGAACCAACAGCGCCTTGATGCCCGCCTTAGCAGCTTCGGCCGCGGAACTGGCAGTGAAGAAGACCTGACCACAGGCCGCGCCGGGGGATGCCGGCAAACCTTGGGCAATATGCTTGGCAGCCTTCAGAGCGTTTGTATCAAAATTCGGGTGAAGCAGCGTATCCAGTTGCTTTGGTTCCACTTTCAGGACAGCTTCCTCCGGGGATTGCATGCCCTCGTCTACCAGATCGACGGCGATCTTCAGAGCGGCGGCGGCAGTGCGCTTGCCATTGCGGGTCTGGAGCATGAAGAGCTTTCCGCCCTCGATGGTGAACTCCATGTCCTGCATATCCCGATAATGCTTTTCCAGCAGATTGGCCGTCTTGACAAACTGGCCGTAAACCTCGGGCATTTTCTCCTCAAGGGTGGAAATGGGCTGAGGCGTCCGGATGCCGGCCACCACGTCTTCTCCTTGGGCATTGATCAAGTATTCACCATACAACCGTTTTTCACCGGTGGAGGGATCCCGGGTAAAAGCGACGCCTGGGCCGCAGTCGTCGCCCATATTGCCAAAGACCATAGACTGGACGTTAACGGCGGTACCCCAATCGCCAGGGATATCGTTCATGCGGCGGTAATAGATGGCACGGGGGTTGTCCCAAGAACGAAATACGGCCTTCACCGCCTCCATCAATTGCTCCTTGGGATCCTGGGGAAAGGGCTTGCCCTTTTCCTTAAGGTAGAGCTCCTTATAGCGGCGAACAACCTCTTTCATGTCCTCCGCATTCAGGTCCGTATCGTACTGAGCGCCTTTTTTTTCTTTTACATCATCCAGAATATGCTCAAACTTCGCCTTTTCCACTTCCATCACCCCGGCCGAGAACATCGGGATAAAACGCCGGTAGCTGTCATAAGCAAAGCGCTCGTTATTTGATTTCCTTGCCACGCCTAAAACGGTTTCATCGTTGAGGCCCAGGTTCAAAATGGTGTCCATCATGCCGGGCATTGAGGCGCGGGCGCCGGAACGGACGGAGACAAGGAAAGGATTTCCCACATCGCCAAACTTCTTGCCGGTCATGCCTTCCACAGTTTTTAACGCGGCAAAGATCTGCCCTTGGATCTCGTCGCTGATGATCTTTCCATCCTGGTAATAGCGGGTGCATGCTTCGGTCGTCACGGTAAAACCCTGGGGAACGGGTAGGCCCAAGGTGCTCATCTCAGCTAGGTTGGCGCCTTTGCCACCCAGGAGATTCTTCATTTGCGCGTTGCCCTCTTCAAACAGGTAGACATACTTTGTAGCCATTCGCATTTCTCCTCTACTTATTATCACATTCACTCAACGGTTCAGTATACTATGTTTCCCAGTAGCTGGCAATAGTTTTCGTCCGAACTCACGGAAATATTCTCGATGGCGGGAGGTTCTCGCAAGCCATGATCAGCGCGTCTTCCCGATTGTCGTCATAATACCTTTTCCGATAGCCCACATCAAAAAAGCCAACCTTATGATAAAGCTCTTGGGCTGCGGAGTTGGAACGCCGCACCTCAAGCGTCATCCACCTCATGCCCACATCCGCCGCCAACTGCATAAGGGATCGGGTAATCAGCTCCCCATAGCCTTTGCCCCTATGGCCGGGAAGCACGGCGATGTTGGTGATATGCGCCTCGTCAATTACCAGCCACATGCCCGCGTATGCCACCACCCTGCCGGACAGCTCAGCGACCAGGTAGCGGGCGCATTTGTTCTCCGTGACTTCCTTTTCAAAAGCATCCCGAGACCATGGAATGGAAAAACACCCTTTTTCGATCTCCTGCACATCATCCACATCTTCAAGCGTCATAGGGCGCACAATCGGTTCAGCCACTTTGGGCCTCCTTTGCCGTGCGCTCTCGTTCCGCCTGGGGCGCACGGAGATAATAGGGCGCCAGCGTTCGCCAGCTTCCCGCTTCCCCTTGTTTCATATAGGCCAACTGCGCCACACAGGACCCACGGATCCCCATCCATCCCTCAGACGGAAAGATCGCCGATTTACCCATGACAGAGAGTATTGCTTCCCTATGGCGATCCGCACCGTCCCCAACGAAGCAACAGCGACCAAATGATGCAACCCGCTCCAAATATTCATCCAGGCTGACAGCTTCATCGGGCATAACCCGCTTTCCCTTCCGGAATGCCGCTGCGTATACCTGACTTGCCCGGGCATCCTGCAGGGGACACACCACCCCATCGAAAAGAGAAGCGCAGAACGCCATAGCCTCCAGCGCGTTGATGCCAACGCAGGGTTTATTCAGAGCCTGCGAGAGCCCTATGGCCGACGAAACCCCGATGCGAACCCCGGTAAAGGAGCCAGGCCCTTTGACAACGGCAACCAAATCTACATCCGCCATCGACAATTTTCCCGCGCGGAGCGCCTCATCCACCATGGGCATCAAGCTCTCCGAATGGGTTAACCCACTCCGCCGCACACACTCAAACAGGGCCAAGCCATCCCGCATAAGCGCAACGCTCAATGAAGGGCCTGACGTATCCATGGCAAGAATTACGCTCATAAACTCACCTCGCGAAAGCCGCCTCTGCTGAGGATTGAAAGAACCCGCTCTCCCTCTGAGGGTCCGTCGGCAATCGAAATCTCAAGGCGGCATGGGGGGATGACTTCCTCGCAGCGCTCAGGCCATTCCACAACGGATACCGCCTCGCCTGCCAAAAAATCCTGAAGTCCAGCGGCAAAAAACTCCTCAAGATCTTCAAGCCGGTATAGATCGAAATGATGGAGCGCAAGCGCCCCCTGGTGGCAGTTGAGCAGCGTAAATGTGGGGCTTGGCACCGGTCCTATGATGCCCAGTCCCCTGGCAATGCCTCGCGCCAGCACAGATTTTCCCGCGCCTAAGCCGCCACTTAGCAACAGCACATCGCCCGGGCGCAATTGCGCCGCGAGCGATATGCCGATCTGTTCAGTTTGCTTTTCGCTTGAAGACGTTACGATCACTAACTATCCTTTCAGCCCGCGCTTCAGAAAAGGTGAGAGGTGTTTATACAGCGCAAAGGTCACCAGGCTGACCGTAACGCCTTTCACCAGATTAAAGGGCGCTACCGAAGCCCAAAGAAGCGTGGGATGCCCCGCCATATACGCGGCAAATCCATCCCCCAGAAAAACGGGCAGCAACAGAAACCGATTGGCCAGCACACCCATTGCCGTCATTGCCAGAACGCCGATACCCATGCCGATAAGGGCGCCTTTGCGGTTGCGCACGCGGAAATACACGAGAACAGACGGCAGGAGCATGGCAGTGCCGACCAAAAGATCCGCCAGTTGTCCAACGCCGCCGGAATCGGTCCGGAGCAACTGAAAAAGATTCCGCACTGCCAGAACGGCAAAACCGGACGGAAACCCAAGGGCAAACCCTGTGAGAAGCACCGGGACATAGACAAAATCCAACTTAAGCCAAGGAGCAAAAAAGGCCATGGGGATTTCGGGAAAGTAGCTCAGTGCGATTGAAATGGCGCACATCATGCCTATCCGCGCCAGCTGTCCAACATCTGCCCGTCTTTCAGTTCTTTGAGCCATATTCATTTACCTCTTTCTGCAAAACAAACCCCGACCTTGAAAGATCAGGGTTTATCTTCTTTCATCCAGACTATACTGTCGGTTTTGGAATCGCGCGGAATGCGTTCACCAAATCTGCCCGAAGGCTTGCGGACTCTACCGCCGGTCGGGAATTTCACCCTGCCCTGAAGATCTTTTTGCGTCAAGAGCTGTTATGCGTTTGTCGAAGATAGTATAGCCCATCGGTAAACCTTTGTAAAGGGATTCAGCGGGCAAGCGCATAAATTGTGCACGGTTGAACCCGTCACAGCCTTATCCAATTCCTTGACATTTTTTGCATAGATATGTTATACTTTTTTCCCTTTTATAAGGAGGTATGGTTGTGTCCCCCTTTATTTTCTGCGAAGGTTTATCCAAAACATATAGAATCCGCAAAAGAAACGGGGGCTGGCTGAAAAGCTTTATTGCCCCGCGCATCATACCGGTGGAGGCTCTCCGTACCGTATCCTTTCAGATTGAGCAGGGGGAACTGGTGGGCTACATCGGGCCAAACGGAGCGGGGAAATCCACAACAGTCAAAATTCTATCCGGCATATTAACCCCGGATGAGGGCGTTTGCAGCGTCCTGGGATGGACGCCCTGGCGGGAACGCATGCGCTTGGCGGCCCGGATCGGGGTTGTGTTTGGTCAGCGAAGCCAGCTTTGGTGGGATTTGCCAGTGATCGATTCTTTTGTCCTGCTCCGGGACATCTATCGGGTGTCCAAGGCGGATTATCGGCGAAACCTGGATGAACTGGTGGGCAGGCTTTCCTTGGCGCCACTTCTGGCAACGCCCGTACGACAGCTCAGCCTTGGCCAGCGGATGCGCTGCGAGCTGGCGTCGTCCATGCTTCACTCCCCGGAAATCCTCTTTCTGGATGAACCGACCATCGGCTTGGATGCCGTGTCCAAGCTGGCGGTTCGTGAGTTTATCCGGGACTTGAACCGGGAAAGGGGGCTTACGGCAATCCTCACCACCCATGATATGGACGATATTCAAGCCCTTTGCTCCCGGGTAATGCTGATCGGCCAAGGATCCCTCCTCATGGATGGTTCTGTTCAGGCGCTTTTGGCCAGCGAGCACGAGCGGCGCATTGTGGCAACCCTGGAGAGGCCGTTTCTTGCGGAATGGCTGCCTGCCCACGTTACTTGCCAGCAGGGATTCGACAATGAATGGACGCTTTTGTTTGATCCCACCCTTACGCCCGCGGCGGCGCTAATCGCCCTGCTCAATGAAAAATGCGGCATCGTCGATGTAATGGTGGAAAATCCGCCCATCGATGTGGTGGTCGCTCGGCGTTACGCCCAAATAGACACTCCATGATACTCAAGCCATACTGGGCTCTTTTTGCGGCCAGGGCACGCACACTGTTTCAATACAGGGCCGCTGCGCTTGCCGGGCTTCTCACCCAGTGGGTATTCGGTTATGTGATGGTCAGCGTGCTCATCGCTTTTTATAGCCATTCACAAGCACCTCAGCCCATGACACTGGCCCAGACCGTTACCTATACCTGGCTTGGACAGGCCATGCTCGGCATGTTGCCCTGGAATATCGACCGGGAAATCGGCGAAAGCGTGCGCACAGGTTCTGTGGTTTATGACCTTGTACGTCCCCTTGACCTGTATATCCATTGGTTCGCCAGGGCCATTGCCCAGCGCACGGCGCCTACTTTGCTCAAATCCATTCCCATGTTTCTCATCGCCACCCTGGTCATGCCATCAGGTTTAGCCATGCAGTGGCCCGAGTTTCCGTTTGCCGCCGCTTGGCTGATAGCTACCCTTGGTGCGCTGTTGCTCTCCTGCTCCGTTACCGCGCTGATGCAAGCATCGCTTTTTTGGACTGTAACCGGAGATGGCGTTACCCGCATCGTTCCTCACATTGTCACATTGCTCTCCGGCATGGTGATTCCATTGCCCCTTATGCCGGATTGGCTCCAGGGCTTTTTTAGCCTCCAACCGTTTTCTGGTCTGGTTGCCACCCCTGCGCTGTTCCTCTGCCAAGCGCTGCCCCTCTCCTCACTGCCCGGCGCTTTGGGTTTGCAGCTTTTTTGGACGGCGATCTTTATCGTTATGGGCCGAGCCGCGCTGAAAAGAGGCCTGCGCAAGTTGACGGTGGCGGGAGGCTAAGCCCGTTGGCTGAAAACCCGCTTTTATCAACAAATGCCAGAACAACATGCTAGCACTCGCAAGTGACGAGTGCTAATTTTCTCTTGACAAGACTGTTTTCCCTTGCTAAAATAGTCAAAGAAAGACAATAAGAAAAGGGGTGGCTATTTTGGAATCCAAAGGGCAGATTTCCATTCATGCGGAAAACATCATGCCCATCATCAAAAGATGGCTATATTCGGATAAAGATATATTCATTCGGGAGCTGGTTTCCAATGGCTGCGACGCCATCACAAAGCGAAAGCTCGCGGAGCCGGACGCGCAAGTCGATTACCGTATTCTTTTGGAAGCGGATGAGGCAAAAGGTGAGCTGCGGTTTACGGATAACGGCATTGGAATGACTGGGGACGAGGTGGAGAAGTACATCAACCAGGTAGCTTTTTCAGGCGCGGAAGAGTTTCTCAAGCAATATGGCGAAGAAAAGCAGACTGGCATCATCGGCCACTTTGGCCTTGGCTTTTATTCCGCGTTTATGGTATCCTCCAGAGTCTCAATTGATACGCTTTCCTTCCAGCCTGGCGCCAGCCCTGTTCGTTGGACTTCCGAGGATGGCATGTCCTATACCATTGAACCCTCCGAGCGCACAGAAGTCGGCACCACTATCACCCTAACCATCAGCGAGGAAGAGCATGAGTTTCTTCACGAGCATGCCGTGCGGGATGTGTTGGAAAAGTATTGCTCCTTCCTGACAATTCCCGTATACCTTGAAATCGCGGGAAAGGAAAAGCCGGAGTCCAAGGAAGGAGAGGCACCGGACGTTCCCAAGCCCATCAACGAGACATCGCCTCTTTGGCTTAAGAAGCCCTCCGATTGCACGGATGAGGAGTATAAGGCCTTTTATACGAAAGTTTTTCATGTATACGAGCCACCCCTTTTCTGGGTGCATCTGAACGTGGATTATCCCTTCAACCTGAAGGGAATACTATACTTTCCAAAGATCAAGCAGGAGTTTGGCGGGATGATGGAGGGACCCATCAAGCTTTTCAGCGGCCAGGTATTCGTGGCGGATAACATCAAAGAGGTGATCCCGGAGTTTCTTACGCTCCTCAAGGGGGTCATTGACTGCCCGGACTTGCCCTTGAATGTTTCCCGCTCCTTCTTGCAGAACGATCAATATGTCAAGAAGCTGTCCGCCTATATTACCCGGAAGGTGGCGGACAAGCTTACCGGCATGTTCACCTCCGAGCGGGAATCCTATGAGAACTACTGGAATGATATTCATCCCTTTATCAAGTTTGGTTGTGTCAAGGATGAATCCTTTTACGACCGGATGAAGGATGCGCTTCTCCTTAAGCTCACCGATGGCCGGACAGTGACGATCCAGGAATACCTGGATGCCAATAAGGAAAAGGCGGATAACAAGGTCTATTACGCCTCCGACGCGAAGGTTCAGGCGGCCTCCATCGCCCTTTACACGGAGCAAGGCATTGACGTCGCGCTTTTAGATTCGCCTTTGGACACGAACTATATCTCCTTCCTGGAGTTTAAGAATCAGGCCGTCAAGTATAGCCGCGTGGACGCGGATCTCTCGGGTTTGACGATCAAGGATGATGACGCAAGCCAGCTTGATGAAGGCAAGCTTACAGCCCTGTTCCGGGATGCCCTTGGACGGGAGGACTTGCAGGTTTCACTGGACACATTAAAAAACACGGATTTGCCAGCTCTGGCCATCGAGGATGAGCAGATGCGTCGCTTCAAGGACATGTCGCGCTTCTATGGCGATAAATTCGCCATGCCTTCAATGGTGCGCCTGGTGTTGAACCGCCGCAACGGGATGATTGAGAATCTGAACAGCCGGGAGGCAAATGAAGAAACCTTCGAGCTCTGCCGTCAGATTTATGATCTGGCTGAGATGGCCAGGCAGCCATTGGAAGCGGAGGCCATGGGCAAGTTTATCGAGCGAAGCAATCGGCTCCTGGCGAAGATGATGAAGTGATTCAAGGTGTCTGGCTAGGATCAGTGGTTTCCCATAAAGCAAAGCGGCGGGTACGATCATTGACCGTATCCGCCGCTTATGTGGTTTCGGATTTGTATGAATTGCCGGGAACGCCAGCCCATTCTCGAAAGCCAAACTCAGGCATCCTTCTTCTTTTTCTTGTCGTCGCTGATCTTCAGCACGTTGCGGCCGTCATAATAACCACAATGCTTGCAAACACGATGGGACAACTTCATCTTTGAGCAGCGCGGGCATTTCACGATGCTTGGAGCGCTAATCTTCCAATTTGCCTGACGGCTGTGTTTTCTTGCCTTGGAAATTTTACCCTTGGGTAGAGCCATTCTTTACACCTCGCTTTCATCCTCGGTCAGCAATTGTTGCAATGCCGAGAAAGGATGCTTTGACGTCACTTCCATCCGGCATGAACACGATATTAGGTTGCGATCCGCTCCGCAAACGGGGCAGAGGCCTTTGCATTTCCCGCTGCAATTCCATTGCATTGGGAACGCAAGCACGGCAGCGTCTGTGGCCATATCTGTCGGATCAATAGAATCTCCCTCGTACAGATAAAGGTCAGGATTCGCTGGCTCCGGCGCCAATACAAAAAGCGCGTCAACGGATGTCTCAAAGGACTTCATGGTTTCCGCGAGGCAGCGCATGCACCGAGCGGAGGCCTCAAAGGCAAGGATTCCACGCAGGCGAATGGATTGCCCGATGGCCGCAACCCATCCGTTTAGCCTTGCCGGGCCGGCAAAAGCAACCGGCTCCCCTAAGACAGAAGCTTCCGATAGAGGAACCTCCAGGGAGAAAGGGAACTCTTCTCCTTCGGCCCGCAGAGCCCTGGCAATATCCAATCGCATTGAACTACCTCACAAAATGAACCGCATGCTATTATATCCTCTGCTTCCTGGTTTGTCAAGAAAACGTGAAAGGATTGTTTTATTGCCAAAACACCCCCATCAGCGCCTTCTCAAGGCCCGATAGCGTCTCTGCCGCTTGAATCTCCATCCTTGCTTTCACAGCACCGGGGAGTCTCTTTGTATACCATACGGCATGTTTGCGCATCTCGCGAATCGCCACAGGTTGTCCTTTCCAGGCGCACAGCATCCGCGCGTGGCGAAGGACGGTTTTCATTCGCGTTTCTGGGGAAGGCATGAGGATCGCCTGCCCTTCCATTTGGGCCTTCACTTGGGAAAAAATCCACGGATTGCCAAGGGCGCCCCTTCCGATCATCACAGCGCTGCAGCCCGTCTCTTTCATCCGTAATACCGCCTCATCCGCGGAAAAAACATCTCCATTCCCGATAACCGGAATGGAAATGGCCGCTTTCACATCCCGAACAAAGCTCCAATCCGCGTGGCCACTGTAGCCCTGCTGCCTGGTGCGGCCATGGACGGTAACCGCATCCGCGCCTTCTTCCTGAAGCATTTTCGCGAAAGGAACCGCGACGACATGGTCGCTATCCCAGCCGATTCGCATCTTCACAGTCAAGGGCAGATCAACGGCCTTCCGAACAGCCGAGACGATCTTAGCCGCCAGTAGAATGTCCCTCAATAAGCTGCTCCCATCGCCGTTTCCCGTGATCTTGGGCGCAGGGCAGCCGCAGTTAATGTCGATTGCGCAAAAGCCCATCTCCGCCAGTTTCCGGGCCGCTTCTCCCATCGCCGCGGGTTCATGGCCAAAGATCTGCGCCACGACAGGGCCTTCTTGCGGCAATACAGTCAGCAAGGATTGGACGGCCCTGCGATTCTCCGGCGCGAACAATAAACCCTTCGAGCTGATCATTTCAGTCACCGCAAAAGCGCTCCCCTGTTCTCGGCACAAAAGGCGGAAAGGCACATCCGTAACACCCGCCATAGGCGCGAGCATCGCCCCAAATGGCAAGACAAGCTTTCCGATTTGGATCATGGCGTAAGCTGCTCAAGCTGCTTTAGGGATTGAATCTTCCAGCGGCCCGCTTCGCGCACCAAAGTGGCCCGATAGCGGGCTGTTTTCCAAGCAGGCGGGTAGACGCTGGCCGGGTTGTTTTTTTCTGCATCCGCCCGAAGGCTGGCAATGATGCGGCCATCAATCTTGGGCACACTTTCCACAAAATCAGCACGGGCAACGCTGTCCCAAGGCCAGCACCACATCCACTCCAGCTTTACCCGGTGATCAATGCCGTTAATATTGTAATTTGCATAGGGAGACTGGCCCGTCTGCCCGAGGTTCAGCGCCGTGTCCAACTGAACAAATTCATTCTCAAAATATTTGTTTAGCTCCGCCTGATCCTCTTCCATCATGATAACCTGGGCCCTCAAGGCCATCCCGTCCTGGAGAAGTATGGTAATGTTGGCGGTATTCATCGCCATATAACACGCAAGAATCATCGCGCCAGCCACTATTGTCACGGCCAACAGGTGCTTGGCAATATACCAAAGAAAGCGACGCAAGTAGCTCACAAAAGCACTCCTTTAAAACATGGATGTTATTACAACGGAACAAACGCGAAGATTCTTGCTTAATTCCATAACGACGGCCGCACCCCTTGCCGTAGCCATCATCACTTTTCCTCCACTTGTTAAATCAGCTATGAAGCATTATACTACAATTGGATAAAGACTTCCAGCGGAGGTAAGTATGTACTATCAGAAAGACTATGTGTTGCGCATGATTGAGATGATGGGAGAACTGATGCGCCGCATCCGTGCCATTGCCCATGAGGCCGATGCCCGTAAAGAGTTGGAAGAGATAAGCCAAAGGGCATGTGGCATGCCCATGTTTATGCTGAAAACGGGAGATCCCCAAACCCTTGCAAATCTCATGGCGGAACCTCAGCGATACCTTGCTGCCCAGTTGCTCCTCATCGATGCAGAAGTATCCTCGCGAAAACAAACCGAGGACGAACTCCTGCCTCTCAAATTGCAGATATTGGCATTGTTCGCAAGCCTGACAGAACCGGATTATCTGCTGCCCGCCTGTGATCGCGCCGTTCAAATGATGGAGGCCAACCTGGACCAACTGCCTGTTGAGACCCTTGTCGGTCTGGCGGAACTCATGGAGCGGGGAGGCCAATACGCCGCTTGTGAGGATGCGCTGTTTGCCGCCAGCGAAATCATGCCGGAGCTTCGGCAAATTATCAGCGGGTTTTACGACAGGCTGGAAAATGTGCCCGATAGCGCACTTACCCTTGGTGGGTTGTCCAGAGAAGAAATTGAAGAAGGCCGCCGAGCTCTCTCATGATAAAGAGCAGGAAATATTCAAAAGCGCACCGGGCATCCGACGCGCTTTTCTTGCATGCCTATCCTGTCTTTATGGAAACGTTACAATTAGAATTTCAACGGATTTACCTTGATTCCGGGGCCCATGGTGCTGGAGAGCACAACGGAGCGCAAATAGGTTCCCTTGGCGGCGGAAGGCTTGGCCTTGACAATGGCGTCCATGAGAACGGACAGGTTCTCCATGAGCTTCTCATCATCAAAAGATCTCTTGCCAATGGGGCAGTGAATGATGGCGGTCTTGTCCACGCGATACTCCACCTTACCGGACTTAATATCGCCAATGGCCTTTGCCACATCCATGGTAACCGTGCCGCTCTTGGGGTTAGGCATCAAGCCTTTGGGACCTAGGACACGGCCGATACGGCCAACCACGCCCATCATATCCGGGGTGGCAACGCAAGCATCAAAGCCAAACCAGTTCTCCCCCTGGATCTTGGCCACCATATCCTCAGCGCCGACAAAGTCCGCGCCCGCCTGCTCGGCTTCCTTGGCCTTATCGCCTTTGGCAAAGACGAGAACGCGAACCACTTTACCCGTTCCATTTGGGAGCACGACCGCGCCGCGAACCTGCTGATCCGCATGGCGGGGGTCTACGCCCAGTCGAACAGAAATTTCGATGGTCTCGTCAAACTTTGCTTTCGCCGTCTGCTTTGCCAGGGAAATGGCCTGTTCGGGGTCATACGCTGTCAGGCTATCAATCAGCTTTGCGCTATCGACATATTTTTTTCCATGCTTCATGTTGTTTCATCCCCTCTCGCTTATGCTTCCACCGTGACGCCCATGCTCCTGGCCGTCCCGGCCACCATGCGCATCGCGGCTTCCACATCAGCGGCGTTCAGGTCGGGCATCTTGGTCTCGGCGATCTGACGAACCTGTTCCTGGGTTAGCTTGCCAACTTTTTCTTTGTTGGGACGGCCTGACGCTGATTCCAGGCCCAGGGCCTTTTTGATCAGAACCGGAACAGGTGGGGTCTTTGTGATAAACGTGAAGGAACGGTCCGAATACACCGTAATCACGACAGGAATGATCAAGCCGGCCTGCTTCGCCGTGCGTTCATTAAACTCCTTGCAAAAGCCCGGAATATTGACGCCATGCTGACCCAGGGCGGGACCAATGGGCGGCGCCGGTGTGGCTTTGGCCGCATTCACCTGCAGTTTGATAAACGCCGTCACTTTCTTTGCCATGTGAAATCCTCCTCTATTTGTGGTAACAAGGAACTTGCGTTCCTCCCAAGCCTGCGGACTTGCCGCAGGGTCTCAACATCCAACGCTGGACATAAACTCCTACTTTTCACGCTTGACCTGTGAAAACTCCAACTCGACGGGGGTTTCGCGGCCAAACATCGTCACCATGACACGCACTGTCTGGTGCAGTGTGTCGATTTCATCCACCCGTCCGACAAAATCCTCCAGCGGACCGGATAGGATGCGCACATCCTCACCCAAGGCAATATCGAGGCGCATGCTCCGACTTCCCATGCCCATGGATTCAACCTCTTCATCCGTGAGGGCGATGGGCTTCGATCCCGGTCCAACAAAGCCTGTAACACCGCGCGTATTGCGAACAACGTACCATGATTCATCCGTAATGATCATCCGAACAAGCACATACCCAGGGAATATTTTCCTCTGAACGGTTCTGCGCTTTCCGTTTTTGATCTCAACAACCTCTTCGACCGGGACGCGCACTTCGGCGATTAGGTCCTGCATGCCATTGTTTTCAACGGCCTTTTCCAGGTTTGCCTTTACTTTGTTTTCGTAGCCGGAGTAGGTATGCGCCACATACCACTGCGGTCCACTTGTCTCGACTAGATCCGCCATGCCGTCCCCTTTCCGGTTACGCCTGGATAATGACGCGAATCAAGCTGCCCGCGCCAAAGTCCAACAGTCCAACAACGATCGCCATCGCCACCATAAAAATAAGCACGATCGCGGTGTAGTTGATGAGATCCTTGCGCGTCGGCCATGTAACCTTCTTCAACTCAGCGATGGTATTCTTGACCGCATTGATCATGCGATTTGGAATGCCGGCGATCGCTTTGAAGAACTTGTTGCCCTTTCCCGGCTTCTTCTCCGGAAGGGTCTTTTCTTCCTTGGCCATCGTTACACTTCCTTCCGCCGCCTAAGCCTTAGCGAGTTTCCTTGTGCGCCGTATGCTTTCTGCAAAACGGGCAGTATTTGCTCAGTTCAAGACGCTCGGCGTTGTTTTTCTTGTTCTTCATCGTGCTGTAGTTGCGCTGCTTGCAATCGGGGCAGGCCAGCGTAATTTTCACACGGGCGCCAACAGCCATACTTCCACCTCCATCGTATTAACAGGAATTAGGCAGGCTTCGCCCGCCCATAAACATGCTTATTTACTTTATCATAGCGCTTTGTGGATGTCAATCGTTTTCTCATGCCGCATCCAGCCTTTCAGCTCCTATTGACCACTGCTTTTTTTCGAAGCCTCCCAAATCAGCTCCAAAACCTTCGGCAAAGCCTCTCTGGCAGCGGTTCTTCCCCGCTCAACGCATTCTGCGGCACGGCTTCCCAGGCGAACCGGGTCGATATCCAGCACATTTGGGGTAATGATGATATCCGCTTCGCTGACCCTTTGTTGCGCAACCTGCCATTCATAAATGTCGATCATGTGCACGACATGCTCCAGGATGTTATTGGTTTTCATCCGCTGCCCCCGATACCCCACATCGACGCCGATCACCACATCCGCGCCCATGGAGCGGCACACATCTGCCGGCACACGATTCAGCAATCCCCCATCCACGAGAACCCGTCCATCCATCTCCACGGGCACAAAGACCGCCGGAATGGATACGCTGGCCCGGACGGCTTCATGTAAGAACCCATCCCGCAAAACCACCTGCTCCATGGTCTCAAAGTCACAAGCGACGGCAGCGAAAGGAATCCTCGTATCCTGAAAGGTCTTCCTCCCGGTGATTTCCTCAATCAGAGATTGAAGGCGCTTCCCCGCGAGAAATCCCCGGCGTGGAATGCCAATGTCATAATACTGTATCTCCTTAAGATCGCAGGCATACGCCTCCATTTCAGCCGGGGATCTGCCCGCGGCATAAACGGCCCCGACCAAAGAACCAATGGAAGTTCCGGCGATCAAGTCGATGGGAATGCCTTCCTTTTCAAAAACATCCAGCAGGCCAATGTGCGCAAGGCCCCGAAACGCGCCGGAGCCAAGGGCAAGCCCTACCTTTAGCGTTCGCATGGTTCCTTCCTTTCTGGCATAGCTTCTAGGGATGCGGAAAAAATGGAGCGGTCACCTCTATGCGGCGTTAATTGGGGCACTCGTGGGTCTGTTGGGGCTATTTCCCCAAGAGGCGATAGGCGCTGCCCGGTCCGCCTGCCAGGCATGGGCAAACCAAGTCATGCCCGCATTGTTCCCCTTTATGATTCTAAGCAGATTGCTCCTCACCGCCATGCCGAGCAGGATGCTGTTGGTGCCACTGGCAATGATAGGCGGTTCTCCCGCCGGCGCCAGCCTGGTTCAGTCGGCCCAATGCCCCGTACAAAAAGCCCGGCAACTGGCAGCGCTGTGCACAACCGCGAGCCCTTTGTTCATCCTCGGCGCCTTATCAGGCGGCTGGCGAATGCTGGTCTCCCATTGGCTTGGCGCTGGAGTCGCCTGGGCTGGCGTTCGTCTGTTTCAAGGCAAATCACGGGAAAAAAGAGAAGACGCGGAGTCTCATCCGCCTTCTCAGGCGCATCTGACGGAAGTGGTTGGCGGCGCGGCGCTGACAATGATCCATGTTTGCGGCTATATGGTGTTCTTTTGTGTGGTTTCCGCCCTTGTGGCGCATGCCTTTTCACTGCCCGCCTGGGCCCACGCGTTTTTATCCAGCGTTTTGGAAATGGCCGGAGGCTGCATGCAAATTCAGGCGCTAGGCCTGCCGACCCATCAGGCCGCACCGCTGCTATGCGCCGCCGCTTCCTTTGGAGGGATGTCCATCTTCATGCAAAACGCCGCTTTCCTCCGGCCAGTCGGGGTGCGTTCGGAAGGGCAGTTCCTGGCAAAGGTCCTGCACGGCCTGGCGGCTTACTGCATATGCCGCCTTTTCTATCTCTCCTGATCCATCTGAAGCCGTGCGTCCCGAAGCTCATTGGCAATCTCAATGGCAACATCCTCGGCATGCTTGAGAAGGTCTCCACAATGATCCAAAGCGGCCATGCGGGTCCTTTGGGCTTCTCCTCGGGCATTGGTCATGATTTCGTTAGCCTGTTGTTCCGCCCGAATGGCGATGCTGGTTTGAGAGACGAGCATCTCGGCCTTCTGCTCGGCGGCATCCAGCATGTCTGCGGCGCTGCGCTGCGCGTCATCCACAAGCTGCTCCGCCTGTTGACGGGAACTGGTGGTTAGCGCTTCAGCCCGCTGCTCACTCTCCATCCGCAGCATTCTTGCCTTCGCGTCCGCCTCCGCCATCATATTATCGGCATGCTTTTTGGCGTCCTGAAGAATCCGGCTTTCCTGTTTAAGGATGCGATTCGCCTCTTTAATCGTTTCTGGCAGCATATCCCGAATGACCTGAACACTGTTTAGCAACGCCTCCCGATCCATGAGATACTGGTTTGTCAATGGGACCTTTTTGCTGTTCTCGATCATAGCCTCCAGATCCGCGATATGGGAAAAAACGTCGATATTGGATTCCATGCCAGATCCTCCTCAATCTTTTCCGATCAACCATCAATGCCCCTGGGAAATTCAGGCGCCATTATGGCAGAACTTTCTTTCAATTTGCTCCCGGACAGCTTCGGGAACCAAGCCTTTCAGACACCCGCCCAAGCGGCCAATTTCACGAACCCTCTGGGCGCTTACGTACGCGGTCTCCGCGGAGGCCGCTAGAAAAACAGTTTCCACGCCGCTGATATGCCGGTTGAGGCGTGCCATTTCCAGCTCCGGACCTAAATCCTCCGGCGTGCGCAATCCCCGTAAAACGCATTCCGCGCCAAAGCTCCTTACCGCATCCACCAGCAAACCCGAAAAGCTCTTCACGACTATGTTATGAAATCCAGCTGTTGTTATGCGAAGGAGTTCCAGCCTTTCTCCCATTGTGAAA
>JAVBOX010000062.1:0-12663 GCA_031550095.1 Eubacteriales bacterium
GCGATCATGCGCTCGCTCATGAAACACGATGCCTTCTTGAAACGGGGATGCTGGACCAGCGACATCGTCATCACCCGGGTAGACAGGACGCCAGCCACAAAGTTCATGATGATGCCGAACAGAAGGGTATACGCGAAGGAGAGGATCGCGCCGGAGCCGAAGATCATCATGACAAAGGACACGATCAACACCGTAATGTTGCCGTCAAAAACGGAGGAGAAAGCCCGCTTGAATCCATAGTTAACGGCATTCTCGATGATCTTGCCGCTACGGATTTCCTCCCGAATGCGCTCTGAAACGATGATGTTCGCGTCCACGCCCATGCCGATGGCAAGGATTATGCCGGCAATGCCGGGGAGCGTCACCGTAATTTGAGGCCAGGTGAGCAGCGCCAACTGACCCGCCACCTGCATCAGCAGCGAAACGGCGGCCACAACGCCGGATAGGCGGTAATAGAGGATCAGCGCCACGCAAAGCAGGATGAACGACACAATGCCGGCGATGATCATGACCTCCAGCGCGTTGCTGCCCAACGCTGGGCTGATGGCGCTGTAATGCTCCGCCGTCATGGAGAAGGGCAGCGTACCAGAGTTGATCTGGTTGGAAAGGGTCCTCGCCTGTTCAGCGGATGCGATGTCCGAAATCGTACATTGGTCCGAATCAATGGCTTGGCGCACGACTGGGGACGAAATCAGCGTTTCATCCATATAGATTGAAATGCGCTGTCCCACAAGGCGCGATGTGGCGTCCGCGAACATCTTCCGGCCTTCCGGTTTAAGCTTTAGGTGGACAAGAAACCCAAAATTCTTCTGATCCTGGCCTGCCGAGGTGCTATCCACATATTTTCCTTCCAGAACCACCTTGCCTTCCGGGTCCCGGAAAGTCAGATGAGCTGTGCTGCCAAGCTCGGAAATAGCCTGATCCGGGTTGAAGTTGGTCTCATCCGTCTTCCAGGGGAACCGAACAAAGATATAGCCATTTTCATGATCAATGGTCACATCCCGATCCAGGATGTTGCGCTGATTCAGGCGGGTTTCAAAGATGTTCCGGGCAGCTTCCAGCTCGGCCGCGGTCGGCTTCCGATCCAGATCCTTCGGGGCAAATGCCGCGTCCACTCCGCCGCGGATATCGATTCCAAAGCGCATTTCAGAAGCGCCGGGGATATGAAATGAGCCGATATGTACCCCAAAAAATGCAATCCAAGAAAGCGCCAATGTGAAGACGAGCACAACGGTAAAGGCATGTTTTTTCTTCGCCATAATCTCACTGCTCTCTTATTTTATTTGCTTCTTTTATGTTCTGCGTGGGTCGCCCATTGGCGGCGCGTGGATGCCCACGGGTTTTCTGGCCTCCCACCGAAGCGGAGCGCTCCAGCCAACGGGCTGAAGCCGCGACAGGGTTGTGGAGGCCGCAAATAGGGGAAAATCCAGCTCACGCAAGAAGGAATCCATCCTGTCCATCCGGGGCAGTTCCTCAGCCTCATCGGCACGACCCGCCACAAGGGAAGGCGACGCTGAAAGAAGCGCATCCACGGGAATAGGGCTTAGTTGGCCTTTTGAAAAAGCGGGTGGAAATCCTGATGTGATCATCAGCATAATGGCAATCACAACACACATAGTGCGCCCCATGTATGCCATCGGCCTCCCCTCTATCCCAAAGGTTTATAAGAAATCAACATCCTGTATTCTATCTTGTTTTCAACATTTCAACAAGTGTTTTTCGCCTGAAATAAAATTGCTTTTGCAAACGGAAAGGAATTGTAGGGAAATGCGGAGCATGCTATACTACAGCCAGGGAATGAGGAGATGAAATGGCCGGGACGAAGAAATATAGATGGTTTAAACTGGACAACGCCGGCAAATTGTATCCGGCAATCGCCACATCCCAATGGAGTAGTCTCTTTCGCGTATCCGTGCTGTTGATGACGGATGTGGTGCCGGAGACCCTGCAAATTGCCTTGGATCGGGTTTTGCCCCGTTTTCCCACCATGGCGGTGCGCATGCGCCGGGGCTTGTTCTGGTACTATTTGGAGGCCAACAAAAAGCCCCTCTATGTGGAGTTGGATACGGGGCATCCCTGCATGCGCGTTCGCTGGAAAGAAAACAACGGCTATCTTTTGCGTGTCCTGTACTATAGGCGCCGCATTTCCGTGGAATTCTTTCACTCCCTCACAGACGGCACTGGTGGATTCATCTTTTTAAAAACCCTGGCGGCGGAGTATCTTCGCCTGTTAGGAATGAGAATTCCCTCTGGGGAAGGCATCCTGGACCTTAAAAAAAAGCCCACATCAGGGGAGATGGAGGACGCGTTCAACCGCATGCCTCTCCCCAAAGCCCATGTTTCCCGCAGGGATTCCAGGGCATATCATTTGCCCGGACAGGCGGACCCCCCCCATACGCTGCACGTGATCGCGGCCTCTATGTCCACACAGCAGGTGCAGGCGTGTTCCAAGCAGCTCTCCGTTACCGTCACGGAGTATTTGACTGCGGCGCTGCTCTACGTCGCTTATCTTCATCAGCAACAGGGAAAGCGCCGCTACCGGCGTCAGCCGTTGCGGGTATCCGTGCCCGTCAACATGCGCCGTTTTTACCCCTCGGAAACGCTGCGCAATCTTTCCTCCTTTGTAAACCCTGGGATCGACCCGAAGCTTGGAACGTATACGTTTGAGGAAATTGCCCGAGACGTTCACGCGTTTATGCAGTACGCCTTGAACCCCAAGTTTTTATTCGCGGGCATCGCCACCAATGTGGCCAGCGAGCGGAACCTCCTGCTTCGCCTTGCTCCCCTGCCCCTGAAAAACTTGGTGATCAATACCGTATTCCGGTATGTTGGAGAAAGAGCCATGACGACGACGCTCACCAGCGTTGGCCGAATCACCGTGCCCAAGCAAATGATGTCCCAAGTAGACCGGTTTGAGCTGATGCTCGGCGCCTCCGCCTCCCCTGGCTGCAACGCGGCGCTAACCACAACCCGAGACAGGATGCTGCTCATTTTCACCCGCAATCAGCGGGACGCTACATTACCCCGGGAGATGCTGCGCTTCTTAGTAGAGCAAGGCATTGAAGTAACTGTTGAAAGCAATCAGGAGAATCAATAATGGCTTATTGTGTTCATTGTGGCGTAAAGCTGGGAAACGCGGAGAAGACATGTCCCTTATGCGGAACGGAGGTCTTGGATCTCGCGTCCCCATTCGATCCGGAAGCGCCTAAGCCCTTCCCAGTTCGAACGCCAGAGCAGACGCTGACGATCAATCGAAAATACACCCTTTCGCTTCTTTCGCTTCTTTTGCTTTTGCCCGCCCTTCTATGTCTTTTGCTGGATCTGTTCAGCGACGGCATCAGCTGGAGTATCTATCCGGCCGGGGTCTTGGCGTTGATCTGGATCGTCTTTACAGTCCCCCTCCTGATTCGAAGGCAAAGGCTTTATAGCACCATATCCATCACCGGTGCCGCGCTGGCGGGGTATCTTTTCATGGTGGAACGCTTATCCATGTCGCCGGGATGGTTTTTCCCAATCGTGCTGCCCGCGCTGGTCATTCTCGTCTTTATGACCCTCTTTGTCGTGGCGCTTATCCGAAAGTGGAGATTGCGCGTTCTTTTGGTGCTGTCCGTCTGCTTCTTCCTTGTGGGTCTTTTGGTGCTCGCGGTGGAAGCGCTTTGCGTCGGCTATGGGATCAGCGACCGGATTATCTGGTCTCTTTTTGTTATCTCTCCATGTTTCTTCATCGGCCTTCTGCTCTACATTGTCTATCGAAATCAAGCGCTTTACAGTGAACTGAGACGCTGGCTTCATTTTTAGCGCAAAATACCAATGTGATATGAAGCTTCATCAATAGGCACACTAAGGGGCGCTACGCGCGGGGAAAGGTGGGACTCAAATGGAATTCAATCGCAGAAACGTCCGAACGCTGCTCAGCATCATCACGTTCACAATCCTTTTGATGGGGTTGGTTTGGAACATCGGGGTTGTGATGCAGGCAGCCCAGAAAGGCCTGGGCTTTATTTCCTTTTTTGTCATTGGGCTGAGCCTCGCTTTTCTTATGAATACTCCCCTTCGGAACATCGAAAGCCGGCTCTTTCCCCCGCTTGACAGACGTTTTGGCGCTCGCTGGCGTTCCATCCGGCGGCCTTTCGCCGTGCTGCTCTCCGTGCTGCTGGTCATTGGGCTCCTGTTCGCCGCCATATTCCTGGTTATTCCTGAGCTGGTCAACACCTTTAAGGTCATCGGGGAACAATTCCCAAAGTTCATCGACGGCGCAAACAGCCTCGTTCAGGACATTTCCGAGAAATCCGGGCGCTCTTTGGAATCGTTCAATATGCCCAAGCTGGATTGGGTGAAAATCGGCGATGCCGTGCTGGGCTGGTTCCAAACGGGAGCAAGTTCCATTATGGAGGACACTATGTCCGCCGCCACGTCCTTCGCTTCCGGCGTATTCAATGTCATGGTTGGTTTCGTGGTCGCGCTGTATGTGCTGTTGAACAAAGATAAGCTTTCCGCCCAGCTCAAACGGCTGCTTTACGCTTATTTGCCTGAAAAACGTGTAGACCGCTTCCTGGAGATCGGGCATTTAGCCAACCAAGCCTTTGGCAATTTTATCGGCGGGCAGTTCCTTGAATCCATCATCCTCGGCATCCTTTGTTTCCTGGGCATGACAATCCTTGGATTCCCCTATGCCCCGATGGTCGCTGTGCTGGTGGGTGTCATGGCTTTCATCCCCATGTTTGGCGCGTTCATCGGCTGTTCGGTAGGGCTCTTCTTAATCATCGTTAATCAGGGCCTCCTTCAGGGGATCTGGTTTCTCGTATTTTTCTTGGTGTTACAGCAGATTGAGGGAAATCTGATCTATCCCCATGTGGTGGGAAAAAAAGTCAGCCTGCCAGGGCTTTGGGTGCTGACAGGCGTGACGCTCTTCGGCAATATCGCCGGCATTATGGGCATGCTGGTAAGCGTGCCGCTCACATCGCTGATCTATACTCTTGTGAAGCAAGGCGTGAACCGGCGAACGAAGGCTCCGGAAGCGGAGCCCCACGAATCAGGCGAGCCCTTAATCCCGCCTGATGCCAACCCTTCAGCGCTCTCCGCGCCTAAGCCGGCGGCTGGGCAGGATAAGGGCAAAGCCCGCCTTCCAAAGAATCCCCCAAAGCGCAGAAACAAAAGAGCATAAAACCCGTTGCCCTGCCATTCATGCGCGTTAACCAGAAAATAAACGCTTTGCCGTTATGGCCCGATGATGGTTCCACCGTCGCCGATGCTCCAGCCCAAGGCTTCTATGGCGCTCTTTGGCAGAATGCCCGCGTCGATCCACAGGATATCGGCGCCAGAAGGTGCTTCAAACGTGGCCGTGTAGACGATGCTTCGGGCAACCCAGGGCAGCTTGCTGTTGATTAACCCCAGCCCTTCCACGGTTCGCGTGGGAACAAAGTCGTTTCCGATGGCAAAGCTGACCTGATATCGGCCCGGATGAACCTTCTCAAAGCGGTACCTGCCGTAAGCGTCCGACTTGGTCTCGTCCGTTAAAACCAGCTGACCGCTCGATTCCACCCGCCACAGGGAAACAGCGATGTCAGGTGCTGGCGGTTCCACAGAATCTTGAAGGCCGTTTCCATTCTCGTCGATCCAGACCGTGTCGCCGATGCGCGCGGGCCACATGCACCCCACATTCATGTCCATCAGCCCGCTGCCCATCTCGATTACAATAAGCTCACCCGTCCCTACGTTCTCGGTGGCATGGGTGATGATGGATCCCCCTTCCACCGGATCGGAGAAAACGTAGCCATCCGGCAGCGTGACAAGAATCTGGCATGTGCCGGGAGGCAGCTCATTGAACAAGTAGTTGCCGTCCGCATCCGTAACGGTTTCCTTCAGCACATTGCCCTGCTCATCCAAGAGGGTCACAGGCACATCGATAACAGGCTCCTCATCCCTTCCCACTTGGCTGTCACCGTTGGTGTCATTCCAAATGTTGCCCATGATATACGAAGCGTAATAGGCGGACGCTGTAAACTCAATGTTCTCGCCCATTTCCAGTTTCAGCATGGTGCTTTCCTTGCCGCTATACATGATTGCGCCTTCCGGCGGGACAATGCCAATGCTATAGAAGCCCGGCTGCAGCTTGTCGAAGCGAAATTTCCCATCCTCCTGCGTTCCAGTAAAGCTCTCGATGATGCCCTCTTCCAGGGGCTCGTCTTCTTTTTCATGCTTGCGAAGGGTCACCATGGCAAGCGCCATAGGTTCCTCGCTCTCATCCACTTCCCCGTTGAAATTGCTATCCACCCAGATGAAGCCCTCAATAACGGTCTGGGGCAAAAGCTTAATATCCACATCCGGCGCGGAGCGCTGCTGCGGGACATTCACGGCTACGACGCCGGTGACATCCGGCTCAAACAGCCAGTCAAACGGCTGTTCAAAATGAAGCTCCATATTGCCTCCAGGCACATCCGTAAACCGGTATTTCCCCTCCTGATCCGTCTCTATTTCGGCGATAACGGCGCCATCCTTCATCAAGGTGACACCAATGCCGGGGAGACCTTCTTCCGTGCCCTTCTTTGTAACTTTTCCACCCACGGTGCCTGTGAAAATAGCGCCGGCGTCAATTTCAACCTTGTTTTCACCCATAGCCATGCTAAACACGGACGTGGTGCCCACATTGCCCTCCGTAGGGATGATCGTACTTGCGCGGCCAGCCTCGTAGTTGGGCGGGCTAAAATGCATTCCGCTCGGAAGGGCTACCCGTACTGAATAATCGCCAGGAGGGAGCATATGGAAGCTGTACGTTCCATCTCTCGCCGTGGTGGTCTCCGCATAGGGCTTCGCGTCCTTCACCAGCGTGATAGCGCAGTCGGCAAACGGCGGATTTCCACCTGCGTAGAGTCCGTTTCCACGGATATCCTGCCAAACAGAACCGGAAATCGAAGCGCCTAAATACACGCCTGCGTCCAGGAGTAGCGTCTCTCCGCTAGGCAGGAAAACCTGCGCGGTCTCACCCACCGATCCTTGCGCCTCGGGAGCATCGCTGTTAAAGGACGGCGCGTCATCCCGGTTGGCAGTGAAAGCGTACCCTGGGGGAATCTCAAACCGGAGCGAGTAATAGCCGGGTAAAATGCCTCGGAAATGGTATGCGCCGCTTGAATCGCTCTGGATCTTCGTGTCCTCCGTACCATCGGCTCTCAGAAGTGTCACATCCGTGGACAAGCCTTCGGCCCCTTCGGCACGAATTCCGTCATAGTCCGGGTCCACAAAGACCAAACCGGAAATTTCGCCCCGTTTCGCGATTCCCGCTCCTACTTCGATTTCATTTTCGCCTGCCACGAAAGCAATTGCTTTGCCTTCGCCCCAACCGCCTTCCTCCCGCTCTACGCCCGAGAGATATCCCCAGTCCGAAGAGGGCAGGCTATACTTGAGTTTGAATGTGCCTGGGCGCAGGTCCGCGAAAACCGCCCGGCCATCGTCATCCGTCTTCGCGGACGCCACAAAGGACACCCCCGCGTCGGATATCCGATACAGTTCTAACGCAATTCCACCCCGGCCCTTTTCACCGAGGTCCTGTCCATCCACATTCTCATCCAGCCACACACGCGCCCGGATGGTTGCCTTCCGCAAGGCTCCGGCATTGACCGTGGCCGTCATCACACCGCCCACCGAAAGGTTAACGGCCAGCTCCGCCTCATGGCTGTCCACCGTTGGCATGGAACTGGCGACCACCGCGCCCAAAATGTTGCTGTGCTGGCTGGTAAAGACACAATCCTCCGGCAAGGAGACTTTAATCCGATACTTGCCCAGGCGTAAGCCTGAGAACCGGTAGGCGCCTTGGGCATCCGTCTGGGTCCATTGAACAGCTTCATCCCCCGAGGTAAGCGTTATCCCGGCCCCCGGCAGGAGTGGCTCTCCTTGATCGAGCACACCGTTGGCGTTTAGGTCATGGAACGCCACGCCAGATACAGTGCCAGCCGCCGTTCCGCCGCACTGGAGGTATTCCAAAGATTGGCCCGAGGTGAGGGAATACAGTTCACTGGTTCCAGAAAACGCGTCTACCCCTTGGATGAGAACGCCTGGAGCGGTTCTCGCTTGCCGGGCAAAGATCATGTTATCCGGAAGCTGAACGCTTATCCGATAGTTGGCGGGAACCAAGCCCTCAAAGGAGAATTCCCCATTGCGGCCAGTCGTTGTTGCGGTTACCGTTTCGCCAATCTCCGTGAGAAGCACTACGTTAACGTTGGGCAGTCCCGGCTCATTTCCCGCATAATCGCCGTCATCTTCCTGGTCCTTCCAGACGCGGCCCGCCAACTTGGCGGGGCGTACAGCGTTCACCGCCAGGAAAATATCCTCCCCCGGCGTGTTGACGGTGATTTGATTTACAGGATGGGGCAGCAGCACATTCTTGGGCAGCTTGTAGCCAAGATCATACGTTCCAACCTGGAGATTCGTAAATGAAAGCTTGCCGTCAGCATCCGTAGTGGCTGTCTGGCTGCCTTGAACAAGGGTGATCTCAATGCCTTTCACAGGAGTTCCGTTATCCATGGCGATGCATTCAACTGTGGCAGGCCTCACCAAGGCGATGTCCACGTTCTCTTTTTCTTCTCCCGCTGAAATTGTAAGCGCCATCGTGTCCGATGAATCCAGCAGGAATCCTTCCGGCTTTGCGATGGTCATCGTGTATTCGCCGGGAAAGAGGCCGGTGAAGGTATATCCGCCATCTGAGTCTGTCCGCGTTGAGGCGTCCGCTTTTTCTCCTCTCAGGGTAATCTCCACATCGGAGACGCCTGACGCGCCTCTTTCAAGGGCTTTCCCGGAGACAACCGCCGCCGGAAAGAGACTGACCACCGGCTGTTGGTTCACAGTCTCCACGGTGGCGAGAATTCCCTCCGGCGTATGAGTAATCAGCTCGTCTCCCTGCTCAAAGACTCCAACGATGGTAAAATGGCCGTTGGCGTCCGGAACCACCGGATCGGATTGGCCATACGCAAGCGTGATGGGGTATCCTTCCATAACGCCTTGCACCGTCACATTGCCTTCATAGACCTGAAGGGGCCGAATCTGGGCATCGTCGCCATCCATGTGAACGCCGAAGCCTTCCGGCGTCTGAAAGCGCAGAACAGATCCAGTTGGACGCTGGGAAAAAGCGTATGCCCCGTAGGGATCGGTTCGCATATCGTCGTAGAGGAGCATGCCTGAAGCGTCCTCCAAGGAGACTTGAATGCCGGAAACCGCCTTGCCGCTTTGGTCCGTTACCCGGCCAAGGATGGCATACGGCTCTGTCCGTGTGGAGTTGGCAAAGGTGGCCACTGTCGTCTTAAAGGGCGCGTCCACAGGGACTTCCCGGCTCTCCGACGCGGAAACGGGATACGTAAACGTAAACTGCACCCGGCCGGACACGTCTAGGGCAAACATCTCTTCTAAGCGGCTGGACTGGACGCGCCGTTCGATGGTAACGGTGGCTCCATTTGGCCTTTGCTCCACAACCCGAAGGCCCGCCTCCGCCGGAAGCTGGAAGTTAAAAAGCAAATCAGAACAGGGGAGGGGAGGGTTGCCATCTAAAAGCCGAAGGGTAAAGTCAAACTCCGCCTCCCTGTCAAAAAGGCTGGGCAAAGCGTAGGGGTCGGTGGTCACAAAGGGTTCAAGGAGCGCCTTGGGAAGCCCAGGGCTTTTATAGGTCACCAGGGTAATGGGGTGAGCCTCCGAGAGAAGATAGGGTTCAATGGCAATGGGAACAGGTGCGTCGGCATACATGCGGCCTTCCGGCGCATAGACCATCCGGAGGGCATAGGTGCCCGGCGCAAGAGGAAGCGGAGGGGTGTATTTGCCCTTGGCATCCGCTTCAAAGGTAAGCACTTCATTGCCGAACTGATCGTAGAGGGTAAAGCGGCCGCCAGCCACCGGCCTGCCATCCTCCTCGGATACGTTGGAAAACTCGAAAAAGCCCTTGTTGCTTCGAACCTTCACTTCAAAGTCCAAGGATTCGCCGGAATGAAGCGTCACAGAATAGACCTCAGGATCCGCGGCAAAGCCATCGATGGGCGTATTCACAGCCCGCAGCGTATAAGCACATCCATCCATATCCGCGACGAGCGACATGGAACTGCCGTTTGACAGCACGCCTTTTGATCCCCCGCCCGCGTCAAAAACCTCATATTGACGCTCAAGGGGAACTGTCTCCTTCCGCTTTGCTCCGTCAATATCCTCCCCAAGAACCCGGAGGGAGAGTACCCCATGCCGGCTATTGTTGGCCGCCAAAACGGTGGGTCGGAATTCCTTTATAGAAACCGGGATTTCAGGCATATCGACGCTGTAATGATCCGGCGCCGCGTTTTGTTTCAGAACATTCTCCCCTGCTGTAATTTCCATTCTTGTCGCGATGCCATTCTCGTCCGTCGTCATCTCAAAATCGCCGTTAATACCCGATAATGTGAAGCTGATCCCCGGCAAAGGCGATGTCTCGCCCTTGTCCTCCCCTGTCAAAGCAACACGAATCCCTTGCATATGCGCCTGATGGTTTATGAAAACCATCTTGGCGGGAAACGTAACAAGCGTATAGGCTTGCGCCTCCCGCCCCGGGATAAAGCCTTCCGGCGCGGCATTCTGCCTGATGTAGAGGTCCACATTCCGCGGCATCGCCACCGAGAGCGGCCTTGCGCCGACCTTTAGCTCCCACGGGCGCATGGGATCCTCCGGATCGGGGTAGGGAACAAAGGTTCCATCCGGCCCTTTGGCATAAACGCCGAAAACGGCGCCAGACAAAGGGCTGGTTGCGGGTTCAAGGGTATCCGGAGCAAAGGATTCACCCTGCACGGACAAGGTGAGCGTCGCTGGAGCGCTTTCATTCTGTGGATATACATAATAGATGCTTCCAAATGGAACAATGTCCGCCAAAGAAACAAAGGCGGACAGCATAATTAGTACAAAAACGGATAAAAACACACGTAACCGCATGAGAAACCTCCAGTTCTTCAGTACATATATGGTATCTCCTAGAAAGAAAAATGTCAATTATAGGGAATATTTCATAGAAATGTACAAAGAAAGCTCGCCATGGGCGGACGAGGCGGAAAAAAAAGCCGCTTCTAGGCATTTTTATATCCAACCACCAGGGCTAGATCCACGGTAATATCTCCCGCCGGAATCCTCGCTCTGGGCCCATGGGTTGTGAGCGGAGTCATTGCATAGACCTGGGCAGCCAGGGTCTCATCGCAAAAAAAAGTGTAGCGGATCGGCAACTCCTCAATGATCTCAAACCGCTCTCCAAGTGCGCGAAGGGTCTCCAGTCGCTTCTCCCGATAGGGGACTTTGCCCAATATCGCGCGTATTTCAGCCAAATGGCCCTCCCCTGGAATGATCTTGATCAACAGCCCTTCCGGCCTTAACACCCGATAGAATTCAGTGTAGTTAGCGGGCGTAAGGATGTTGAGGATAGCATCCACTGAGCGATTGGGCAAGGGCAGGTTGCACAGATCTCCTACACACCACAACGCCCCATGATCCACCGCGGCCGCCATTTTCACAGCGGACTTGGCAATGTCCAGGCCAACGCGGCAGGCAACTTTATCCTGAAGCCTGTGAATCAAAGAACCTTCCCCACACCCCACATCGAGCACGGAGCCGGAAGGTACCCTCCCACGGACCGCATCCACCACAGCATCAAAAAAACCGGCCACATACACGGCCCGGCGGGCTTCAAACAGAGCTTTATCCTCATAGATGGTCTCCGGTTTTCCTTTCAATAGGTTCACATAGCCCTGGCGCGAAAAGTCAAAGGCATGACCCGCGCGGCAAAAGAGAGATTTTTCTGCTCTAAGGAAAGGGTTGCCGCAGATCGGACAGACAAACGGCGCAAAAAGCTTGGCATTCCAACGCGGCAGCGAGTCCGCGCCTCCGTTCAGAAGAAAGCCGCACTTTTGAAGCACTCGAGCCGAAGCCGGATTGGCCTTATCGCACCTGGCGGACACGGAACCCACGCCCGGCTGCGCCAAGGCCCAATGGGTCAGCGCCAGAACCCCCTCCGTGGCATAGCCTTGCGAGCGCCATTCTTTTGCATGGATCTCATAGCCTATTTCAACGGTGCCATTTTCATCCGGCTCCCCCCTAAAGCAAGCGCTCCCTATGATGGCCTTCTCTTTCTGATCAACAAAAACCCAAACCCCACGCCAGTGCCTGGCAGCGGGAAATTGTAGTATGGAGATCAGCATCCCCTCAACGATCTCCGCCATGCCATCTGTTTCCGGCGAGCCAATATATCGAACGCCCATGGCCTTTTCAAATTCGGGCAGGTCCGCAATCAGCTGCCCCATTTGCGGCGCCGTGAGCCGGATCAGTCTGAGCCGTCTTGTTTCAAGGCGCAATTACGCTTCCTCCTGCCAGCCTTTGCATACATCAATCCATTCACGCGCTCCGGAGAGGCGGAACAATTCCTCCGGTGTCAAGCAAATGGCGCTATTGGCGCTGCCGCAAGCCGGGTAAATCGTATCGAACCGCCGCATGGATTGATCCAGGTACACGGGAATGACCGGATCAATGGCAAAAGGGCATACGCCGCCCACCGCGTGGCCTGTCAGCGTCAGAACTTCTTCCGCGGACAACATGGTGGCCTTTCGGTGAAAAAATGCCTTGTACTTGGCGTTATCAATTTTTGCGTCTCCCGCCGTTACGATGAGCACGCCGGAATCCTCTCCC
>JAVBOX010000058.1:0-8472 GCA_031550095.1 Eubacteriales bacterium
TCTTGCGGTCGCCGTAGCGCTGCTACGGCTTCCTCCAGGCTCCTTGATCAGCGCGAAAATCTCTCGCAATGCCGGCGACGCTCCTTTGTGCGGTGTCGCCCTAGTGCACAGCTCCCTTCACACTTTTGGATGGGTATAGTATGGATGCCCACGGCTCATGGAGGTAATTATGCGGTTTCCAACATCATGGACGGTTCACGGGAACATGCCCTTTGCGGAGGAAGAACTCCGCCGTTGTCTGGCGGAGTGTTTGGGCTCTAGGGAAGCGAATGGGGGATACCCCATTTCCGTTTTCGCCGCAAATGGGGAAGAAGAGACATTTCGCGTCATCGTCACGGAACAGGGAACCCGAATTGAAAGCGCTTCTCCAAGAGGCGCGGTTTTCGGGGTTTACGCGTTTCTGGAGCGACAGCTTGGCTGCCGTTTTTTCGCGCCGGACTGCGAGCGCCTGCCCTTTTCGCCGCAGGTAGAGCTTGCCCTGGGCGAATATGCCTCCAGCCCTGATTTCGCCTATCGGGAGGTATACTGGCGAGGCGCACTGAATGGCCGTTTTGCGCTTCAATGCGGCCTAAATTCCGCCCGGGCAGACATTGCGCCGGAGATGGGCGGAAAAACAATGTTCTACAATTATAGTCATTCCTTTGAGGAGCTAGTGCCACCTGAAAAGTGGTTTGACGCCCATCCAGAATACTTCAGTCAGGTGGACGGCGTGCGCCTTAGGCATCATGGCCAGCTCTGCCTGACCAACCCGGAGGTGCTGGCGCTTTGTGTTGAAGGGGTGAAAGGCTGGATTAAGGGACATCCGGAATGCCGCGTCTTTTCTGTTGCTCAAAATGATTGGTACGGAAACTGCGCGTGCGAAGCCTGCCGTGAGGTGGATGAGCGGGAAGGGAGCGCCGCCGGAACCATGATCGCCTTTGTTAACGCCATCGGGGACGCCATTCGTGAAGAATATCCTAAGGTGATGCTCCACACCTTTGCCTATCTTTTCAGCCGCAAGCCGCCCCGCACGCTCCGACCGCGGGACAACGTGATTGTCCGCCTGTGCAGCATTGAGTGCTGCTATAGCCACCCCATCGGCGCCTGCGGGCACGCCATTGCTGCCATTGACGTGGAGGAGGGCTCCTCCCGCGAATTTGCTCCCTGCGTTCATTCCTTTGAGGAGGATCTTAGGGAGTGGGCGGAAATTGCCCCCCACCTGTATATTTGGGATTACACCACGAACTTCAGCAACTACCTGCAACCCTTTCCAAACTCCCATGTGCTGGCGCCCAATTTGCGCCTATTTAAGAAATATGGAGTCGAGGGGGTTTTCGAGCAGGGCAACTATGCGCCGGGGGAGACAAGCGCCTTTGGGCCACTGAAAATATACCTGCTGGGCAAGCTTCTCTGGAACGTGAGCGCCGATGTGGAAGGGCTCATCGCGGAATTTTTAGTGGGATACTATGGTTCCCCTGCTGCCGGCATCATGGGGAAATGCCTCGCCGCGCTGGAAACTATGGGAAAGAATCACCACATGGGCATCTTTGATCCGCCTTCCGCGCCGTACCTGGATGAGACGGTGTTGACCCATTGTGACGCTCTTTTTTGCGAAGCCATCCACAGGGCCCGGGAAGAGATCCATCGAGAGCGAATCCGCCGGGAGCGCCTTAGCGTCACCTATGCTTTGCTGGCGAGAATGCCGCTGAATGCCCCGGATCGGGAGGAACGGATTGACGTGCTTCAGCGGGAGGCGGAGGAACTCGGGATTAGTGAAATCTTCGAGCGCAGAGAGCTGAAAGCGTCCTTTGATTGCCTGCGGAAAAGCCGATATGCCCGGGAGCGGAAGGATGTGCCGTATACGTTCTATCGGCTGTAAATTTTTGCCCTTACGCCAACCCAATCCGCGTGTGGGGCACCTTATCCCCTAGCAAATCGCCGAGCCGATGGCCGGCATGGCCGATCCGCACCGTGGTTCCGCGTGTGGCGGGGCCAAGCACGTATTCTAGCTTGGCGTATGCCCCGTTGGCGCCTGTCCGGCTCGCCCCGTGACAATGGGTTTGCAGCTGGCGAATCTTGGATGTGAGGGACTCCGCGTCCCTCGCGGTAACTTCCCGCACCAGGGTGGAGGGATCCTTGGGATCCAGGTAAATGCCCTCCGTGGAAGTGAGAATCACAAGGGTTTCCGCTCGAACCAGCCCGGCGATGACGGCTGCGGTTTCGTCGTTGTCCACGCACTCAAACACATCGTGGTTGTTCTCCCGAAGGTGGGCAAGCTCCATCTTGCGGTTTTCCTCATCGCTGACAGGGTCGTTGTAGTTGACGATGGGAACCGCACCCTGGGCCGCCGCCCGCAGCAGCAGCCGGCGGATATGCTCCCGCTTCTCAGGGTCGTTGAAGTGCTGATGCTCCACCAGCAGCTGCCGAAGCCCGTATGCCGGGGGAAGAAACTGGCGGTAGTTGCTCATTAAGATGGCCTGCCCCTGGGCGGCGTAGTCAGCCTTGGACTCATCGCCAAAGGGAAGCTCCTTGCCGGTGCGCTTGATGTGGTCCAGGCGGCCGATTTCCGTTGCGCCGGAAGTAACCCAGACCATGCCGGGCCGAAGCTCCGCGCAGATGCGTGAGATGGTGTTATAGTTGATGTCGAAATCCTTCGGTCGAATCAAAGCCATGGACCCGATTTTGCCCACCAGCGCAATGTCATGCTCTTGCGACATTTCATCCGCTCCTAATAAATAGAGTTGGAAAAGCCAGCCTTGCCGAAATTTACCGTATTGTAACATACCCCGTGTGCTCACGCAAGAAATGTGATATACTGCTCGCAATGGTGTTTTTTATATTTAGTGCATCATAACCGGATAAGGGGAAGGATTCATGCGCAAGGGTGTCAATATTCAAAAAGCATCAATCTACTCGATCATCATCAACAGCGTGCAGATCGCGGCGATCCTGTCCATCGCCGTCCTTGTTTTGCTGACGGATATTGAGCGCCGAAGCGTATTTTTTGTGGAGTTTATCGTCTGCCTCGCGGCGGTCTTGGTCATCTGGGGCGCGGTTGTGGATATTACCCAGGCGTTATCCACCAAGCGGATCAACGAACAATCCATGATGCTGGAGGAGGCCTATGGCCAACTGGAAGCCCTCAACGGCACGCTCCGCTCTCAGCGGCATGATTTTATGAGCCATCTCCAGGTGGTTTCCAGCCTTATCGAGATGGGGGAGCATCAGGAGGCGTCCGAGTACATTGAGCAGGTCTATGGGGACATCCAATCGGTATCCGCCGCCTTGCGCACGGGAAATCCTGCCATTAACGCCCTGCTTAAGGTCAAGCTTGGCGAGAGCAAAGCCCGCGGCGTGATCATGGATGTGAGAATCCGTTCTCCCTGGGATAAACTTTCCGTGCAGGGCTGGGAAATGTGCCGCGTGCTGAGCAATTTGATCGATAATGCCTTGGACGCCCTGAAAGGGACGCTTGAGCCCCGGCTGGTGGTCTCCCTTGACGAGGATGAGGCGAGATATTCCTTTGCGGTGGAGAACAATGGGCCGTCCATTCCCGTTGAAATCCGCGAGCGCATTTTTCATGAGGGATTTACAACCAAGGGAAATGAGCATGGAATGGGCCTTTCCATCGTCCGGCGGATTCTGACGGAGAATGGCGGAGGAATCGCCTTGACTTCCGGCGAGGAGAATACGGTGGTGTTCCAAGGGTGGATACCACGCTAAGGCGGAGTCAAAGGCGCCGTTTTTGTTTGCGCTTTAAATAATAGGGGGTTGATGGCATTGGCGAAACAAATCATTTGCCAAACACCCCACTCGATGCTATACTGAAATGTAACCCGAATGGAGGTGTTGCCATGCAAAGCATGACCGGATATGGCCGCAGCCGTCAGGCGTTGGATGGGCGTGAAATGACGGTGGAGATCAAAACCGTCAACCATAGATTTCTTGATATCAACCTGCGCTTATCGCGCGGGCTGCTTTTCCTTGAAGATCCGATTCGGAAGGCCCTTTCGGCCCGCCTGAGTCGCGGCCATGTGGATGTGTTCATCAGCTATCGAAACGCCCGTGAAGACGCGCGGGAGGTAACCGTGGATGTTCCGCTGGCCGTGGCGTACGCGAAAGCCATGGGCGCGTTGCGGGACGCCGTCGGCGTTCCGGATGATCGGTCCTTGACCCGCATCGCGTCGCTCCCCGATGTGCTGGTCATCGCGGAACGGGAGGAGGACCAGGATGCCGTCCTGGGCCTTTGCGTTGCGGCCCTCTCCCAAGCGCTGGATGATCTTCTCGTGATGCGGTCGGATGAAGGCGAGGCTCTCCGGCGTGACATTTCGGAGCGGCTTGGTGCCATGGCGTCTTTCGTCGCCCAAATTGCCAAGCGCGCACCCGCGATTCCCACTGAGTATCAGGCAAAGCTGAACGTGCGCATTGCGGAGCTTGCTAGTATGGCGGTGGACCCCATGCGTATCGCCCAGGAGGTGGCGATTCTTGCGGATCGTGCCGCCATCGACGAGGAGCTTGTCCGTCTAAACAGCCACGTCTCCCAGCTTCAAGACGCACTGGCCGCAAGGGAACCAACCGGCCGAAAGCTGGACTTTCTTGTACAGGAGCTAAACCGCGAAGTCAACACCATCGGCTCCAAGGCATCCGATCTGACCATCGCATCGCTGGTAGTCGCGGCAAAGGCGGAAATTGAGAAAATCCGCGAGCAGGTTCAAAATATTGAATAGGCGGTGGCCCATGCGATTCTTAAACGTTGGCTTTGGCAGCATTGTAAACGCGACCCGCATTATTGCCATTGTTGCACCGGACTCGGCGCCGGTGAAGCGAACCATCCATGACGCGCAAGACAAGGGACAGCTTGTTGACGCTACCTTTGGGCGGAAAACCCGGGCTGTGCTCGTGATGGATAGCGGCCATGTGGTTCTATGCGCCGTGCAGCCGGAAACCGTGGCAAACCGCCTTAGCGAGGAGGCATAGCCATGCGGAAAGGCATTTTGATGGTCATCTCGGGGCCGGCCGGCGCTGGAAAGGGAACCCTGGCGGGAATGCTGCTGGAGCGAGATGGCCGCTTTTCCTTTTCCGTATCCGCCACCACGCGAAAGCCCAGGCCCGGGGAGATCGAGGGCATCCACTACAGCTTTCTCACGGAAGAAGCTTTTGCCGAGATGGAGCAAAACGGAGATTTTCTTGAAACCGCCACCGTTCATGGCCATCGGTACGGCACGCCGCTCAAGCCGGTCATGAATATGCTGGAGCAGGGGCTTGACCTCCTGCTGGATGTGGATTCACAGGGCGCGAAAGCGGTGATGTCCAAACTGGCTGACTGTGTGACCGTGTTCATCCTGCCGCCCTCGTTTGAGGAGCTGGAACGCCGCCTGCGTTCCCGGAACACCGAGAATGAAGAAGAGATTTGCCGTCGCCTTTTCAACGCCCGCAATGAACTAAAGCAGCTGAGCCGCTACAGATACGCCATCATTAACGATGACCTGGATACCGCTTACCAGCAATTAAGCGCCATCGTTGTCGCCGAGCGCCTGAATACTGTGCGCTACTTTCCGGACATCATCTGATTGGGCCTTTGTTTGTATTTCCAACACTTTGAGGAGGAATCCCATATGCCAATGACCAAACCTTCTGTCTCCGAGCTTCTCAAACACGCCGAATGCCGCTACACCCTCGTCGTAAAGGTTTCCAAAAGGGCCCGACAGCTGGTGGCCGGATCCCAACCCCTGATTGACACAAGGGAAAACAAGGCGGTTTCCATTGCCGTGGAGGAAATCGACCGTGGGTTGATTGATCACGAGATACCAAAGGAAACGGATGAATGAACGGGGATCTTGCGGGTAAAACCGTCGTTCTAGGCGTTACGGGGGGCATTGCCGCCTACAAGGCCTGCGAGGTGGTCAGCCGTCTGAAAAAGCTGGGTGCAAATGTACGGGTTATCCTGACGGAGAACGCCGCTCGTTTTGTGCCCTCTTTGACGTTTCAGGCCCTTTCCGGCGCACCTGTGTCGGATGGCATGTTTGCGCAGCCTTCAGAATGGGAAATCAAGCATATCTCTTGGGCGAAGGCGGCGGATTTGTTCCTGGTAGCCCCTGCCACGGCCAACCTAGTCTCAAAGCACGCCTGGGGCATCGCCGACGATATGCTGACCTCCACGCTCCTTGCCACCCGCGCACCCATCTTGCTAGCGCCTGCCATGAATGTGAACATGTGGCGCCACCCCGCCACACAGAAGAGCCTCGCGGTGCTCAAAGAGCGGGGAGTATACACCGTCGGCCCGGGCACCGGCTATTTGGCCTGCGGCGATATGGACGAAGGGCGTATGGCGGAGCCCATGGAGATTGTGGAAGCCGCCACGCGCATTCTGCTGCCCATGCGAGACTTTGCCGGGAAGCGGGTGCTGGTAACCGCCGGCCCTACCCGGGAGCCTCTGGATCCGGTTCGCTTTTTGACCAACCGCTCCTCTGGGAAAATGGGGTACGCCATCGCTGAGGCGGCGGCGCGGCGTGGGGGAGAGATAACTTTGGTGACCGGCCCCGTCAATCTAACCCCGCCTGCGGGGTTAACGGTTGTGCCCATCTTCACCACAGGAGAGCTGTATCAGGCGGTGATCTCCCGGGCGGCAGGCCAGGATATCATCATCCAAGCGGCCGCGCCCTGCGACTTTGCGCCCGCAGAGGTTGCGGACCAGAAGATCAAAAAGCAGCCTGGGGCGAAAACCGGCATCACCTTATCTCTTGAGCCGACGCCGGACGTGGCGCGGGCTGTTGGAGCCATGAAAAAACCGGGACAATACCTGGTGGCTTTTGCGGCCGAAACGGAAAACCTGATTGAAAGTGCGAAAAAAAAGCTAGAATACAAAGGCGCGGATCTCATCGTTGCAAACGATGTCTCCCAAGAAGGGGCCGGGTTTGATGTGGACACGAACATTGCTTCCCTGGTTACAAAGGACCGGGTGATCCCTTTGCCGCGGATGAGCAAGCGTCAGCTAGCCCAGGAGATATTGAACACAATCGCTTTAGGAGTGAATGGACAGTGAAAGAAACCCACCGGGCATACATGCTGGAGCAGCTAAAGAAGCTGCTGGCCATCGATAGCACCACAGGCTTTTATAAACCTATGGAGAACTACTTGGCGGAAGAAATCATGCGCCTGGGATATCAGCCCCATCGCCTTGTGAAAGGCGGGGTTTCGGTGGACCTGGGCGGCAAGGGAAACGGCCTTGTGATGACTGCCCATGCGGATGATATCGGCTTCATGGTGCGGTATGTGAACCCGGATGGAACCATTCGCGTCTGCAATGTGGGCGGACTCCATCCCTTTATGGTGGATGAAGCGGGCGTGCGGCTTTATACCAGGGATGGCCGGGTTTACATGGGCAACCTGCGCAAGATGAATCCCAGCCTGCACCTGATGCAAGCAAATGAGCGGGGAGAGACCCTCGACTATGAGAAAAACCTCTTTCTTTTCCTGGATGAGGAGGTTCACAGCGCCGAGGATGTGGCGAAGCTGGGCATTCGCTGTGGCGATGTACTCGCCCTGGAGCCCAACACGGTGTTTACCCCTTCAGGGTATATTAAGAGTCGTTTTTTAGACGATAAGGTTTCGGTGGCGGTTTTGCTCACGTATATGAAGTATCTCAAGGAGGAGGGCGTCGCCCTTTCCCGCCATGTTACTGTGTACTTTTCCCTCTATGAAGAGGTTGGACACGGCGGTTCCTGCGGCATGCCCAACGATACGACGGATGTGCTGGCGGTGGACATTGGCTGCTGCGGACCGACCCATAGTTCCGATGAAAAGAAGGTTTCCATTGGAACGATGGATACGGCGTTCCCGTACCATCGTGGGCTGGTTGACGACCTTATCGCTGCGGCGGATGCCGTAAATGCTCAATATGCGTTGGATATCTTTATTCCATATTATGGATCCGATGCTAACGCTGCCCTTCGCGCTGGGCTGGACGTTCGCCATGGCTTGATTGGCCCTGGTGTCCTGAGCACCCATGGCTATGAGCGCACCCATATCAAGAGCCTGGAGGAAACCTATGCGCTGATTTGCTCCTTTGCGCGGTAGAAGACTTCTAAGTAACCACTGATTTAATCCTTGCCGCAAGTATGATAGAATAGGGGCGCAGGGGGCAGATGAAGATGAAGCAGCAGAATTTCACGGACATCGAATATGGGAACCGGAAGCGCAAGACGAAGCGAGACGAGTTTCTGGAAGCGATGGAAGCGGTGATACCGTGGGGCGAGATGACAGCGCTGATCGAGCCGCATTATTATAGCGGCAAACGAGGGCGTCCACCCCGTGGGATTGAGACAATGTTGCGGATGTACCTGCTGCAGGTGTGGTTTAACCTGTCAGATGAAGGCGTGGAAGACGCGATTTACGATAGTTACGCGTTTAAGAAATTTATGAAGGTGGACTTTCTGGAGGAGGCGCAGGCGCCGGATGCGACGGCGCTGTGCAATTTTCGAAAGCTGATGCACG
>JAVBOX010000100.1:0-4729 GCA_031550095.1 Eubacteriales bacterium
TCCCGGACCCTGCCAAAGGAACGTCGGCCCTTTGGAATCTCATCATTTTCATCTCACGTGGGGTGGTATTTTAACAAGAAGAACAACCGCCCGCAGGCGAAGATGGGGATCCAAGGGGTGAAACTCCTTGGCGTTCCTTCGCTCCTACCGCGACAGCCCCTTTTCCATCACAAAAAGAAAGACAAGCGCCCTTCCGCAAGCATGTTTTGCATCTGAACGGCACATGATGTACAAACATTGGCGGGAGGTTTTTCATGCGATGAAAAGATGGCTTTATATGCGGAAAACGCTATGCTTTTTCCTGATTTCTCTGTTCATGCCCCTTTGCGCCTTTTCCGCGCCGCTGGAAGAGAAGGCGCCTTTTGAACTGGAAACCCCCTCCTATCTTTTGATGGAGGCTTCCACGGGGCAGGTGGTCTTTGAGCATGGCGCGGATGAGCGCCGCCCTGTCGCCAGCGTCACCAAGCTGATGACGCTGTTGTTGCAGCTGGAGGCTCTGGAGGCTGGGACGATCTCCTTGGATGACAAGGTCACCGTTTCAACCAACGCGGCGGGGATGGGCGGCTCACAGGCACTGTTGGACGCGGGAGCCCAGTATAGGCTGGAGGAGCTGCTGAAGTCCGTTGCGGTCGCCAGTGCCAATGATTCGGCGGTGGCCTTGGCGGAGCACCTGATGGGGACGGAAAACAACTTTGTGGATCGGATGAATACCAGGGCGGCGGAGCTGAACCTGACCAACACCGCCTACAAGAACGCGACGGGGCTCCCTGCAGACGGACAATACACATCCGCACGGGATGTGGCGGCCCTGTCCCGCGAGGTGGGGAAGCATCCTTTGTTTTTTAAGTACAGCAATATCTGGATGGATACCATCACCCACGCGGGGGGCCGGGTGACTGATTTAACCAATACGAATCGCCTTGTCCGCTTTTATGATGGCTGCGACGGGTTCAAGACCGGCTCCACCAATGAGGCACGGTACTGCATTTCCGCCACCGCCATGAAGGATGGCATGCGCATGATCGCTGTGGTGCTGGGGGCCTCAGCCAGCCAAACCCGCTTCAACGAGGCTAGAAAAATGCTCGAATATGGCTTTTCCACATACAGGCTCTTCTCCGTCTGCGAAAAGGGGGCAAAGCTGGGCATGCAGGTGCCCGTGAGCCAGGGTGGCTCGGATGTGGTGGAGGCCGCTGCCGGGGAGAGCAAGGTGATTCTCATCAAGAGAGGCGAGGAGTCCGGCATTTCGCTGGAGGTCGCCCTGCCGGAAAGCGTCCAAGCGCCTATTGCCCGCGGGGATAAGCTGGGGGAAATCAGGGTATTGAAAGGCGGGACTTGCATCGATACCCTGCCCGCCATCGCAGGGAGTGATGTGGGTTTGCCAGGGTATCTGGAGGCGCTGCTCAGGATTTTGCATACCTGGAGGAACTAGGGCATTTCTCGAAAACATAGCACACATCCTGGCGGGACTTTTGCCTTCTCGCGTTGCCTCGACCGCTCAGCGTAGCGCTGCTACGCTTCGCTCCCTCGTCTTAGCGAAACGGCAAAATCTCCCGCCAATCTATGCGCTATGTTTTCAGAAATTGCTCTAAAAAAACCGGTTGGAAATGCTTGGGCTGCCGGCAACGGACCCGACAGCTTTTTTCCATTCGCTTATGCCTTCTTCCAACGCTTCAGTCCTGGCAAGACGGCGTTGAGCATTTCCCGAGCCTGGGGCTCATCAAACTCACCCTCTGGCTTTGTCATGTAGGGGACACAAGCATCGATCATTTCCTGCATCGTCATTTCCGAAGTAAAGGCGCCGTTTTCATAGCAATACTTGCAATACTCGCTGTTTGGGCTTCCATCCTTATTGGTGGCGAACATTTCGGCTTCCATTGGCATTCCGCAGCTTTGGCAAACGGGCTTTTCCATGGTTGTTTCCTCCTCCATATGTGTTTGATCCCATCATAGCAGAAGAAACATGACACCTGTATGTCAAGTATCTTCATAGGCTGCGAGGATTGTTTTTAGCTCAAGGGCAAGGGCTTGCCGCAGCTCTGGCGGCGCCAGCACTTTCACGGCGGTTCCTAGGGAGATGAGGTAGGGGAGCAGCCCACTGTCATTCGGGAGAAGGACTTTAACGATGAAAGACCCATCGGTATCCCGGATTACGCCATCATGGCCGAATTCGTCCCAAATGCGCCAAGCAGCGCTTTGGTGAAAGTGGAGCGTCGCCTGACATGTGGGTATGACACCTGAAACCGACGGTTCAAGAGGGGGCGCTTGGGGAAGGGATTCCCGGACGAAGGCCTCGCCGCATTGGGAAAGCTTCTCCATCCGGCACATCTTGAAGGTGCGATAGGCATCCCGGGTCAGGTCAAACGCCTGCAGGTACCATGCCCTTCCCTTGTAAATCAGCTTGATGGGGTAAACCTTTCGCTGGCTCACCTCTCCATAGCCGGTATAATAGGTAAAGGAAAGGGCTTGCTGCCCAAGAATGGCGTCCTTGAGCGTTGCCAGGGCATTGCGGTCCTGCTCCCGGTTGCCCCAGCGGGAGAAATCCACTTCGATCCAGTTGGCGCTTTCCTTGTTGAACAGAGAGCCCAGCTTTCCCAACAAGGCGCCGGCCTGGGCGGCGTCCGTCGCCGACAAGCTCTCCAAGGCTAGCAAAATCTGGGCTTGTTCTTCATCGGAGAGGGTGGATTTGTTCAGCACATAGGAATCGCCGATGCAGATGCCTCCGCCCATGCCCTGGGTCGTATAGACCGGGATGCCGGAGGCGCTTAGCGTCTCAATATCCCTGTATATGGTACGCGTGGACACCTCAAACCGCTGAGCCAGCTCGCTCGCCGTCAACCGCTTGTGATTGAGGAGAAGATACACGGTTTCAAACAGACGGCTAAGCTGCATCATGGGTTTTGCACTCGCTCGTCGGGCATCAGGCCATACATGAGCACCCCTGCCGCCACAGCCGCGTTGAGGGATTCCGCATGGCCCCGCATGGGCAGGGAGACCTTTGCGTGGGCGATAGCCAATGCGGCTTCGCTGATGCCCGCCCCTTCGCTGCCGATGATGAGGGTAAAGAACGCTGGAATCGTCGGCGCGACTTGGATGAAAGGCGATCCATCTAGCGCGGAAGCCAGGATAAAGACGCCTTTGGCCGCTAACGCCTCAAGCCCGGCCAAAAGGTCCCCGCGCCAAAGGGGCAGGCGAAAAATGCTGCCCATGGAGGCGCGGACGGTTTTGGGGGCAAAGGCGTCGGCACAGGCGGGGGAAAGTAAGGCCCCGGAAAAGCCTGCAGCTTCCGCGGTTCGCAATATGGTGCCCACATTGCCGGGATCTTGCACGCCGTCCAAGGCCAGAAGAGCTCTCCCCGCGCTTTCCAATGATAGCGGTTGGGGAAAACGGACGGAAGCGACGATGCCCTGAGGCGTCTTGGCATCGCAGACGGCGGCCACCACATGTTCCGGGGCCAGGATCGCCTTTTCCGCCCGGTTTAGCAGATGGGAAAACGCTTCGTATTTCTTCTCATCGGCCAAAAGCAGAGTCACTTGGGCGTCCCGAAGGGCTTCCGCGCAGAGCTTTACCCCTTCCACAAGATAGCAGCCGGAGGCGACCCGGGATTTCGCGTCTCGCAGCGAGCGAAGATAACGCACCCATGGATTTTGAACGCTTGTTATGGTTTGCATGGCATAAATCCTCAACAACCAAACCTAAATATGAAAAAAGCCGCGCCATTTGGCACGGCCAGATTCAGCGTGGGTTACGCGTTTTTCGCCACATCCACAAGCTGAGCGAAGCCTTTTGCGTCGTTGATCGCCATATCCGCCAGCATCTTGCGATTCACATTCACACCCGCCTTCTTGAGGCCGTTGATGAATGTGGAGTAGCTCATGCCGCTTACGCGGGCGCCGGCGTTGATGCGTGTGATCCACAGGCGGCGGAAATCCCGCTTGCGCAGCTTGCGTCCGATATAGGAATAGCGGAGCGAGCGCATGACCTGTTCATTGGCGGCGCGATACTGCTTCGATTTCGCTCCCCAAAACCCCTTGGCGAGCTTAAACACCTTCCTGCGCTTCTTATGGCCGTTGACGGCCCTCTTGATTCTTGCCATGGTGGTTCCTCCATTTCGCGGCGTTGCTTTCCGCTCTTACTTATACTTACTTATAAGGGATAAGCTGCTTGATCTTCTTGGCCTCGGTGCTGTCGACCAGGCCGCCCAGGCGCAGGTTGCGCTTCTGCTTGGGCGATTTGGACGCCATGATGTGGTTGCGATATGCCTTGGCCCTCTTGATCTTGCCGGTTTTTGTCAGCGAAAAGCGCTTGGCCGCGCCGCGATGAGTCTTTTGCTTGGGCATGTCCATCCTCCTTACGAGCGGTTTATTTGCCGTCTTTGTTTTCTTTTGGCGCCAAGATCATGATCATGTGGCGGCCTTCCACGAGAGGCCTGCGCTCCACATTGGCGATATCCTTCACGCGCTCCAGGAAATCATTCATAACCTGAAGCCCGATCTCCGTATGGGTGATCTGGCGGCCGCGAAAGCGGATCGATACTTTGACCTTGTTGCCTTCCTCCAGGAAGCGGATGGCGTTTTTCGCCTTGACAAGGACGTCGTTTTCCTCGATGGTGGCGGAAAGCTGCACTTCCTTGAGGATGATGACCTTTTGATTTTTGCGGATTTCTCGCTGACGCTTAGCTTGCTCGAAGCGGTATTTGTCATAATCCATCAATTTGCAGACCGGCGGGTGA
>JAVBOX010000098.1:0-3998 GCA_031550095.1 Eubacteriales bacterium
TTGCGCTAGAGGGCTCCCCGCGAAAGGGAAAACCGCCGCCAGCCGCTTGCATCGCTGTAAGCTTTCGCGCCTCCCGTATCGTGGCGACAAGGGAGGAGGCTTTCTCCCCCAAGAACGCCTGCCACTCCTTATCCGATTTCATGATCATCGGCATGCCTTCAGGAAGCTTTTCGTTGATCAACCGGACATATCCTCCATAGCAGATAGAGACCGCGTAAACCAATCCGCGCCATTGGCCGGACGGTTGGAGAAAAGGCAGAACCTCCGGTATGTGCGCAAAGGGCACAAAAAGCCCTTCCGGATCCTCAATGGCGCCCGCCTCAAAGAGCAACAAATCCGGGGGGATGGCTCCTGGCAAGCTCCAATCCCCCGGCTGAACTTGCTTTATAATGATTCTCGTTCTCTTATTTTGTTTTTCAAAAGCGGCAGCTTGCCTTTCCAGCCACTGAGACGCGCTTCCGGTCCAGTGCTCAGAAACCCACACCCGAAGCATCTTGATTTGATTCACATCCCACTGCGCTTCGCTCATGGGTTCCGTCACCTGCCGCAAGGCGGTAGGAAGCATCCATAACAGATAAGCGGCCAAGGCGACCGCCAACGCCGTGCGCATCCGCCTCAACCAAACACGCATGCCATCCCCTCCTCCATGATAGGTATGGAAACGAGGGCTCTCCTATGCCGTGAAGGGTTGAGACAACGCCTTAATTCAACAGCTCCGCTTTCTCATTCAGAATGTCCAGCTGCTTCCAAAGCGTGCTCAAGGGCGTATCAATCGCTTGGCCTTCCTGCATCAGGGTGATGCAATTGTCCACAGCCGTTATCCCCATGTTCACCTCTTCCTGAGGCACCAGCATTTGTCTGTCGCCAAAAAGGGCGGTTGTCAGCTCGTTGAGTTGGGTAATCCCATAGAGATACTGGCGGGTTTGGGCCAACCACCGGTATGTATTGGAGCCGCCGCTTCGTGACATCTGAGGCGCAACGCTGCGGGCTGCCACGATGTCCTGCCGGACGCGTGAAACAAGGGTATTGCGAAGCGCCACGCTTCGCGTCATCGTTGTCTGGTAATTGAAAAACTGAATCACGTTGACAATGAGGAGGACACAGGCAACAATGATCAGTATGTCCCGGGTTTTTCGGCTTACGCCCTCTGTTTTCCTCTGGAAAGAATACATTGACACACCTCCGCGAGGTCGATATAATCTGATACATTATACCATCGATTGGCGGAGAGTGCAAACCATGCCAGATGAGATCTTCTCCCTAAGGCGCCTATCCGTTGATGACAGGCGGGATGTATATGATTTCCTCCAGAGCCTGCCTGAGGGAAACGGCTTTACCAACGATGCCCTTGGGCTGCCCTATGAGGCTTTCCCAGCATGGCTTAAAAGAAAGGAAGAGGTGTCCCGGAGCGTTAACCTGGACGAAGGCTTTGTGCCCCAGTCCCAGTACTGGCTCTATGTGGACGGCGTTCCCGTGGGACAAGCCAAAATAAGGCACCGCCTCAATGATACCCTCAGGAAGTTTGGCGGCAACATCGGCTATGGCATCGCCCCAGCCCACCGTGACAAGGGATACGCGACACGGATGCTGCGCATGGTGTTGGCGGAGGCGAAAAAGCTGGGCATCGAGCGGGCGCTCATTACCATCAATCCCGACAACCTCGCTTCCCGCCGGGTGGCGGAAAAATGCGGAGGCATGCTTGAGTTCGAAAATGAGGCGCATTGCTACTACTGGATAGATACATAACCCCTTCCCTCCCGTCATATCCTGCTACGAACGGAGGTGACGGGGAAATTGGAAGCTCAAGATCGGACGGAGTCCTTTGATCTTTACCGGGATATAGCCGGACGTACCGACGGCGAGATTTACATCGGCGTGGTAGGCCCTGTGCGCACGGGCAAATCCACCTTTATCGCCAGGTTCATGGAGCAGCTGGTTCTGCCGCTGTTGGACAATGCTCACAAGCGTGCCAGAGCGATGGACGCGCTGCCGGTAAGCGGCTCCGGTCGAACGATCATGACAACACAGCCTAAGTTTGTGCCCGACGACGCCGCGGAGGTCTCCGTAGGCGACACTCAGGCCAAGGTTCGCCTGGTGGACTGCGTGGGCTACCTGGTCAAAGGCGTGCTAGGAACCTTGGAGAACGACGTGCCCCGGATGGTGCATACGCCCTGGTATGATGAGGACATCCCCTTCGAGGACGCGGCGGAGATCGGCACCCGAAAGGTCATCGCCGACCACAGCACCATTGGCTTGGTGGTGACCACCGACGGCAGCATCACGGACATCCCTCGTTCGGCCTATGCGGAGGCCGAGGAGCGGGTCGTTCGGGAGCTTCAGCAGCTGGGCAAGCCATTTGTGGTGGCTCTCAACAGCGCCACCCCGCAAAACCCGGATACCCTGAGACTTCGGGATGCCCTGGAAGCCAAGTATGACGCCCCCGTAATCGCCATTGACGCCAAAACCATGGAAGAGTCGGACATTCATGCCTTGCTGGAACAAATGCTACTGGCCTTCCCTCTTCGGGAGGTCCGGGTGGAGCTGCCCGCTTGGGTGGAAGCTTTGGACGAGGATCACTGGCTGCTCCAATCCCTGTTTGAAAGGATGCGGGCAGCGTCCGCAAAGCCCCTCCGGATGCGGGATGGGGATACCATTGCGAAAGCTTTTGCCGGCTCGGAATACACGGAACCCGTCCAAAAGGGAGAGTCCTCCCTGGCGGAAGGGCAGCTGGGCTTAAACCTCCCCCTGAAGGAAGGCCTGTTCAACAAAATTTTGGGCGAGGAATGCGGCACGGAAATTCACGGCGACGCCCACCTCCTATCCCTGCTAAAGGAACTGGTGGCGGCCAAGACAGAATATGACCGGATCGCGGCCGCTTTGGAATCCGTCCGGGCAACCGGGTATGGTCTGGTCACCCCCGCCCTTTCGGATTTGACGCTGCAGGATCCGGAGATCGTCCGTCAGGGCAACCGCTTCGGCGTGCGCCTAAAGGCAAGCGCATCCTCCCTCCACATGATCAAGACCGACATCACCACGGAAGTGACGCCGGTGGTGGGCACCGAGCAGCAGAGCGAGGATTTCATCCAATACCTGCTCTCTGAATTCGAGAATGATCCCCAAAGGATATGGAACACGAATTTCTTTGGCAAGTCCCTCCATGAAATGGTCCGGGAAGGCTTGAACAACAAGCTCTCCCAAATGCCGGGGGATACCCAGGAAAAAGTGCAGGATATGCTCACAAAAATCGTCAACGAGGGTGGAGGCGGCATGATCTGTATCCTGCTATAGATCGGTATATCCCCCTGCCGTGCCAAGCCATCAGTCGCACCCTTCTTTTTCGCCGGCAGGCGGAAAAGAAGTTTTCCATTCATAGTGATAAAGCAACGGATGCCTTCCCCCGCGGAAAAGCATCCGTTGCTTTACTATCAGCCCATGCAAAAAACTAGGCCTGTTCCGTCTCGAAGCTCTCCCAGGGAATCTGGATGCCCGTTTCGCCGGAAAGCAGCCTTCCTATATGGAACAGGAGGGGGAAATCCTCCCGCCTCACTTCGCCCGCCTTGGCCAAAACATCCACTGCCCGAACTGTCCTGGTAGCGATGGAAACGCTCTCCAGGGTGACGCCGCTCAGCCGCCGTACGGCCTCATCAAAGGAGGTGCCCTGCCCCAAAAAGGAGCCCAGCCTGCGGGTTCTGCCGCCAAAGATGGTCACATAAAGGTCGCCGGCCCCATAAATGATGTTTTCAGGCCTGCCGCCCACGATGGCGAGGATCCTGCTCATCTCCCGGACGCTCTGGCCGAAAAGTGCCGCCTGGGGGTTATAGTACAGAGGGCCTTTTCCCCCGGTCTGTTTCTCCGCGATGCCGATGGCCAGGGAAACCCCCAGCGCATAAGCGTTTTTAAGCGCAACTGCGCATTCCACACCCACCACATCCGTCGATAGGGAGATATGATAATAATCCGTTCCCATCATTTCCTTGATGCGGCGCAGCAATAAAATA
>JAVBOX010000043.1:0-54349 GCA_031550095.1 Eubacteriales bacterium
GCGACGAACAAGACGCTGACATGGTCCAGCGATCATGAAGAAGTGGCTGCCGTGAATCCAGGAACAGGGGACGTGACAGGCGTATCGAAGGGAACTGCGACGATCACGGCTGTGGCCACGGACGGAAGCGGGAAGAGCGGAAGCTATGCCGTGACGGTGTATCCGCCGATGGAAGCGCTGGCCATTACGGTGGGCGGAGTGGAAAAGACCACGGCAGGCCTGGGCTTTTCCAAGACATTGCAGCTAGTGGCCTCCATTGATCCTGAGGATGCCTACCCAGGGGTTGCCTGGAGCACATCCAATAGCGCCATTGCGACAGTCAGCGCCACGGGGCTTGTCACGACCAAGATCGTGGCCGGAACGGCGAGCGTCACGGCGACAGCGGCGGACGGAAGCGGGAAGACGGCAAGCCTGCAGCTGACGGTGGGCAACCTGGTGACAGCCCTGGGGATCACCGGGGGGAACACGGTGGTTTCCGGGAACACCCTGCCGCTGGTGGGGACGTTTACGCCCAGCACGGCGACGAACAAGGCGCTTTTATGGACGAGCGGAGATGAAAGCGTCGCGACGGTATCCACCGGCGGCGTGGTGACGGCGAAGGCGGTGCAGGGCGCCACGCAAGTCATCATCACGGCGAGGACGACGGACGGATCGGAGCTGGAGGCGAGCAAGACGATCACCGTTCTGCCGAAGGTGACCGGAATCACGGTATCGGTGAGTGACGGCGGCGCGGCGGAAATCGACATGAGCGCCACAAAGCAGACGCTGGCGCTGCAAGCGGAAGTTGAGCCGTCCGACGGGATCCAAGCGGTGGTATGGAACTCCCTGAACACCAACTTGGCAACGGTAAGCGCTGCCGGGGTCGTGACTGGGAAAGCGACCGGGACGGTGGCGATCACGGCGACGGCGACGGACGGAAGCGGGGTCATGGGGTCCATCGAGGTCAATATCGTCCGCCGGATCACGGGGATTACGGTAACGGGAAGCCCGCGGATGCTGATCGGGGGAAGCCAGACGCTGAGCGCGTCCATATTGCCCAGCACAGCGACGAACAAGACGCTGACATGGTCCAGCGATCATGAAGAAGTGGCCGCCGTGAATCCGGGAACAGGGGACGTGACAGGCATATCGAGGGGAACTGCGACGATCACGGCTGTGGCCACGGACGGAAGCGGGAAGAGCGGAAGCTTTACGGTGGAAGTGTATCCGGTCACAACCTCCATGGAAATCGGGATTGGTACTACGCCCATTGATGGTTCAATGACGGTTCACTTGTCTTTTACGGGGACGATCAATCTGGTTGCCATCTGCGACCCGGAAGATGCCAATCCTTTGCCGAAATGGATATCCTCCAACTCGACTGTGGCAACCATCAGTCAGACTGGCGTGTTGACCCTGCGCGCTTTGGGAACCACGGCCATTACGGCTGCCGCTCAGGATGGGTCAAATCAGAGCGTCTCCATAACGGTTACGGTGATTAGCCCGACGGTACTTCTGTCCATTGACATACGCCAAGGTGATGAAAAGACTCTCCTCTTGGGTGAGACGACAACCCTGACCTATAGGCGTTTTCCGGAAACCGCCACGAGCGCGGCCGCTACTTGGAGCAGCAGTGATCCTTCGATTGTCAGCGTAGGCGCTTCCAGCGGTGTGATCACCGGCGTCAGCGCGGGCACGGCCACGATCACCGTCGGCGCGGGCACGGGAGCATCCAGAAAAACTGATTCCATCGTGGTGACAGTCGTCCCGGCGGAGATTCAGGTGGGCGGCGAATGGGCGCCTGTGCTTTATGCTGGCGCTGGCCCGGATTTAGACAGGGACGGCCATTCTGATACGGAAGGTTGGTTTGGCTGGCTGGACGTTCATGGGGAAAACTATAACCGCCAGCCGACGGACGAAATCTCCATCGACATCACCCATGTATCCGGCGATGCGGTTGCCCTCCGGAGAGTGTGGTATGAGGGCGATAGAAACGCGTCCTTGGAGTACTATGACCTTGTCAACGACGTAGCTCAGGCATCCGATGGCGGCCTTGTGGTCTACAATGTCCATGCCGAGGTGAGGCGGGGCGGAAAACTCATCGCGGTAGCGGACCGGCAAATCCAAACCCAGGTACTGCCAGGGGATGAGGCGCCCAGCCTGACGTTCGTGCCACCTTTTCCGGGGATCATTGAGCTGACGGTTGGCGATACGCTGACCGTGCCTGTGCTGGAAAGCGCCTTTTTGGGAAGCGAGGAGGTATTCAGGCATCAGGGCTTGTTCACCGGCGTAGGGGTGGAAGGGGATGAGGGCGGATATTCACGGCAGGATTGGCCTGCGGATGATACTGCCGCCGAGATCACCTTTACAAAGGCGGACCGATATTGGCTCTATTATGCCGTCGATTATGGCAACATCCGTGTGGAACTTACCACCGTTGTAAATGTGAAGGATGCTGAAGGACAATTCCCTATTGACCTTGCGTTGCATTCCGATCTATCGCGGACAATTTATCCCGAAGGCGGCGAAGCGGAATGGTTGGGTTGGATGCGGAGCGACATCCAGCTGATGCCGAATGAATATCTGCGTTGGGAATGGACGCATCTGGATGGAGACGCGGTAGACATCCATATCGAAATCAATGATGGCTATCCCTATCACCAAGCCGACTTCTTTTATTCCGACATAAGGCGCACCGGGAGCGTGCGCTATGGGCTGAAGGTTTCCTTGATGCGCGATGGCGTAGAGGTTTGCAGCGAGGAAAGCGAAACGCCGCTTTTGTTTGAAGTGGTTCCCGGCATCAATGTCACAATGCCGGAATTCACGCCCGCGGACTCCGTTATTTATGCCACGATAGGGTTACCGGTGCTTGTAAAGCGGCCAATAACCAACGAACCCAATCGATGGTTTAATTTCTATCTCGACGGTGATCAGGACAATTCCGTTGCTTCCATCGATTATAATATCCCGGAAAATCTAGGCGTCGCCTGGGTCACCTTCCATGAACCTGGGCGGTTTATCGGCATTGTGGATACCCATGTGAACAACATCATCACCAAGAAGCAAATCACGTTTGTGGTGAACGAGCCGGGTGAGGACGCGCCGTTGTTGAGCGGCCTTGAACGGCCCGATATGATCTATTTCGAGTACCAGGGCAAGATCAATGATTTCGTTTCTGGCGGCGGGTATCGTCAGATTGGCTGGCTATGGGATAAAATCCCCACATTACCAGGAGAAACGAAGACATACAACCTGGAATATGTCTCTGGGGATGGGGCGGAAATAACCCTGATCCGTGAGGATGTGGGATCTCATTCGCTTCGTTTGCTGGCCGTTACCGGAAGTGGTACCATCCGGTATAACCTAGTTATCGCCGCCGGTGGGGCTCGCTTGGAACTGCCCATTGAGATTGCTGTGGCCTGTTTCAAAGGTGAGTATGCTACGGATGTGGACTTTGGACAGACGATGTATACGGCAGAAGTGGGCGAATATATCGATGTGCCCAATCCAAACCCAAGACCTTCAACCCTTTCTTTCCATGAGGATATCGAATTTGTGTTCGACATGGACGAAGGCTACCCTGCCACCTATGATCCTATGGGCGCTGGGGCGGGCAATCTGAGGCGCCTTAAGTTCAACGCGCCTGGCCGGTATGAGGCGGAGATTGGCGCCGGGTCGGATGGTTTTGGAAGGACCCAAAACATTCTCTTTGTAATCACCCAGGAAGGTCAATCGGCAGGCCCGCTGGACGTAGAGCTCCGCTATTATGATCGGATTCCCGAGAACGCGACCACAGACATATTGGGCAGAGCCAAGATGCATACGCCGTTTGGCGATTCGGAAGTTCCCCAGTGGCGGCTGAGAAAGATTGACGGCGATTCCTTGACGCTGAGGCTCCATGAAGTTTCCCTTGGCGAAGTGGAAATTCTCTACACAAGGAAAGGGTTAGGCGTAACCCGGTACGAGCTGCAGGCATGGCTTGGCGATGGCTACTATAGCGAAGTCATTACGGTGGACGCGAAGGTGCCCCCTCCCGGCGTGGCGACCCAAATCGCCTTGGGGTACGACGTCCTTACGCTGCAAGAAGGACAAATCCTTATCGTTCCAAAACCCTACGGCGTGGATGGGTCGATTCCCGACGGCGCACTTGGGCTCACGTGGTCCAACCTCAAGTATGATCAGGAGGTGGAAGAACTGCCGCCTTTGGAAGGAGCCTTTGGGCGGTATCGGGTCCATGGGGCCGGTGAGTTTAGGGGTACGTTCCACTATGATTTCGATGGCATTCAGGATTCGGCTTCCTTTATCGTTCGCGTGGCTGACACCGCGGGCAATGTGCCGTTCAACTTCTTTGTGAATGTGAACTGTTTGAAGACGCTGTTCACCTCCAGCGATGATCCCGTGATCGGCAACGCTTATGATAGCACGCTGCTGCCTCATGGCGAAACCATGCAGGCGCGCATTGAAGCTCTCCCCGGCGCGGAAGCGATGATGAAGCTTCATCTGACCAGGCTGGAGGAAGACGACCGCGCCTATGCAATCACCTATAGCGACATGACCGGGGTGACGGGTGTGGCGCGTTTCAACCTTATCTTCCAATGCGGCTCGAACACCTTTGTTTATCCGCTCCATATCCGGGTGGTGGAAGCGGACTTCGAGGCGGCGGATATCGAATTGTCTGACCTTCCGAATTCGGTTGAGCTTGTCGTTGGAGATAGCCTCTTTATTCCCGCGGTGAGACCTGCCTCCACGTCGTCATTCAGTGGGATGTACTACATTTTTACTGAAGTATACGACGATACGATGGAGCGCCTCGTGCCGGGAAATGGCGAATTCTTCTTCTATTTTTCAGCTACAGGGCACCGTGTGCGGTTTGATAAGCCCGGCGAGTACACCCTTGTCACAGGCGCGATCATCGGCGGAAAGCGCTATGACGCCAAGACGATTCATGTCACCGTTGCGCCGCGGCCGGAGGATCGGGAGGTTCGCATCGATTTCGGATTTACGAACATTGCGTATCGGACTGATGAAAATCAGGGGTACCTGGGCCATGCGTACAGTGACGCCTGGGATCAGCTGTTCAATGAAGGCGAATACGCTGAGTGGACGTTTGAATATGCCAGCGGAAGCGCCATGGAACTGTACATGAAGGAAAATACGGAAGGCATACCGGGCATTGCGTATATCTTTTATCGAAATGCGGGCACCTCAGGAATTGTCACCTACAATCTGACGGCCACCCTCTTCAGCGGCGATGGTCAGGAAATCGCCAGCGTAACCAGACTCGTTTCCGTGGAGTTGGTGGATGAGCAGCCCGAAATCGTGTGGATTCCTCAATCAGACATGATCCACATGGGGGCGGGGGACGCCCGGTTTGTTCCGATGCCCACCCTTTGGCTGGATGGCGTGCCGCAGGAAATCGTCGTTGGCGACAGCATGCGCTGCGGCGGCGGGGCTAACTTCCTGAATGGCGGAGAATGGTTTGATGTGAACTGGGACATCTATGAAGGCGGCACCATTCACTGCAAGCCTGAAACCCCCGGCGGCCGATATAAGCTCGAAATCCGTTCCGGGTACGGCGGCGTTTGGAAGACATGCCACATCATCGTTTTGGTGGGGGAGGAACTGACGGCCTTTGATCTAATCGCCCATGATCCAAGGAGAAAGCTATACACAGGCGTTGAGGGTGTTGGGTTTGTCGCCCACTATACCTCCGATTGGGTTCTGCTTTATGATGAAGAAATTACCTGGGATCTTCAGCATCTCTCGGGCGACGCTGTTGAGATGAGGCTTGTGCCTGAAAACGATGGGCAGACGGTTGAGTTTTTCAATATGGTAAGCGACGCATCCCAGGCGGGGGACGAGGGTTTCGTTCGATACAAAGTGACCGCCACCGTGACGCGAAATGGTGAGTTTGTCGCCTCCGGCGAAAAAATGATCGAGATCCAGGTGCTGGACGGCAGCCAGAGGCCGGTCTATGACTTTGCCATGCCTTTGGATTCGGAGATCTTCTTGGAACCCGGCGATACGCTTTCCGTGGATTTCCCGGATAGCGCTTCGGTGACCATGAACGGAGCCCCATATGCGGGGCAGCACGATTTCTTTATAGACGTTATCGGAGGCCCCAACCATTTTGACTTGAGGAGAAATCCTAGAAGCGGCGCATTGGCGGAAATCCAGTTTTTCGACCCGGGCCAGTATACGGTGGCAATTGTTGGCTCTTTCCCAGACATATACGCCCCGAAGACCGCCACGGTTTTTGTGAGCGGCGACCCCGAGAACCTGATGGGATTTGAGGTATATTTTGGACCTTGGGGAGACCGTCTTTGAGTTGACGACGACCGTCTTTCATAAGATGTCGGGTGGCGAGATAATCCAGAGCATCGTCTCCCAGACAATAACCTTTGAGGTCATATCCAACCCGGACCGGCTCCAGGGGAGGAGCATCACCCCATCCGAGCCGGTATACTATGGAAAGGTCGGAGAGCCGATTCGGGTGAATTTTCCCCAATTGAACGGCTTTGATCCCGACGACGTGAATCTCTGGGTTGAATCCTGGACGGAAGAAAGAAACTTTGTCCAAACGGACCGCCCTGAGGATGGGATTTTGGCAGAAGTTATTTTCCCGGAAGCCGGCCGGTATACAGGGCTTGTTATTGTCGGACGGGGAAACCAGGAAATCCGGAGATCCATTGTTTTCATCGTCAATGATGAGAATGATCAGCCAGTGCTAAACCCAATTTCGGAACCCAATGGCATGATCTATTGGGATCTCAGATCTCGGGTAAGCGACCTTACGGCTGGCATTGCCAATGTGGGCTGGATTAGCGATTCGATTCCTGTGATTGAGGGCGAGACAAAGACCTACAGCTTTGTGAGGGACAGCGGAAACGCGGCGGAGCTTTTCCTTCAGCAAGTGAATAATTGGGATCATGCGCTTTACGCGAAGATTCTTGGGACGGGCGACATTCGAGGCCGCGTGGTGATACAGGTGGGCGATCTCAGCTATACGGTGCCGGTGGAAGTGCGTGTTGAAAAGACTTTGGGGCAGTACGCCAGGGATATGAAGGTTCTGGAAGAAACAATGCGCGTTGGGGTGGGGAATACCGTGAGCGTGTTCACCCCGACCCCTGTGCCGGCCAACCTACCGTTCCATCCCAATGCCGCTATTTCCTTAGACCTGCCCGAGAATGAGGACATCACAACCCTAGCGGCGGCCAACGGCGCACTCAAGACATTCAAGTTCGAAAAGCCAGGGCGGTATGTTGGGTATGCCACCATGGCGCTGGAGGATGCTTCGATTAATAAGAGAATAGTGTTTATTGTCACCCCGGAAGGCGGCCCGGAGACTGATCCGCTGCCCGTGGAGACGAATTATCGGAACGTGATCTTCAAGGAAGGGGAAGGGCAACGCGTCAATGAACTGGGAGTCGCTCAACTGCTTATGCCTTTGGCGAAGGATGAGGCCGTTCAATGGAGCCTGACCCAGCTGAATGGAGATGCTCTCGCGCTTTATTGGAATGGTGGTAGCAATAAAATCACCCTCGAGGTCTTTGATATCTTTGGTGAAGGGCCAACGGAATATCTGTTGGAGGCTACCTTGGGCGACCGAACCTATTCGGAAACCATCCATGTGGATGTGGTATTGTCCCCGGAAGGGCAAGCGACCCAAATCGCCATGCCGGTATCACGCTACACAGTCGAGCAAAATGACAGCCTCCGCATACCCCGGCCTATCGGGATAGACGGTGAAATCAATCCCGGCGCAAAGTTAACGCTCACCTGGTCCGGGGCGTGGGGCAACCGAGTCATGGGGCTGGCTTCGGATAGCGACTCCGAAGCGTTAGGCTATTATCGCTTCAACGTGCCGGGGCGTTACTGCGGAACGGTTCGCTATTGCTTAGGCAATATCATGGCGGAGGCTTTATTTGAGGTGATTGTGCTGAATACCTTCGGTCACGCACCCCAGGAAATCGCGATGCACAGCAATGGCGCACCCCCAGTGGTTCCTTTGTACCTGCCTGCGGATCCTACGGGCACAATCATCAGCTTTTACAATAATGCCCAGATGCCAGGTGCCGAAACCATCGAGGCGCATGTTATACCCAAGGCGGGAGCGGAGGAGCTCATCACGTTGGTTGCCGAAGAACAGACACCAGGCATTGGGGTCTTTGACATCCGCTATAGCGGTTTGTCCGGAGAAACAGGTTCGGCATGGTTCGATATTGTCTTTAGTGTCGGTGGGTATTCGCGGGCGTATACGGTGATCGTCGATATCCACGCCGAGGATCAGGCCGATCTTGTTTTCGATTTTGATTTAGCGGACAGCTATGAGTTAGAAGTTGGCGAGCCTTTCTCTTTCAACCGCCTGCCAAACACCAGCAATGTTTACTTTGATAATCAGCGCGATGCTTTCTGGACTGTACGGAATGTGATTGGAGAAGACGCTTATCGGCCTACCACAATCTATCAGGATGACACGGGGAGTACGATTCTTGCGTTCGAAGAGCCAGGCGCGTATTTCCTTACGCTAACTTGCCGGTATGGAAATTTGTCCTTCAGCAAGACAGCCCACATCCTGGTCAACGGCGGAAATCCCAACGGCTGAGGCTTGGAGATATGGGAAATGCCGTCGGACACCGCTTTCCCCTGCGAAAGCGCTTCAGGCCATATGGGAACGGCATATACGAATCTCTGGAGTTGGGGCATGCTGCAGCCGGGAGAAACAGGGGGAGTGGCCCTTGCCCGCATAAATGGCGGCGCCATGGAGCTAACCATTGAGAGCGCGGACACCATGAATGGTATCTGTGAAACCGGATATGATCATTTGACCCGCGCTGAGGGTGAATGGACAACCTATAAATCTGTGGGTTGCTTACGGCTGGAGCGCACTGAGGGGCATTATCGAGCAAGGATTCCATTTGCGCCGGGCATTCGGCGCAAAATGCCCGTCTGCCAAGAGGCCCGCAGGGGAGACCGCTCCGTGAAAAGCGTGGCGGTTCCTTTCTTTTTTGCAGGCCGACATTTTTTCAAGCATTGACATTCATATTCAGGACCTATATACTTAATCCAATATTTATATCTATTTTTTCCGCGCGAATCAGCGTGGGCAAGGAGGGTTCCCGGTGCAAAAGATCAGCGTTAAGACCATCGTGGCGATCGGCATTGGTACGGCTATCTTCTTTCTTTTGGCGCGGTTTGCCTCCATTCCTGTCTTTGCCAATACCAACGTGACCTTCCAATACGCGGTGTTGGGATTCTTCGCGGCTGTGTTTGGACCGATCGCTGGCCTTCTCATTGGGTTCATTGGCCACGCGCTGACCGATCTTACCTTTGGCTTTGGATTCTGGTGGAGTTGGATCATCGTTTCCGCCTTCATCGGCTTTGCTTCGGGGTTCCTCTTCAAGGGGGTTGACATGGAAGCTGGAGAGTTCAACAAAAAGAGCGCCATCCGTTTCGTCATCGGGACGGCTGTTGTCCATCTGGTTGGTTGGGGGCTTGTCGCGCCGGTGCTGGACATCCTGATCTATGCCGAGCCGGCCAACAAGGTCTTCGTGCAGGGCCTAATCGCCGGCGCTTCCAACATCGTTACCACTGCCGTGGTGGGTACACTCCTGCTGTATGCTTACAACAAGACCCGTACCCAGTCCGGCAGTCTGACCCGCGGCTAACCCATGGCTCAACCGCTGATACGGTTTGAAGATTACGGCTTTCAATACCGTGCCCAGGCAGAGCCAACGCTTATGGGCATCAATTTGACCATTCAAGCAGGGGAAAAAATTCTAATTGTCGGCCCTTCCGGCAGCGGGAAAAGCACGCTTGGAAGAGCCATCAATGGCCTGATTCCGTTCAACTATCGGGGACGGAGTTCAGGCCGCCTTTTCTTGGAAGGAAAAGAGACCAAGGACCTGAGCATCTTTGAGATTTCCCAAAAGGTTGGCACGGTGCTTCAGGATCCCGATGGCCAGTTTGTGGGTTTAACGGCGGGAGAGGACATTGCCTTTGCGTTGGAAAATGAATGCGTAGATCAAAAGGAAATGATCAAGCGGGTGGCGGAAGCGGCGGGCCTTGTGGATATGGAAAACTTCCTGGATGCCGCTCCGCTGGATATTTCCGGCGGCCAAAAGCAGCGGGTCAGCATCGCTGGGGTTTTGGTGAACCATGTGAAAGTCCTGCTGTTCGATGAGCCGTTGGCAAACCTAGACCCAAAGGCGGGGAAGCATGCCATCGGCCTGATCGATCAACTGCTCCGGGATACGGGCGCCGTGGTGATCATCATCGAGCATCGCCTAGAGGATGTTCTTTACCGGACGGTGGATCGGGTGATCCTCATGGATGAGGGCAGAATCCTGGCGGACCTGCCTCCGGATGAGATGCTTTGCCAGGGGCTGCTGCAAAAATGCGGCATACGGGAGCCCTTGTACGCATCAGCCCTTCGGTATGCGGGTGTTTCACTGGCCCCCTATCACCGACTTGGCCGAATGGATACCTTAACCCTCCGGAGTGAGGAGAAAGAGAAAATAGGCCGCTGGTATTCCTATCGAGGCACTGTGCCGGAACCAGCCCCAAAGGAACCGCTGCTTCAGGCAAAAGACCTGCATTTTTCATATCCAGATGGGAATGGGGAGGCGCTCAACGGCGTGAACTTTGCCATTGGGGCAGGGGAAATGACGGCTATCGTCGGGGAAAACGGCGCGGGGAAAAGCACGCTGGCGAAGTTGATTTGCGGCTTTGAGAGGCCGACGCGGGGGAGCATTCTCCTGCGCGGCGGCGACCTGGAAGGGGAGAGCATCGCGCGGCGAGCGGCCCATATCGGCTATGTGATGCAGAACCCCAACCAGATGATCAGCAAAATCATGATTTTTGATGAGGTGGCTTTAGGCCTTCGAAGCCGCGGCCTGCCCGAAAGAGAAGTGGGGGACCGGGTGGAGGAAGCGCTGACGATCTCGGGGTTGCGCCCCTTTCGGAAATGGCCCATTTCCGCCTTGAGCTTTGGGCAAAAAAAGCGGGTCACCATCGCCTCGGTGCTGGTGATGAATCCGGAGATCATCATACTGGATGAACCCACGGCCGGACAGGACTTCCGCCATTACTCGGAGTTTATGGAGTTTCTGCGGGGCTTGAATCAACAGGGCGTCACCGTGCTGATGATCACCCACGATATGCATCTGATGTTGGAATACGCCTTCAGGGCTCTTGTGTTTTGCAAAGGGCGGCTCTTGGCCGATATGAGTCCATCCAAGCTCCTGTGCGATGGTGCGCTGACGGACGCGGCAAGCCTGAAGGAGACGAGCCTGTTCTTTCTGGCTGGGTTGTGCGGCATATCCGACGCGGCAAGCTTTGTGCAGCGGTTTATTGATTGCGACAGGGAGGCGCGGAACCATGTCTAACGTAGCCGGCCTTGGCTATATTCGGCGGGATTCGCCCATTCACCGCCTCACAGGCGCATCAAAGCTCTTGATGGTGGCGCTCGTGAGCGTAGCCGCTATGATCACCTATGACACCCGCTTTCTGTTGGCGGTGATTGTTTGCTCCTTCACGCTTTTTGCCCTGTCCCGTATCCGTCTGAAGGAGCTCTGGGTGATCCTGACGCTGATTGGCGCCTTTATGGTGCTAAATAATGTTTTCATCTTTTTGTTCTCCCCTGAAGAAGGGGTGAGGATTTACGGCACGCGAACCGAATGGTTTAGGCTCTCCAGCCATTACCGCGTTACCCGGGAACAGCTTTTCTACCAACTGAATGTGACGATTAAATATTTCTCCATCATGCCCCTAGCGCTGATTTTCTTTGTTACCACCGAACCCAGCGAATTCGCGTCCTCACTGAATCGCGTCGGGGTGGGATACCGGGTCGCTTACGCGGTTGCCTTGGCCTTACGCTACATTCCAAGCATACGCCGTGAGTTCCATGAAATCAGCCAGGCGCAGCAAGCCCGAGGCATCGATCTTTCCCGAAAGGCGAAGCTCTCCGCCCGCATCAGGGGCGCTACCGCCATCCTGTTCCCGCTGGTATTTACAAGCCTGGATCGGATTGAGACGATCTCCAATGCCATGGAGCTCAGGAGCTTTGGGAAGAACAAGAAGCGGACCTGGTACCGGGAAAGGGCATTTCGAAGGGTGGATTTTGTCCTGGTAGGAATCAGCGCCGCGCTGATTGCCGTGGCGATTCTGATGAATATCGCCAACAAAGGGCGCTTTTTTAACCCGTTTCAGTGAGGCGGGCGTGGAGCGAGTGATGAAAATTTCTTTCTTGCACCGAGCGACCATGGCCGTGGCTCATCCCATGCTCATCGTGATTTACCACGTGCTGCGCGATGGAGTTGCTTTTGTTAACCTCTGTTCCGATTTCTATACAAAATTTAATCGCGGGAAGAAGATTGCAGCTGACCTCAAAAACTACAGACCCCTGGCTGACTGCCAACCGCCTTGGCTCAGGCGTTAGTATCATATATTCCAACCCGCCCGACGATGGGCTCTTGATAAGCTGCCATAATAAATTGAATGCATTTTCTCACCGCTGAAATCTTAAGAGGGCTGCCCTGCCAGCTTTTTCGCTAACAAGACAGCCCATTCCAGTTGTCCTATCCGATCAATACTTGCGCTTCCGAGCGGCCTCCGCCTTCTTTTTGCGTTTCACGCTGGGTTTTTCGTAGTGCTCCCGTTTCCTTACTTCAGCAAGAACACCAGCGCGAGCGCACTGGCGCTTAAATCTTCTCAGAGCGCTTTCCAGGGATTCGTTTTCCCTTATTCGGACCTCAGACACTGATCATCCCTCCCCTCCGCTCATTTAACGTCCATTCATTACGACGTGCGAGTTATTATAACGCGTTTACAGATGTGCGTCAACCTATTTTTTTGTTAATTTCCACCTAGTTCACAATTGTTCATGCTAGTTCGCCTGACATTTTTTTACCGCCCAAAAGGTGAATATGCAAATGATTCACCGATTGACACGCATCCTCTCCGGTATTGGAAACAATCCTGAAACCGGTTGTATCCAAGCCAAACTCGCAGGCGATATCCGCCGCCTTGCGCAGCAGCCTGGCCAGCAGTTCATCCTCCATCGTCCGGGCGTCTGTTAAATTGTCCGCATGCCGCTTTGGAATGATCAGCACATGAACCGGCGCTTGGGGAGATAGATCATGAAAAGCCATGATATGGTCATCCTCATACACCTTCTTCGCGGGAATTTGGCCGTTCGCGATTTTGCAGAAGATGCATTCATCCAAATTCTGTTCACCTCTTTTCGTGGCAATCGCTGCCAACCATACAACGTCGCAGCCATGGTTTTTCGTCCAAGCTACAATCAGTTGTGATCCTGTTTTGAGAAAGGCACAAAATGGTAAAAAATAGCGGTCAATATGTTTAAAAAAAGTTTTGAACTTTGAATGGGTAAACGAATTTGCAAACCCATAGGCTTGCCAATATCTTTTCAGAAGGACTTGGTAATGTTTTGTAGAAGTATTTATAGCTTTTGCTTTTTGGGGAATTGATAGAATTTCCATAAAAGAATAAAGGGAATATTACGAAGAATTGAAGAAAAATGGATTCTCTAGCGTTATATAGGAAAACTGTGAAGCTTTGGAGGTTGCAATTGATGCATATAAAGTACAAATGGGCAGCATTGCTCATGCTCCTGCCGGTCTGTTTGGCAATTGGCCATCCAGACGCTTTGTGCGTCGGCATGCCTGAAACGGATCCGGATCTATTTGCCGCCTGCCTTGAGATTGTGGGGTACTCAGTTCCGGAGGGGTATGCTCTGGAAGGCTTTTCTCGCGCTGATTTCAACGGCGATGGTGCAACGGATATGATTTCTACGCTGTACCAAATGAGCGGAACGGGCCGATTGCTGCTGTTGATCATGAGTGGATCGTCAGGCTATCTCGCAACGGAGAACAGCGTCGCCCTTCCTGAATCAAGCAACGGCGCGGACGACTTTCTTGGCCTGGAGGCGGGGGAAAACTTTATATCTCTCTATACCAGCGGAAGCGATGGGAAGCGCCAGGAATACCGTTTTACGCGGGACGGCGAGCAATTCCGGTTAAACACCATGACCTCGCTGACCTGGGATGACCAAACCGGAGACGCGATTCAGGAAAGGTTCGACTTTTTTGCCGGAGATTACTCAATGACTTTTGGCAAAGTTTCATCCAACGCGTATTTGCCCACCGGCGAGAGCGTTAGCCACAAGTTCGCTGGATATAGTTTTAGCCCGGAACTGAAAGAATTCGATATTAGACAAACGCCCAAGACATGGGACGGTTTGGAGCCGATCGTGGGGGGAAGCCAGGATGAGGAAATGGCGGAAAGCGCTGCGACCCCTATAAGCGCCAGTGCGACCCTTGTGCCAATGGTCTATTGCGGCGCGTGCGGCAATTGGTATGTTGAGGGGGAAGCTTTCCGCAATCATGTTTGCACGGCCGCTGATGAGACAGCCGCGTTGAAATGCAAGAGCTGCGGCTTGGGTTTCGCCACACTTGAGGCGCTTGCGGGGCATGTCTGTTCTGCGTCCAAGGCGCCCGCTACGGTTCAATGCAAGGTTTGCGGTCTATGGTATTTAGAAGGGGCTGAATTCAGGAACCATATTTGTGTATCCTATCCCGCCACGAATCTTGTGTTCTGCGATGTGTGCGGAGGGAGGTTTGAGGAAGGGGAGGCCTTCCGCACCCATGTCTGTAAGCCCTTGGGTACCTCGGAAATACCGCCGACAAAACCCGGCTCAACGGCGAGCCCGCCCCCGCCGCAAACTGCCCATCCGACCCCTAGCCATGGCGGCCCTTTGGCCGGTCCGGCGGGGATCACCGGGCCAGCAGCGCCCGCCTCCGATGCGCCTGAGCCTAATAGCCCATAATTGTAAAAAGATAACCTGCTTCGGGCCGAAACGTGTCACAAGCAGGTTTTTCTTTATAGCCGTATGTCAAAAGCCTCAGGTGGCGGAGGGGCGTCCCTTTCTCCGGCTTTCCGCCGTTAGCCCTCCCTTTGGATCTGCTCGTTGAGCTCATTGATGTTACCGCATCCCATGGTCAGCACAACATCGCCGGGCTGCCAATGCGCCCGCAGATATGCTTCCGTATCGCCAAATGTTGGTGTCCAATGGACGCTTTGCCCTGTCTTTTCAATGGCTTCCAGAAGCATTCCCGTGTGAATGTCGCCAGGGTCCTTTTCCCTTGCGGCGTAGATGTCGGTGATGAGGATTTCATCGGCGTCTTCGCAGCAATGAATGTACTGTGAAAACAGCCGCTTGACTCGGGAATAAGTATGGGGCTGCATGACGGCCCATAGGCGGTTATGAGGCTGCATTTTGATGACGGATAGGGCGCCTTTCATTTCCGTCGGGTTGTGTCCATAATCGTGATACAGGCGCACCCCGCGAACTGTGCCCGTGTATTCCAGCCGCCGGTGAACGCCCTGAAAGGAGGATAAGGAAGCCGCCGCTGCCGTGGGATCAACGCCCAGCGTCTGGGCGGCGGTCAAGGCGGCCAAAGCGTTGATGGCGTTGAAACTCCCCCCAACTTCCAGGGAAATATGGGCAACCGCCCGACCACCCATGGAAACATCAAACTGGGCGCATCCTCGGTCGTCGTATGTCAACTGGAGGGGGTGAACCTTGTTTTTAGGGCCTAGGCCAAAGGTGATGCAGGCGCAGGAGACCCCTTGCATCAGGGCCTGTATCCGGGGATCATCCCCATTGCCGAGGAAGAAACCGGTATCGGGCACCTTACCGATAAATTGGCCAAAGGCCTGCGCGATATGGTTGATGTCCCGGTAATAGTCCAAATGATCCTCCTCTATGTTGAGCACGACGGCGATTGTTGGCCGCATTTCAAGAAAGCTCTCGTTGAATTCACAGGCTTCGGCGATAAAAACGCCTTTTCCGCCGATCCTTGTGCCGCCGCCGATTTTGTCAAAGCTTCCGCCCAGGTGCACCGTGGGGTTTTTGCCCGTGTCGATAAGGATTTGGGCCAGCATGGCGGTGGTGGTGGTCTTGCCGTGGGTGCCGGCCACGCCGACAGCTTGTGGGTATCCCTCCATGAGCTGTCCCAGCAAGGTGGATCGCTCCATCTCTGGAATGCCCAGCCCGCGGGCTTCCAGCCGCTCCGGGTTGTCTTCCGCGATGGCGGCAGAGAAAATCACAAGGTCAGCGCCCTGAACATTTTCAGCACGATGACCGATGGCGACGGGAATACCGCTTTCTCGGACTTTTTTTGCCAGATACGAGTCATAGTTATCCGACCCCGTGACCCCACAACCCAGCTGGCATAACAGGCCCGCCAGTCCGGACATGGAGCTTCCCCCGATGCCGATCATATGAACCCGCTTGCCCCAAAACGCCTCTATCCTTTGATGCGACAAAAGAACGCCTCCAATTTTCAATTCAATGCTTATTATACGCCAACCATGTCCCATCCATCAACCTTCTTGAATGGAAAGGGGAGAAAAGTTACACGCTCTTGACTTTAAAGCAAAAAAATGGCTGGAAAAACTCGTTTCTCTCGTATATAATAGGTTAATTGCTTATCAAGCTTGCTGGAGGAGGAGGCCATATGGAACCTGTGCGCCGCGGCGAACGGTTGGCTGCGATTACACGGATGCTGGTGGATGAACCCAATAGAGTTTTTCCACTGGCTGACTTTTGCGACGCATTTGGGTCTGCGAAATCGACGATCAGCGAGGATCTCGACCTGATCCGAGTCGCCATGAATCGCTTCTCTTTAGGCAGCCTCGAGACGATTTCCGGCGCGTCCGGCGGCGCCCGTTACCGCCCTATGGTGGATCACGCGGAAGGGTTTACCCGGGTGAAAGCCCTTTGCGACCGGCTGGGGGAGGCGGGGCGGGTGCTTCCGGGTGATTTGCTTTTTCTGGCGGATATCATCGCGGATCCCACGGTGATCGGCCCCATGGGCAATATTCTCGCCTCTGAGTTCGCGAGCGAGTTTCCGGACTTTGTCCTTACCATGGAAACCCAGGGGATTCCGCTGGCTATGATGACTGCCAACGCCCTCCATGTGCCTGTGGTGATCGCCCGGCGCAACGGCAAAGCCTATGAAGGCCCTGCCGTGCATATTAACTATCTGGCCGGAGCCACGTTTAAGACCATGTCCCTGGCCCGCCGCTTGGTGAAGCCGGGGCAGCGCGCACTGCTGGTGGACGATGTGCTGCGCAGCGGGGGCACAGCTTCCGGCATGATGGATTTGATGAAGGAATTTTCAGCTACCGTCGTGGGTACGGCCGTATTGCTGGGCACGGAAGAGGCCTGCGGCCGCTTTGAGGGCGTAAAACCATTGATGGTTTTGGAAATGGCCAACGCGATTACGGGCTTCGCCCAACTCCGGCCAGGAGATTGGTTGAAAACGTCAAAATAGACTATACTATTTGGAAGCGTTCTGCGCTAAAAGGAGGGCACGATGAAATACATTGCGCTTGTTATTACAACTGCCGCCGGAGGAGGCGCACGTTTGGACGCGCCTTTTTTGCTGCCCGCAATTCAGCGCCTTGCCGCCGCCTGCTGCCAGGAGGTCCGCGAGGTACGGGCGGATGAGACGGAGGCGGCCTTGGAATCCCTAGGCATCGATGAGGCGCTTCTCATGCTGGATGGTTCCATGCCGCTGCTCACGGAAGGAGACTGCCGTCTCCTGATGGAGGCGGTGGAAGAAGGCGCTTCCTCGGCGGTGGCCAAAGGCGCGAAAACCGGGTTTCCCTGTTGCCAGACGAAAGATGGTAAGAATGGCGACGCGATGGAAGTGCCCCTGGGAAAGCGCGCCCTCTTCACGGTTCGGGAGCCTAGGGATCTGGCGACCGCCCTTCGGGTTCTCCGCCGACGGAAGAACAAAGCGCTGATGCACAGCGGTGTTATCCTCTTGGATCCACGGCAGACATACATCGATCCGGATGTCCGGATTGGCCCGGGAACCGTGGTGCATCCAGGCAACACGATCACGGGAAAAACGGTCATCGGCTCCCATTGTACGATACTACCCAATAACCGGATTCAGGCTTCCACCATTGGCGATAGCACGACGGTGGAAAGCTCCGTCCTCATCGAATGCGGTGTCGGCGACAAATCCACCGTGGGCCCGTTCGCCTATTTGCGCCCCGGGGCGAAGATTGGGGATGGCTGCCGGATCGGGGATTTTGTGGAGATTAAGAACAGCACTATAGGCGATGGCACCAAGGTATCCCACTTGACCTATGTGGGGGATAGCGACCTGGGCCGGCGCATCAACCTGGGCTGCGGCGTGGTTTTTGTCAACTACGACGGAAAGAAGAAGCATCGGACCACCGTGGCGGACGACGCGTTTATCGGCTGCAACGTTAACCTAGTCTCCCCGATTCAAGTAGGGGAAGGCGCGTATATCGCGGCGGGCACCACGGTGACTGAGGATGTTCCTGTGGGCGCACTGGCGGTGGGCCGCGCCAGACAAACCATCAAAGAGGGCTGGGTTGCCCAGCGAAAACGGGCGGGAAAGCTTTAACGCATGGATACATTTCTCGTTGTGGGGCTTGGAAATCCGGATGGGCGTTATGCCCACACCCGGCATAACGCGGGGTTTGACGTGATCGATATCCTGGCCCAAATGACCCAAATACGCATGATAAAACGTCGGGCACGTGCCATTGTCGGGGAGGGGACCCTGGATGGCAAGCGCCTGGTTTTGGCGCAGCCCCAAACGTTCATGAACCTAAGCGGGGAAAGCGTGGCTCCACTGGTACAATGGTATAAGCCCCCCCGAGACGGCCTGGTCCTCGTGTATGACGACGTGGATCTGCCCCAGGGCATGATCCGCGTGCGGCCTTCAGGGTCTGCGGGCACACATAATGGCATGCGCTCTGTCATTTCCATGTTGGGGCGGGAGGACTTCCCCAGGATTCGGGTGGGCATTGGCATGCCGCCGCCTGGGTGGGATATGGCGGACTGGGTGATCTCCCATTATGAGTCCGCGAAGGCGCGGGACCTAGCCTTTGAAAGCTACCAGGCTGCCGCCAATGCTGTCCTTATCTATTTGCGCGAGGGCATGGAACCCTGCATGCGCACCTACAACCAAAAGATGGCCAAGGAGGGCGTGTGAGAGATTTTTTCTTCGAGCCGCTTCGGAGTTACGCGCCCTATCAGCAACTGGTAAGCGCGGCAAAGCGGGGGACATTGATCACGGCGTTTGGCATGTCGGAAAGCCAGAAGGCGCATATCGCCGCCGCGCTTGCCAGGGATACCGGAAGGCCCGTGCTTTTTGTCGCCCCCGCGGAAGGGCAGGCTTCAAGAACCTTTGATGACATGATCCAATTCCTGGGGGATGGGGTTTACCTGCTGCCGCCCAGAGAGGTTGCCCTATACCACGCGTCCGCCGCTAGCCGGGATGTGCTCAACCGGCGGGTGGAAGCCCTTCATGCCGTGGCGACCGGTCAGGCGTGTGTCGTTGTGGCCTCCGCTGAGGCGCTTCAGCACCGGCTGATGCCCAAAGAGGGTTTTTTGGCACATGAGCAAACGCTTACCGTGGGCATGCGCTTGGATCCCCGCTCCTTTGCGGTCACTTTGGCAAAGGCCGGATATGAGCGGGTGGACCGGGTGGACGCCAAAGGGCAGTTCGCCGCCCGGGGCGGCATCCTGGATGTGTTCCCTCCAAACCTTTCCAACGCGCTTCGAATCGAGTGGTTTGATGATGAAATCGACTCCATCCGGCTCTTTGAAACGTCCTCCCAGCGATCCAGTGAAAATTTAACCCGGGCTGTGCTGACGCCAGCCGCGGAGCTCTTGTCCGTTGATGAAGCGCAAATCCAGTGGGCGGCTGATTCGCTGATGGCAGCCCTCAACGCCGCGCTGACGAAGCGCGGCCATGCCGCCACTGCCATTTGGGACGGTGATGATGAGGATCCGGATACACTGCCCACCCTGGACGAGGCCCGCGGCGTGTCCCGCATGCATTTAGCTCCCGGTTCCTCGGAAGATAAGCTGGCCGCCCACATTCACCGCCATATCGAGGGATTTCGGGAAGGCGGCGGCTTTTCGGGCATGGAAGCCTACGCGCCTCTCCTGTATTCCAAGACGTACATGGTGGCGGAATGGCTCTCCAACCCGGTTATCCTGCTGGATGAGCCGGATAAGATCCGCAATACCTGCGAAAACCGGCAGCTGGAATTTGCCGAAACGTTTAAATCCGCCTTGGAGCGGGGCGAAGCCATGCCCGCCCAGGCAGAGCTGCTCCTAAACTCCGATGAGATCCTGAGCCGGCTGACGGCAAACGGCGGCGTAATTCTGTCCGCGTTTCTGCGCACCTTGGCGGGGCTGCTGCCCAAAGAAGTGATCAAAATCGAGGGTATCGGCGCCACGGCATACCAGAATCAGTTCAAGGAACTGGCGGCGGATTTGACCGGCTGGGCTCAGGACGGCTGGCAGGTTGGCTTGCTGGCGGGCGGCATGGCGCGAGGGGAGCGCCTCCTTCAGAATCTGCTTGAACTCAATGTCTCCGCCTCAGAGCCCAAAAACGAGCCACAGGCCATTGAGCCGGGGCAGGCCGTCATTTTTCCCTTGTCCTTATCCCATGGGTTTCTGTACCCCGAGCTGAAGTTCGCCGTCATCGCCGACGCGGACATCTACGGCGCGGCATACCAGAAGCGCAGGGCCAGGCGGAACGCGGGGGAACGCATTGCGGCGTTTACTGATCTTTCCGTGGGCGACTATGTGGTGCATGAGAGCCATGGCGTCGGTATTTACCGGGGTACAGTTCGCCTCCAGAGCGAAGGCCTCTGGCGTGACTATCTTTTCATCCAATACCAGGGCAATGATAAGCTCTATGTGCCAACGGACCAGATGGACCGGGTGCAGCGCTATATTGGCTCCGACGGGGATTCTCCGCGGATCAACAAACTGGGCGGCGGGGAATGGCAGCGCCAGAAGCAAAAGGTGAAGCAATCCATTCGCGCGATGGCATTTGATCTGGTCAAGCTTTACGCGGCCAGAAAGGCCAAGCAGGGGTATGCCTTCAACCGGGATACCGCATGGCAGCGGCAGTTTGAGGATAATTTTCCCTTTGAGGAAACCCCCGATCAGCTCCAAGCTATCGAGGAGATCAAGGCCGATATGGAAGCTTCTTCCGTAATGGATCGTCTCCTGTGTGGGGACGTAGGCTACGGAAAGACGGAGGTGGCGCTCCGCGCCGCTTTCAAGGCCGCTGTGGACGGGAGACAGGTGGCCATCTTGGTGCCTACCACCATCCTTGCCCAGCAGCACTACAATACCGTCAAGCAGCGCTTTCAGGGCTTTCCCGTTAAGTTTGAGGTCATCAGCAGGTTCAAGACGGCCGCTGAGCAGGCGGACATTCTTAAGCGGGTGGAATCCGGGGACGTGGATATCCTCATCGGCACCCATCGACTTTTGGGCAAGGATGTTCGTTTTCGCCAGTTGGGGCTGCTGGTCATTGACGAGGAGCAACGCTTTGGCGTCCAGCACAAGGAAACCATCAAGAACCTCAAGCGGAATGTGGATGTTCTGACGCTTTCGGCCACGCCCATTCCCCGCACGCTCCACATGTCCATGGTGGGCATACGGGACATGAGCCTTCTGGAGACGCCGCCGGATGAGCGGTATCCCGTGCAGACCTATGTGCTGGAGTATTCGGACGGCTTGGTACGGGACTCGATTCTCCGGGAGCTTTCCAGGGGAGGCCAGGCGTATGTGCTCTACAACCATGTGGAGCGAATTGAGAGGTTTTACGAGAAGCTCCGCACCCTGGTGCCGGAAGCCCGCATCGCCATTGGCCATGGTCAAATGCGGGAGCATATCCTGGAGGACGTGATGTTGGACTTTTATGAAGGTCGGTATGACGTGCTCCTGTGTACCACCATCATCGAGTCCGGCTTGGACATTCCCCGTTGCAACACGCTGATCGTCTGTGAGGCGGATCATTTCGGCCTGTCCCAGCTCTACCAGCTGCGGGGCCGGGTGGGCCGCTCGAACCGGCTGGCCTACGCGTATTTGACCGTGCAGCCCAACAAGGTGCTTACGGAGACGGCGGACAAACGCCTTCAGGCCATTCGGGAGTTCACCACCTTTGGATCAGGCTTTCGCATTGCCATGCGGGATCTGGAGATTCGCGGCGCGGGAAATTTGCTGGGCGCTGAACAACACGGGTTCCTTTCCACGGTTGGGTACGACATGTACTGCAAACTGATGGAGGAGACGATTCGTGAGATGCGGGGCGAGCTGGGCGAAACGGCCGCCATTGAAACCCGGGTGGAATACCCCATCGACGCGTTTCTTCCGGCGGAATTCGTGCCCTCCGATGCCCAGCGCATTGAGCTTTACAAGAGGATCGCCGCCGTGGACAGTAGGCCTACAATGGATGACTTGGTGGAGGAGATCACCGACCGGTATGGGGATCCTCCGTCCCAGGTGGGTCTTTTGCTGTCCATCGCGCTGTTGAAAGCCTATTGCGGCCAGCTGGGCATCGATCTGATCGGTCACCAGCCCGGGTTGGTGAAAATGCGCTTTGCGGAGGGCATTTCTCCGGACTTGAATCGCCTTTTCTTGGCGGTGACCAAGGCGGATAAGCGGCTGACCTTCTCGGCGAGGGCGCCGGTGAGCCTCATCTTCCGCGTTCCGGGCATGGCGCCGGAGAATCTCCTTTCCGAAGCGCTCATCGCCATGGAGCGGGTTATCCATGGCATGGAGCATACGGCGGAAAGCCCGGCGTTGGAAACAGGGGCGATTGGGTAGAATGTAGGCGGAGCGCTTGGCAGAAGAAACCATCTCGGCGGAGGACAATATGGTCATTAGGCTCCATGGAATCGACGTATACTATGAACAGCACGGACAGGGAGAAGCCAATGTGCTGCTGCTCCACGGCTGGGGCTGTTCAACGGAGCTTTGGAAGCCGGTCGTTCAGCAGTTATCGCCATACGCCCGGCTGACGGCGGTGGATTTCCCCGGCCATGGGCGCAGCGGGCGCCCGCTGGAGCCCTGGGGAGCCGGCGATTTCAGCGATATGACGGCACTGTTCATTGAAGCGCTGGATATTCGCGGCTGCCATATCATCGGGCATTCCCATGGGGGCCGAACCGCCTTGCTGCTGGCGGCGAAAAGGCCGGAACTTGTGGGAAAACTTGTGATGGTGGGGGCGGCAGGCCTGCGGGGAGAAGCCACGGAGGAGCAAGAAAGGCGCCGGGATACATTCAAGCGCCTGAGAGGGTTGGCGGACGCGGCGGATAAGCTCCGCATTTTCGGTTCCTTGCCGGAAAAAGCCCGGGAAGCTCTCCGGAAGAAGTACGGGTCCCGGGACTATAACGCCCTGGACGCGGAGATGCGCAGGACATTCGTGAAGGTGGTCAACTTCGATATTGAGGAATGGCTCCCTTCCGTGAAATCGCCGACTCTGCTGATATGGGGCGATCAGGATACGGAAACCCCCCTATGGATGGGAAAAAAAATGGAAGCAATGATCCCGGACGCGGGGCTGGTTCTGCTCAAAAATGGCACCCACTACGCTTATTTGGAACAGTGCGACCGCTTTTGTCACATCGTTCGGCATTTTTTGTTTGGGGGGAACGGATGATTCGCCTTGCTTTCCTAATCTGTGCGCCTCTGTTCACGCTCCTATGCGTGCGGGTTTCCATGCAGTACTACCAGCTGGAGAGCTATCAGCTGGACGGGTATTTCCGGACGTTGCGCCGAAATTGGTTCCGGGCTTTTCTGCCGGGACTGTGCGTGACGATTTTTGGTTGCCTCCTGCTTAGCCTGCTGACATCCATCGCCTTTGAGGATTGGCTCGTTTGCCTGGGATTGCTGCTGACGCTTTTCGCTTCAGCGCTTGCTTATATTTTGCAGAAGCGGCTGCCTGCCAAGCGCCCTTTGGTTGTTACGCCCCGGGTGAAGCGGCTTACGGGAATGCTGCTAGCCGTGGCGTTTGCCTTTTGCGCCGTGTTGCTCTATGCCCTGGGAAGCCTGTCAATGCCCCTCTTGATGCCATTGCTCGCGCCCCTGTTCCTGGCCTTGGCGGCTTTGATTATGCTGCCCCTGGAGTGCTACATCAACTACCTTTACCGGCTGGATGCCATGAAACGGCTTGACGCCATGCCGGATCTGATCAAAATAGGAATAACCGGAAGCTATGGGAAAACCAGCGCCAAGTTCATGTTGGAGACCATTCTTTCCGAGAAATACCGGGTGCTCGTTACCCCCGGAAGCTTCAATACAAGCATGGGGGTTACACGGGTCATCCGGGAACAGCTGGCGCCGGATCATCAAGTGTTTGTGGCGGAGATGGGCGCACGGCACCGGGGGGATATCCGCTTGCTGTGCAAGCTCGTCCGCCCTCAATACGGCATCATCACGTCCATTGGGCCCCAGCACCTGGAGACCTTTCATACACAGGAGACGATTTACCTTGAAAAGACGGATTTGGCCCGGGCCATTCCCCAGGAGGGAGCCACGGTTTTCGCCTCGGATGAGGGCTTATGTACGCGAGCATATGAGGAAGCCATATGCCCCAAGCATCTTGCGGGTGTTTCGGCGGAGGGGTCGGGCCTTCAGACCAAGAATATTCAGGTTGGGCCTTTTGGGAGCCGCTTTGTTCTGACGGACGGCTCCCGGGAAATCCCTTGTGAAACCCGCCTTCTGGGCACCCATAACATCACGAACTTGCTGGTGGCCTGTACGCTGGCCCGGGTGTTGGGCATGGAGCTGGATCAAATCGCTAGAGGGGTAGCGAAGATCCGCCCCGTGGAACACCGCCTGCAGCTCTTGGACGCCAAAGGGGGTGTGACCGTCATCGACGACGCGTTTAACGCCAATCCGGTGGGAGCCAACGCGGCCTTGGAAACGCTAAAGGCCTTTCCGGGCAGGCGCATCATCATAACGCCGGGGTTTGTGGAGCTGGGACTGGAAGAGGCCAGATTCAACCGAGAGCTGGGAGAGAAAATCGCCGAATCGGCGGATATCGCGGTGCTGGTGGGAAAGCGCCATACAGAGCCCATCGCGGAAGGAATCAAATCCAAGGGATTCCTAGCGGACCATCTGCATGTGGTTTCAAGCTTGGAGGAGAGCGGCGCTTTGCTGGCAGGCATGCTCTGCCCCGGGGATGTGTTGCTCTACGAAAATGACTTGCCGGATAACTATCAGGAGTAGCGTTCAAGCCGCGCCACACCGACAGGAGGGATTTTTTTGCAGAAGCTCCATCTGGCCGTTCTTTTTGGCGGCCGCGCCTGTGAACACGACGTATCCGTCATTACCGCGCTGCAGTGCATGGACGCCATTGACGCCTCCCAGTATGATATCATTCCTGTTTACATTGCCAGGGATGGGTCGTGGTATACCGGCGCACCTCTCCGCAGCCTTCCGTTTATTCGCGAGTTTACGCCGAACGCCAGCGGAATCACCAGGGTATACCCCGACGTGACGGCGGGCTCCGGGGCGCTGCTAGCCATCGAACGAAAAAAAGGCCTTCTTTTGGGTGGAGGCGACAGCCTTGTGGTGGCTGCTCGGATGGATGTGGCGCTCCTGGCGTTTCACGGCATGAACGGGGAAGACGGCGCCGTGCAAGGCCTGCTGGAGCTGATGAACGTGCCCTATACATCCTCCGGCCTTGTGGGTTCCGCGGTGGGCATGGATAAAATCGCGATGCGGCAGCTTTTTAAGGGATGCGGTTTCCCGGTGCTGGATGCCGTATGGTTCACCCGCTTGGAATGGGAGCGGGACGCCGCCGAGATTATCGGACGGGTGGAGAGCGCCTTAGCCTATCCCGTATACGTTAAGCCTGCCAACCTAGGCTCCTCCATCGGCATCTCCCGGGCGGCGGACAGAGAGGCCCTGGAGGAAGCGGTGCAGGTCGCCCTCTCCTATGATCGCAGGATCATCGTGGAAACGGGCATCGAGAATCCCGTTGAGGTGAACTGCTCCGTCCTGGGCTTTGATCAGGACGTTGAGCCTTCCATCCTTGAAATGCCAGTCAGCTGGAAGGAATTTCTAACCTTTGACGCGAAATACCTAGGGGGCAGTAAAGGCCCTAAAGGCGCACCTTCCAAAGGGGAGGGCATGGCTTCCCTAAGTCGGCGCATCCCTGCGCCAATCGGCGATGAAAAAACCAAACGAATCCAGTCGCTCGCCCGGGATATTTTCCGGGTATTGGACTGCAAAGGCGTTGTGCGCATTGATTTTATGCTGGATGAGGATTCGGTGTATGTGGGGGAGATCAACACGATTCCCGGCTCTCTTTCCTTCTACCTGTGGGAGCCGACGGGCTTGCCGTATGGGCTGCTAATCAACAAGCTAGTGGAGTTGGCCTTCCGCGCCCATGGCGAGAAGAACCGAGCGGTATTCGCCTTTGAGTCCAGCATTCTTCGCCAGACAACCCTGGGCGTCAAAGGGGCGAAACGGTAAATCGTCCTATACCGGCGGCAAATGATCCCATACAACCGAAACGAAAGGAGCAGCCGTATGTACAATGAAGATGACTCGTATCAGGATTCATTTGAAGATCCATATCAGGAACCGTTCCAGGAGCCATGCGTGGAATCCGATCCGGAGCGCGAGCCCGGTCCGGAAACCACCATTATTTCAACGAGCCAAGCCATCAACCTGACCAGCACCTTGGCCTCCCTTTCCGCGCTGATCGCGCTGTTCCTGTGCTTTGCCGACCAGCGCAGCCAGGCGGTTCGCCGCTTTTCGGTGCAGTCCGTGGGCCTTGGCGCTGTGCAGCTGGCCCTGGGAATGGTTTGCTGGATCATTGGCGCCTTGCTGGGCTGGATTCCGCTGATTGGGTATTGGCTATATATCCTGATGGTCATCGTTTTCTTCGCGGGTTCCGCCATCATCTTTATCCTCCGCATTCGCATGATGTTCCACGCGTATCGGGGGGAAGCCTTTCTCCTGCCCGTGATTGGCGCGACGCTCCGCCGTTTCGAATGACAAACGTCTGAAGGAGGACACCTTTTGTTTCCATTGCTTGACAGCCTTTTCAATGACCCACTGGGTTTTTTGCGAGAGGCCCTTTATAGGGTTCCGGCCATCTTGCTGGCGTTGATCCTGCATGAATGGGCCCATGGGTACGTTGCCTACCGCCTTGGGGATCCGACGGCAAAGATGATGGGGCGGCTGTCCCTGAATCCGCTGCACCATTTGGATCCCCTTGGAACGATCCTGATGCTGGTGGCCGGCTTCGGCTGGGCAAAGCCGGTTCCCATCAATCCCAATAATTTCAGCCATCCCAGGCGGGATGATTTTCTGGTTTCCATTGCCGGCGTCACGATGAATCTCCTGCTCTTTTCCCTCTTCATCACGGTTTATTATCTCCTGTATGAGCCCATGATGCGGGCCACCCTGGCCGCCGGATCCACGAACACCATCCAGTTTTACATGCTACAGTTCACCATCTCCACGGCCATTGTAAACTTATCCATCGCCATTTTCAACCTGCTGCCCATTCCGCCGCTGGATGGCTCCCATGTGCTGAACGATCTGGTCCTGAAAGGCAATCTCTTCGTGAAGCGCCAAACAGCTCAGCTGGGCATGGGGCTGCTCATGGCGCTCTCCTTTACGGGAATCCTCGGCAAGGGCATGAGCTTTGTGGTGAACGGTGTGGTGGATGGGGCGTTCAAGCTGCTGGCCACCATCTTTGGCGCGTAACCATGGCATACCATGTACACCTGAAGGAATTTGAAGGCCCTCTGGATCTTCTGCTGCACTTGATCTCCCGAGCCAAGGTGGACATCCGGGATATCTTTGTTTCTGAGATCACGGAGCAGTATCTGGCGACCATGGAGGATATTTCTTCCCTGGATATGGATACCGCCAGCGAGTTTCTGGAGATGGCGGCCACGTTGCTGGAGATCAAGAGCCGCGCCTTGTTGCCAAAACCGCCCAAGGTGGAGGAAGGAGAGGAGTCCCCGGAGGACGCCTTGATTCGCCGCCTGAACGAATATGCGGCGCTAAAGCAGGGCGTGGATCAGATGCAGCTATTCGAGCAGGCGGCTTCCCGCATGTTTGAAAAGCTTCCCGAGGAAATCCCGCTGCCGCCCCCGGTGTTTGAGTTGGGCAATTTGACCATGAGCGGCCTCATGCAAGCCATGCGCAGGGTGTTAGCCAGGGTTATGGATACCCAGGAAGACGCCGCGCCGGCCAGGGAGATTCCCCGGGATAAGCTGTCCGTCCAGGCATGCATGTTTCAAGTGGCCTCCAGGGTGCGGGTAGGCCCATGCTGTTTTGACGAACTCTTCAGCGAGCGCCCCACCCGGGACGAGATAGTAACGCTGTTCATGGCCATTCTGGAGTTGCTCCGGCTGGGCCGCCTGCACATCCGGCAGGCGGAGGCGTTTGGGGAGATTGTGCTGACGGAAAGAAGGGGTAGCGATGGAAAAGAATGAGCTTCGGGGTGCCATTGAGGCCATTCTGTACGTGGCTGGAGAGCCTGTGGAGGAGGAGGCCCTCCGGATAGCCCTGGAGGTCACCCCTCTGGAAATCAACGAAGCGCTGGAGGAAATGGCCAGCCAATATGATTATGAACGGCGGGGCATCCGCCTGATGCGCTTTGGCCGAAGCATTCAGCTTTCCACAAGGCCCGACTATGCCGCTTACGTGGAGCGCTTGCTCCAGCCGGTACAGCGGCAAAACCTCTCCCAGGCGGCCATGGAGACATTGGCGGTCATCGCTTATCGCCAGCCGGCCACCCGGGGCGATGTGGAGGCAGTCCGGGGGGTGAAGTGCGATTATTCGGTTCAGTCCCTCTTGAACAAAGGCCTCATCGCCGAGGCAGGCCGCCGGGATACACTGGGCCGTCCCACCCTGTTCGTGACCACGGATGCTTTCTTGCGCCACTTTGGCATTTCTTCCCTGGAAGAGCTTCCGGCCATCGACTTTGAGGCAAACGCGCTTGCGGCGGAGGAGCCCCTTCCCGATGGAGAGGAGGGCCAGGGTTCCCTGGCCGTTGGCGGGACAAAGCTTTCCCTGCTCACGCCAGAGATGGAAGCCCAGGTTCGTAAGGAGGCGGCGGATGATCTTGAGGACGGTTTCCGTGATGATGGGGCCGCTGATCTGGATGAGGATTAGAAAGCGAACGCTATAAAAAGAATGAGAAGGCCTTTAAACGGAAATACTCCCAAAACAGGGGGTTTTTTCTTTTGCTCGAATGGCTTTTGCTGCTATTGTCTATCTCCGCCACAGCGCCTGTCCGCGTAGCGCTTCGCGTAGACATCAGCCGGGCGCCTACTTTTGAGGCGGTTCTCTATGTCTATAACTTTCGCGTGCAAATCGATGGGCGGATTGACCGCTGGCGGTCCTTGACGCTTCGGCGAAGCGGCGGAAAGGCTGAACTGAAAACTCAGCTCAAATGGCTGACAGGCTTTGCGGCGCAGCTGTTTCGCGCGGCCCAATGGACCCGGGTGGAAATCCGCGGGCGGGTCGGCACGGGGGACGCGTGTTCCACAGCGCTTGTCGCCGGAGGCTTATCCGAGGCGCTCAAAGCCCTTGGAGCGTGTGTAGGCGCCAAGGTGCGGGTGGATCCGGAGTTTTCGCGGGAGTTTTTCGCCATGAAGGCAAGCTGTATACTCTCCTTTCGTGGAGGAGATATTATCCTTGCGGGTATGCGAGCCTTTATAAGCTCCATGCCGACGAAGAAGAAAGCGGGGAGTGCAGATGGAACGGCGTCCCATTGAGAGCCTGATGGGCACTACGATGGAAAATATCAAGGATATGGTGGATGTGAACACGGTGGTTGGAGACCCGGTGCATACGGAGGACGGCACCACGATCATCCCCATATCGAAAGTATCGTTTGGGTTTGTCGCTGGGGGAGGGGATTATGCCTTGGATGAAAAGAAAGGCGCCCTCAGAACATTGGATCAGGAAGGGCTTCCCTTTGCGGGAGGCACAGGAGCGGGGGTGTCCGTGTACCCCATGGGATTTTTGGTAGTGGGGAATGGGCAGATCAAGATGCTGCCCACCAATTACTCCACGCCAGTGGACCGGGTCATGGAGCTGCTGCCTCAGGTGCTGGGAGAGATCAAGGATCTCCTGGGCAACGAGCAAGGAAACGGAGCGACAAAAGAGCCGGGTCAAAACCCGATACCGCCCTCCTGAAGGGGAGAACTCATAACCTGCAAATCTAGGGAATGAGGAAGGGCGACGCCGGATTATGCCGTGCGAGGCGCACCAGGGAGGCGGAAGCACCATGGTTCGCGTAGCAATACGCGCATCCGTGGGGGCAGGTGTCGTAGGCGCCAATATCCACGCTGGCGGCGCAGCCACAGCCCGGCCTCTGGTTGGGATCCCTCTTTGCTGACAAGGGCTTTCCGCTGATCTCCGACAACAATGCCGCATCCACACAGCACGCCGAACGAATGCCGATGGAAGAAAAATCCTGTGCTTCCGCGCAGGCAACCATGGCAAGGTTGTGGGATGCGGCGATTGCGTATAGGCTTTCCACCAGTGACCAGCATTCCGAGAAGGAGGCTTCTCGAACGCCAACGCGATCCATACGCTTTTTAATCCTTGGGTAGAGGTTCAGAAAGCTGATGGTTACATGCCTGACGGCCCCTTCCAGGGAAGCGGCGAGGCGGCCAAAGCGCTCCGCGTGGAAAGCCTCAGGGTATTGGCTAGAAAGAAGAATGGGATCATAGCGCCAAAGAATCCTTTCCGGGCCGATCTTTTTGGAGAGGGTTAAAAGGGTGTCTATCCGCTCCGATGGGGGCGGCAGGCTTGGCTCTATGTCATAGTTATAGCCATTGAGGGTGAACTGGATATAGTAAGGATAGCCTGACAGGGCATCTAGCGCGGGAAGCATGGGACGGGGATTCTTGCTCCAAAAGACGATGCCGGAGACCACTTCCGGGGATAAATCCACCCGCCGGATTTGGCGCGGGTTCATAGGGTTCCTCGTCATGGCATAGCCATCGTGAAGCCGGGAGAGGAACCAATCAAAGTAAAAAGCGGGGATATCGGTTCGCCTGCTAACGCTGACAATCATGGGGACAGTTTAGTGGACGCCTTGGGGGATGTCAAGGAGGCAGAGAGGCTGAAAAGGGTGCCGATCCACTCTATTGTTCTGATTATCTACAAACTACATTTAAAAACGGTTGCCATCTCGATGACGCCCATATGTGATTATAAGATACCAATCAAAGTAAAAGCGGGGATATGGGTTTGCCTGCCGGTGCCGGCAATCATGGCGGCAGTATAGCAAACGCATGGTGGATGTCAAGGAGAGGCAAGGGGCGGGGCAAGAACCTTCATAAGCTGTTTCTCTTCTTCATACGCTCCTTAGGAAGGGGGCGTTGGTGGAATGTTCGTGAAAAAGTGCGTGGCAGGGGTTTTCATGGTGATAGCGCTCCTGTATAATAGCATCATGGCGGCGGCGCTTGCGGATATGACCTCCGCTCGGGCTGCATACGTGGTGGAGCTGCAAACTGGGCGCCAGCTCTTTGCTGTCAACGAAGATGAGCGCCTCCCCATGGCTTCCACCACAAAGGTCATGACGGCGCTCCTGGCGCTTGAGCGCGGAAACCTTGAGGATATGGTGGAAACCACAGATCAGGCCTATGGTGCGCCGGGCACCTCCATTTACTTGGGCCGCGGGGAACAGTTGACGCTGGAGCAGATGCTCTATGGCCTTTTAATCTCCTCGGGAAACGATGCCGCCCTTGCCATTGCCGAGCATATCGGTGGGTCGGTGGGTGAGTTCAGCGCCCTGATGAACCAGCGGGCTGTGGAGCTTGGTGCCATAAATTCCCATTTCGTGAATCCGAACGGTCTTCCGGCGAAGGAGCATTTTACGACAGCGAAGGATCTCACGATAATTGCGGCAGAGGCCATGAAGAATCCTGTGTTTCGCGAGATCGTTTCGACACGCAGGGCTTCCATTCCCTGGGAAGGTCGAGACTACCTCCGGGTTTTGAAGAACAAAAACTCCCTGCTCTCCGATTATGAAGGCGCCACAGGGATCAAGACCGGCTTCACCCGGGCGGCTGGAAGGTGTCTGGTCTTTGGTGCTCGCAGGGGGCAGATGGAGCTGGTGGGTGTCGTGCTGAATTGCTCCGACTGGTTTCACGAGGCTGAAAGCATCCTGGATGATTGCTTCGCCCGCTATTCCTGGTTTGAGATGCTGCCGGACGGGGAACAGGTGGGAAGCATCGCGATTCTCAACGGCCTTGAGGAGAGCGTGTCGGTGTTGTTGAGCGGTTCCCTCGCGGCGCCTGTCGCCGAGGCGGAGATGCCGCTCATGAAGCTGGAATGGGTGGATTCCGTCACTGCCCCTCAGCCCGCCGGGGCTCAAGTGGGATGGGCGACGATGATTTTAGATGATACCGTATTGGACAGACAGCCTTTAGTGCTGGCCGAACCGGTTCTTGAAACGCCGGCAATCATCCGGCGGTGGTGGATGGGCTGGCCGTTGCTCTCACGATAGGAAAAGAGGAAAACAGGCATGATTGAGATTCGAAAGCTGACGCTGGAGACGGTGCCCCGGCTCTGGACGGTGGAGGATAGGAGGCTGGACAGTGAGCAGGTGATCGTCCGGTCAAAGCCCGGCGGTTTTGATCTGGATTACAAGGCGATGCCCGGCGCCCTGTGGCGGGTGGGCAACGCGGAGCACGGCATTTCGGAGGATCTGTCTGCTTGGATCGATGATCCGTTTAAGGAAGTCTACTTGTCGTGGCTGGAGAACGCGTTGGCCGGCCAGATTCTTTTGCAGGTGGAGGGCAACAACCTGGCGCGTATCCGGGATATTCGCGTGGCTATGAGCATGCGCAGGCGGGGCGTCGGTGAGGCCATGGTGGCGCTCGCAGAGGAATGGGCCAAGAGCAAGGATCAGGTAGGGCTTCTGGTGGAGACCCAGGATGCCAACGCGGGGGCCTGCCAGTTTTTAACCCAATGCGGATTCCAGCTAGGCGGTGTGGATACGCTTCGCTATGTGGCCAGGTCCTCCCAGACCATAAAGGCGGCCGGCCTCCGGGAAAGTGCGCTTTTTTTTTATAAGTTTTTGCGATGAGTGAAGAAAAAATGAGGCTTCAGAAATACTTGGCCCAGGCAGGCGTCGCGTCCCGCCGCAGATGCGAGGAGATGATCGCCCAGGGTCGCGTGGCGGTCAATGGCGCCGTGATCACGGAAATGGGCGTTCAGGTGGCCCAAGAGGATCAAGTGACGGTGGATGGTCAGCCGGTTCAGCCGGAGGAAAAGCTTTACTATATCCTCTATCACAAGCCCGTGGGGGAGGTTTCCACCGCCAGCGATCCAGAAGGGCGAAGAACCGTCCTGGACCGCTTTAAGGATTTCCCCGCTAGGCTTTATCCTGTGGGTAGGCTGGACTATGACAGCGAAGGGCTGCTGCTCCTCACCAACGATGGGGAGCTCACCCAGCGGATGCTGCATCCCCGGGGCGAGGTGGACAAAACATATCTGGCCCGGGTGGATGGGGATGTTTCCATGGAAGCGATTCGGACATTGCGGGGCGGTGTGGTTCTGGACGGGCGAAGTACCCCTGCCCAGGTGCGGGTGATCCGGGAGACGGATGTGGAAACCGTGCTGCTGGTCACCATTCATGAGGGCAGGAACCGCCAGGTGCGCCGCATGCTGGAGGCCGTTGGGCGGCGGGTATTAATGCTTCGGCGCGTGCGGTTTGGGCCTTTGGAGCTGGGCGCCCTGAAACGGGGTGAATGGCGGGAGCTTTCTGCCGAAGAAGTGAGCCGAATTAAAGCATTATAGCTATTTTCAAAGGGGCGCCCGCTTTGCGGGTGCTTTTTTTCCGCCCCCGACGAGAAAAAATGTAGAAAAAATCACGAAGTCGGCAGGAAATAGGGGATAAATGTAGTATTGTTGAAACTAGGTAAGGTTTCGATTCTATATCTCGCTCCATGCGGAAAGCCGCATTTCATCCTCTTTTCGGCCTATCCGGCGCGCTAAATAAATCCAACGCGACTGACAAGGGAGACAAAAAACATGGACATGTTGTGGTATGGTCTAAAGGTAGCGGTGGTTGGCATGCTGGTCGTTTTTCTCGGCCTCGTCATCCTGATCGCCTGCATTAGAGCCCTGAAAGCCATGAGCAAAGGCACGGAAGCGCAGCAGAAAGCAGGAGACGAACCAGGCGGAATCGACGTTCCCGCTATGACGCCTCCGCCCGCCCCTCCCGCGCCGGAGCCTGTGCGCCATTATACGCCAGGCCCGCCTTTGACGCGAAAGGACGGTACCTTTTATGCCGTCATATCCGCGGCGGTTGGCGAAGTCCTCGCGGCTGAGGGGGTCAATCCGGATGGCGGGTTCAAAATCCAATCCGTCAAGAAGATTGACGAGCTCGGCCGCAAGCTCACCCTCAGGGATGGCGCTCTTTATGCCGTAATCACCGCCGCTGTGGCGGGCACCCTTGAATCCGAAGGCATTCATCCCGACGGCGGGTTTGCCGTGCGCTCCGTAAAGGCTCTGTGAAAATCAATTGCACATAGAGGAGGAAGTATTTCATGCGTAAGTTCCTAGTCACTGTCAACGGGGATTCCTACGAGGTCATGGTTGAAGAAATCGGCGGCGTCGCCAAAGTCGCGCCTCAGCCCGTTGCGGCTCCCGTTGCTGCCGCGCCTGCGGCTCCTGCGGCCCCTGCGCCCGCGCCTGCCGCCGGCGGCACGAAGGTGGTCAGCCCCATGCCCGGCACTATTCTGGGCGTTAAGGTTCAGGTGGGACAGGTTGTCAAGGCTGGCGATGTTCTGTTGATTCTGGAAGCCATGAAGATGGAAAATGAGATTCCCGCGCCGGTGGGCGGCAAGGTTGCCCAGATCGCGGTTTCCAAGGGGTCCGCCGTCAATACCGGGGATCTGATGATAGTGCTGGCGTAAACCAAACGAAAGGATAGATCACATGACCGATTTCAATATTCTGGAAACGCTAAAGGGTCTGGTCAGCTCTTCCGGACTCATTTCGCTGTTCCAAAACCCCGGAAACTTGGTCATGATCGTGGTTTCCTGCGTCCTGCTCTATCTTGCCATCGTCAAGAAGTTTGAGCCATTATTGTTGATTCCAATCGCCTTTGGCATGCTCTTGACGAACCTTCCCTTGGCAGGCATGATGGATACCCCGGTCTACACCTACTTGGCGGATGCTGTCCATAATGGAAAAGAGGGCATTAAGGTCGTCATGGAAGACGGCCGGACGATGTACCAATACGTTGAGACCAACGGTGGGCTGCTTTACTACCTCTACCAAGGCGTGAAGCTTGGCATTTATCCGCCGCTTATCTTCATGGGCGTAGGTGCCATGACGGACTTTGGTCCTTTGATCGCAAACCCCAAGTCCCTGCTCCTTGGTGCGGCGGCCCAACTCGGCATCTTCATCGTGTTCATCCTGGCCAATCTGGTTGGCTTTACGCCCTCCGAAGCGAGCTCCATCGGCATCATCGGCGGCGCCGACGGCCCGACCGCCATCTATACCGCCACGCGTTTGGCTCCCCATCTGCTTGGGCCGATCGCGGTTGCCGCATACTCGTACATGGCGCTGGTGCCGGTTATTCAGCCGCCCATCATGAAGGCGCTGACCACCAAGGAAGAACGGATGATCGTCATGGAGCAGCTGCGGCCCGTTTCCAAGCGCGAGAAGATCATCTTCCCGATCCTGGTGACCATCGTCGTGTCCCTGCTCCTTCCGTCCGCCGCGCCATTGGTCGGCATGCTCATGCTGGGCAACCTCTTCCGGGAGGCGTTGGTGGTGGACCGCCTGAGCAAGACGGCGCAAAATGAGCTAATCAACATTGTAACCATTTTTTTGGGCGTTACGGTTGGCGCGACGGCGAAGGCCGAAACCTTCCTGAACGTGCAGACCCTTCTAATCCTGGTGATGGGCGTCTTTGCCTTCGCGGGCGGCACCGCGGGCGGTGTGCTGCTGGGCAAGCTTATGAACAAAATCTCCGGCGGAAAGATCAATCCGCTGATTGGCTCGGCTGGCGTAAGCGCCGTGCCCATGGCCGCTCGCGTGTCCCAGATGGTGGGGCAAAAGGAGAACCCTAAAAATTTCCTGCTCATGCACGCCATGGGCCCGAATGTGGCCGGAGTCATCGGTTCCGCCATCGCGGCCGGCGTATTCCTTTCCATGTTCTAGCAGGCAGCCATCAACAAGGAGGAAATCATGGCGAAAGTTCATATTACGGATACCATTTTGCGTGACGCCCATCAATCCCAGGCAGCGACACGCATGCGCACCGAGGAGATGCTTCCCGCGTGCGAATACTTGGACAAGGCGGGTTTTTATTCCCTTGAGTGCTGGGGCGGGGCCACCTTTGATTCCTGCCTTCGCTTTCTCAATGAGGACCCTTGGGAGAGGCTGCGCATCCTGCGCAAGGCGCTGCCCAACACAAAGCTTCAAATGCTGTTGCGCGGACAGAACATCCTGGGGTATAAGCATTATGCCGATGACGTGGTGGAAGCCTTTGTCAAAAAAACCCTGGATAACGGCATCGACATCATCCGTACCTTTGACGCGTTGAACGACCTGCGCAACATGCAGACGGCGGTGAAGGCTTGCAAGGCGTATGGCGGCATTTCCGAGGTCGCCATGAGTTACACGATCAGCCCCGTCCATACGGAGGATTATTTCGTAAAGCTTGCCAAGCGCATTGAGGAAATGGGCGCGGATATTATCTGCATCAAGGACATGGCCAATCTTCTTTTGCCGTACAGCGCGTATAGCCTGGTGAAGAAGCTGAAGGCCGCCACGAAGCTGCCCATTCACCTTCATACCCATAACACCACGGGGACCGGCGACATGACCTATATGAAGGCAATTGAGGCGGGCGTGGACATCGTCGACACCGCTTTGTCGCCGTTGGCCAACGGTACCAGCCAGCCGGCCACCGAGGCGCTGGTCGCCACCCTGGCCGGGACCGAGTATGACACGGGTATCGACCTGGGCATGCTCAGCAAGGCCGCCGAGCATTTCCGCAAGGTGGCGGACCGCCTTAAGAAGGACGGCTTCCTGGATCCCAGGGTTTTGAACGTGGATGTGAATACCCTCCTTTATCAGGTGCCCGGCGGTATGCTCTCTAACCTGATCAGCCAATTGAAGGAAGCCAACGCTTCCAGCAAGTTCTATCAGGTATTGGAAGAGATCCCCAGGGTTCGGGAGGATTTCGGTTATCCTCCCCTGGTAACGCCCACCAGTCAGATCGTTGGCACCCAGGCGGTCATGAATGTCCTGGGCGGTGAACGCTATAAGATGGTCACCAAGGAGAGCAAGGGCCTCATGGCCGGCGAATACGGCGAGCTGCCCGCTCCTGTCAACGAGAAGGTGCGCAAGAAGATCATCGGCGACGCGAAGGTGATCACCCACAGGCCTGCGGATGACATTCCGCCTGAGATGGACAAATACCGCAAGGAAATTGAGAACTGGATGGAGCAGGAGGAAGATGTGCTGTCCTATGCCTTGTTCCCCCAAGTCGCTCAGAAATTCTTTGAGTATCGCAAGGCCAAGAAAGACGGCACGCTGATGCCTGAAATCAAAGTCAAGGTTCTCGCTTAATGCAACACGTCCTGTTTTCGAATGATGATGGGGTTAACGCCCCCGGGCTGCGCGCACTGGCCGACGCGTTTCTTGCGGACGGCTGGCGCGTCAGCGTTCTGGCCCCCGATCAGGAGCGGAGCGCCGCGTCTCATAGCATCACCATCAAGCAGCCGATGGTCGTCACGCCTGTTCGTTGGGAAGACGTTCCGGAAGGCGTCCCGCTTTCGGTGTGGAAGGCGGACGGCATGCCGGCGGACTGTGTAAAGCTGGCGTTGCTTGAGATGTGCGGCGCCCGGCCGGACATCGTCATTTCCGGCATTAACAACGGCTGGAATGTGGGCACGGATGTCCATTATTCCGGTACGGTAGGCGCCGCTATGGAGGCCGCTTTTGCGGGATATCGCGCCATGGCGGTTTCCATCAAGCGCCCTGACCCGCTCAAAAATGCCCATGCGGCCCAGGTAACGCTCCGGCTTGCCAAGCGGCTGCTGCTCAATCCGCTGCCCCTTCCTTCTGTGCTGAACCTCAACCTGCCCAACTGCCCGCCGGATGAGGTTCGCGGCATTGTGGAAGCGCCCATGACCTGCATCCAGTACTCCGATGAGTACGACCGGATGGAACATACGAGGGGGCGCGCCGCCTTTTGGCTAAAAGGGGATATCATTGAGGAAGGGTGTCTGCCTGAGGGGGATCTGGACAGGCTCGTTCATGGTTACGCCACGGTTACCGCCATCACATGGGATATGTCCATGTTGGGCGCGTGCAAGGGCATTTTGCAAGATGAATAAATAATGTTGCATTTTTTGATTCCTTCGTGTAAAATGAGCGAAGACCATTTTGCTCAATGTTCCATGCCGATCGCTTCAGGAAACGCGAGGTGAGTTGCTGGATGCAAGATATGCAGGATTTAATCCGTCGGTTGAACCAAACGGGGAAGAGGCTCAGCAAGGGACATCGCCGCATCGCGGACTACATCATGCAGCATTATGACAAGGCGGTATTCATGACCGCTTCAAGCCTGGGGGAAAAGGTGGGCGTCAGTGAATCCACAGTGGTTCGCTTCGCTGCGGCGCTGGGCTATGAGGGTTATCCCCAGCTGCAGCGGGCGATGCAGGAGCTGGTTCGTCACCGGCTAACCGCGGTGCAGCGGTTTGAGATGACCTCGGAGCTGTCCCAGACACAGATCCTGCAAACCGTATTGAAAGCCGATATGCAGAATATCCGCTCCACCATTGAGGAGCTTGATACGATCAAGTTTGACAATGTAGTCAACCGCATTGTCAATGCCCGCTCCATCTATGTCATGGGCGTCCGCTCGGCGGCTCCTTTGGCCCAGTTTCTTTCCTATTATCTGCACTTTGTATTTGATAATGTCCATCTGGCTTCCGCGGGGGTTTTGGATGTCATGGAGCAGATTTCCCGCATCGATAAAGAAGATGTGCTTATCGGTATCAGCTTTCCTCGATATTCGACGCGCACCCTGGAGGCGATGAATTTCGCCTTGACGAGGGGCGTTCAGGTGATTGGCATTACCGACGGGCCTATGTCCCCTTTGATGGAGGTTTCCACGGAATGCCTCATGGCCCGCACCGATATGGCGTCCTTTGTGGATTCTCTTGCCGCGCCGCTTTCCCTCATCAACGCGCTTATCGTATCCATCAGCCTGCGAAGGCGGGAAGAGCTGGCGGAACACTTTGCCCAGCTGGAAGAAATTTGGCGGCAGAATAACATTTATTTGGAACGGGAGAAAGCATGACCCAAACCGTAACGATCATTGGCGGGGGCCCGGCCGGCATGGCCGCGGCCCTTTTTGCCGCACGTGCCGGTGCCAGAACAATTCTCTTGGAGCGGAATGAAAAGCTGGGGAAGAAGCTGTATATCACCGGAAAAGGGCGGTGCAATGTCACCAATACCGCGGAAAATCCCTTCGCCAGCATTCCCCATAACCCTCGGTTTCTCTACGCGGCATTCTCGTTTTTGAATGCCGCGGCATTGCGAGATCTTTTGGCTCGCTATGGGTGCCCGACAAAGGCGGAACGAGGCGGCCGCGTCTTTCCAGAGAGCGATAAGGCCAGCGACGTGACGAAGGCGCTGGAACGGGCCATGGGGGAAGCGGGGGTGGAGGTCAGGCTGAACCAACGGGTTGCGTCCTTGGCGCCGCTTCTCGCGAATGGGCCAGTTGTGCTGGCAACCGGCGGCGCTTCGTATCCGTCCACCGGTTCCACAGGGGATGGGTATGGCCTCTCCGCAGCATTGGGACATCAGGTTCTTCCGCCGCGGCCATCGCTGATTCCTCTCATCACAAAAGAAGAATGGCCCCGCGCGCTGCAAGGCCTTTCGCTTAAAAATGTTCAGCTATCCGCAAAAGTGGGGAAAAAAGTGCGCTTTGAGGAGCTTGGGGAGATGCTCTTCACTCATTTCGGCGTTTCTGGTCCGCTGGTACTCTCCATGAGCAGCCATATCCTGGATGATGATCTTCAGACCCTGGCTGTTTCACTGGATATGAAACCGGGTTTAACCCATGAGCAGCTGGACAGGCGCTTGCTTCGGGATTTTGAGACATCCCCGAGAAAGCAGCTCAACTCCTTGCTCTTGGAGCTCGTGCCGTCCAGGATGGCGGATGTCTTGCCGCTTTTGTGCGGCATTCCGGGGCAGAAGCTGGCGTGTCAGCTCTCCCGTGAGGAGCGGCAAAGCCTGGGCAGGCTCTTGAAGAGCATTCCGCTGACCATCGCTGGGTATCGACCCATTGCCGAGGCCATTGTGACCCGGGGCGGCATGGATGTTTCCGAAGTCGTCCCGGGAACGCTGATGTCGAAAAAGGTGCCCGGGCTTTTTTTCGCCGGAGAGATTCTCGATGTGGATGCCCATACCGGCGGCTATAACCTTCAGATCGCCTTTTCAACAGGCGCTCTCGCCGGACGGAGCGCGGCGAGGTGGATGCGGCCGGAATAATCTGGGAATACAATGAGTTTCCCCCATCGCGACGCTCCTTTGTGCGGTGTTGCCTTAAGGTCTATGGCATGCCGGTCAAGGCCTTTGCTGGAACGCCTGCCGTCAATAGAGCTATATCAGCCCCTTGAACAAGGAAGCGGCGTTTTCATAGCAGATTTTCTGAATGATCATCTCCAGGGACTTGTAATCCTCTGGATACTCGCCGTTTTCGACCCATCCGCCCAAAAGGTTGCAGAGGATGCGCCTGAAGTACTCGTGCCGGGTGTAGGAGAGCAAGCTCCTGGAGTCCGTCGTCATGCCGATGAACTCGGACAAAGCGCTCACATTGGCCAATGCCCGCATATGCTTCTCCATTCCATCCCGCTGATCATGGAACCACCAGGCCGGGCCAAGGTTCACCTGGGCGGGGAGGCTGTCCTGCTGCAGGGTGCCCGAAAGGGCTCCAAGGATGTAGTTATCCTTGTCATTGAGTGTGAAAAGAAGCGTACGGGGCAGGGGCGCTTTTTCTCCGCATGCGTTCACCAGCGCGGACAAAGGGCGGGCGATTGCGGTATCGGCGATGGCGTCAAAGCCCGTATCTGGTCCGAGGCGCTCCATCATTGCCGGGTTGACGTTCCGCATGGCACCGATATGCAGCTGCATGGTCCAGGCCAGGCGGCTGTATTCATTGGAGAGGAAAGCGAGGAGCGTCACCTTGTAAGCGTCCGCCATATGGGCGTGTACGGGCTCCCCGCGCCTTGCCAGCATAAACGCTTCCTGCGCCATGGTGTCGCTAGGCGCTCCCACGGGTACCATGTCCAGGGCGTGATCGCTCAAGCGGCATCCGTTGGCGTGGAAGAACTCCAGCCGGAGGGAGAGTGCCCGGCGGAACGCCTCAAAGTCGTGAATTGCAAACCCAACGGCCTTTTCCAGCTGCAGAAGCCATGGCACAAACCCTTTGGCATCCAGGTTCAATGCCTTATCCGGCCGCCACGCGGGGAGAACGACCGCGCCGGACTCATTGCTTACATGAAGCCGCTGGTGCCATTCCAAGGTATCCACGGGATCGTCGGTGGTGCAGACGACCTTCACATTGGACTGAGCGATCAAGTCCTGGGGACGAAGCTGTACGATCTGCCGGTTGCATTCATTCCAGATGTCCACGGCACTTCTGGGGGACAAGGGCTCGTCAATGTCGAAATACCGCTGAAGCTCCAGATGCGTCCAGTGGTAAAGGGGATTGCCGATGAGCTTGGGCATGGTTTCCGCCCATGCCATGAACTTCTCCTCATCGGATGCGTTGCCGGTGATCATCACTTCCGGCACACCGGCGATGCGCATCGCTCGCCATTTATAGTGATCGCCCCCCAACCAAACCTGGGCGATGGAGGCGAACGGTTCGTTCTCGGCAATCTGCTGCACGGGAATATGGCAATGGAAGTCGCAGATGGGCATATCCGCTGCTATGTCGTGATAGAGTTCCCGGGCTGTATCCGTGTCCAGCAGAAAGTTCCTTCCCATGAAGCGTTTCATTTGACGCTTGCCTCCTTATTTTTGAACCAGTCGAATGGGGCTCTTCTCCAGATCTAGGCCTTTTTCCTGAAGGTAGAACGCAGCTCTTGCCGTGCTGTGGGTCGAAACGGCGACAGGCTCGCCCGCCGCCAACGCCCGCATGCCGTCCAGGCCCAGGGAAAAGCCCAGCATGGCGTCAACGGCGCCTTGGGTGGCCCGCTCTACGGCGGCAAAGTTCCCCGCGGCGACCCAGTCCTCTTTCACCATCCAACTTCCGCCGCAGGCCAGCACCTTGGGAAAGGCCAGATAGGAGGGAAGCTTTTGCTCGTCGATGCCCCCCGTAGGCACAAAGGAGACAGCCCCGTAAGGTGCGCTCATGGCCTTGATGGCGGCTAGCCCTCCTATGGTTTCCGCTGGAAAGAACTTGACAGCGGTCAAACCCAGCTCCAGGGCCCGCTCAATGTCGGAAGGGCAGGCGCAGCCGGGCAAGACTGGGATCCCGATTTCGAGGCAGTGCCGAACGACGGCAGGGTTGAGCCCTGGGGTGACGATGTAGGCGGCTCCGGCGTGAACCGCCCGATCCACCTGCTCCGTGGTGAGCACAGTGCCCGCGCCTAGCAGGACGTTTGGCAGCTCATCGTGAACCCGGCGGATGGATTCCTCAGCCGCCGCCGTGCGGAAAGTGATCTCCGCGACGGGCAATCCGCCCTTTTCCAACGCGCCGCAGAGGGGAACGGCATCCTCTGGGCGGTTGAGCTTGATGACCGGCACAATTCCGCGCTGGGATATGGCCTTTAAGATTTCCATCGTAAAAAACCTCGTCTTCCTTTTCATATGCGAAACGGGTAAGAATAAGGAAATTCTAGCACGCTGTATTGTACGCGTCAAGCTTGACAGCGGCCGAAATTTATGCTTTGATAAACTGGCCATGAAGATTGAGTTGCCAAATTATGTAAAGGCGGCCATTGACCGCCTCAACAATTGTGAATATGAAGCGTATGCGGTGGGCGGCTGCGTGCGCGATTCGCTAATTGGCCGGGAGCCTCGCGATTGGGATCTATGCGTCAGCGCGGCGCCCCAGGCGGTGACCCGCTGCTTTCCGGATCATAAGGTCTTGGAAACGGGAATACGCCACGGTACCGTGACGGTGATGATGGACCATCACCCTGTGGAGGTCACCACATATCGGGTGGACGGACCGTATACCGACCACAGACGGCCGGACAGAGTGGCCTTTACAACGAATTTGCGGGAGGATTTGGCGCGGCGGGATTTCACCATCAACGCCATGGCGTATCATCCCCAATCGGGGCTTGTGGATTTTTTCGGTGGGCAGGAGGATCTTGCCACCCGCGTCATCCGCTGCGTCGGGGAACCTGGGAAGCGGTTCATGGAGGATGCCCTGCGGATTTTGCGCGCCATTCGCTTTACCACGAGCCTCGACTTCACCCTGGACCCAGCCACAGGCGAGGCGATGCTGGCTCATCGTGCTTCCCTATCCTATGTGGCCGTGGAAAGGGTTTTTGTGGAGCTTTGCGGCATGGATTTCGTGAGGCTTGATCCGCGCTATCTTCCGGTTCTACAGGCGGTGATCCCAGAGCTTGCAACCCTGCCGCCTCAAATAGGGTTGCCAGAGGATTCCGCCATTCGGCTGGCTTCGCTGCTTCGGGAAACCGATGCGACGACCATTCTAACGCGGCTGAAGGCCAGCCATGCGCTTGCCCAGAGGGTTTCCACGCTGATTCATGCGTACGAGCCTTTTACGCCCGCCGACCCGACCTCCATCCGAAGGATGTTGAGGAGAATTGGGCCTGAGGCGGCCCGCCAGCTGTTCCTGCTTCAAGGGAATGAACTCGCCCGGGTCATCCTGGATGAAATCCTTGTCCGGGGAGACTGCTACTCCCTTCAGACGCTAGCGGTTGACGGGCAAGACTTGTTGGACTTGGGGCTTCGCGGCAAAGCCGTGGGGGACGCTCTTAATGCCGCACTGGAACAAGTCATCGATGGAAAGCTGGCCAACGACAAGGAAACGCTGCTTCACCATCTCACAAGTTCCTCTCTTATATTAAGAACCAATCCATTGTGATTCGAATAGCATAGTGTGTATGGGCAAAGCGCTTTTCTTTTTAGCGTTTTGTTCATGCGCGTTTTTGAAGTCAAACACAAGGAGGAAAGGCTATGCCTTGTTTAGAGAATAACTTTGGATTGGTTTTTTCCATGACCAACGCTACGGATAACAACGTGGTGGTCTTTGAGCGGAACTTTCTCGGCAGGCTAAACCGCATTGGAGCCTACAGCACAGGCGGCAACGGCACGGGCGCGCAGCAGGTAGATCCGCTTTCCTCCCAAGGATCGCTGGTCGTTTCCCGGGATGGCAAATTTCTGTTTGCCGTCAATGCGGGCAACAGCACCGTCAGCAGCTTCCGCATTTTGGGCAAGAACCTGGCGCTGGCGTCGGTGGTTCCCTCAGGCGGCGTTCGGCCGGTATGCCTGGCTTCCCTGGGGGATGCCCTGTATGTGGCCAATGCCGGCGACGGCACCAATGAATCCAATATAGCGGGCTTATGGGTGGATTGCTGCGGCGAGCTGCGCCCCATTGTGGGGTCCATTCGTTCATTGAGCGAGCCCCATGCCCAGCCCGCGAGCGTCGCCGCCAGCCCATGCGCGAGGGTATTGGTTGTAAGCGAGCTCTCCACCAACCGACTGACTGCCTACAGTATCCACAGAAACGGCACGCCGACCGTGCCAAACTCACAGCCGTCCAACGGGGCGTCCCCCTTTGGCTCCACCTTTGTCTTTAACGGTGTGCTCCTGGTCAGTGAGGCGGGACCGGACGCACTGTCGTCCTATGATGTAGATGAATACGGCAACCTTTCCGTCATCAGCGGATCCGTGCGCAATGGACAAAGGTCCACATGCTGGGTATCCGTTACGCCGGATGGTCGCAACGCGTATACGTCCAACGCGGGCACGGGAACCATTTCTCGTTACCAAATCCTGGACTCTGGCCAGCTGATTGTCCTAGGCAGCGAAACCAGCACGCCGGATGGCACGGGTGTGCCTTTGGATAGCGCCATTGACGACCGGGGCCGTATTCTGTACGTTTTAAATGGTAACAAAGGCACCATCAGCGTGTTTGATATCGCTCAAGATGGGGATATTCACCTGACTGAGGTCTTTACGGACACGGCTTTGCCCCAGATCGGCGCGCAGGGCATGGCGATTCGCTAAGCGCCCGATCGTGAAAGCGGATTTTTTCCGCTTTCCTGCCAGAGGCCTGACCTTTGGCAGTACATGCATCAGGCGATTGACGCCATGCCTCAAACGTGATAAGCTGGCTGTGACAATCGCATACATCCATCATGGTGTGCGCATTTGCGCGAGAATAGGGAATCAGGTGCGAAACCTGAGCGGACCTGCCGCCGTAAGGAGGAGCATGCCCCAAATGCCACTGGGAAACCGGGAAGGGGGGCGTGTGCGATGAATCCGAGCCGGAAGACCTGCCAAGGATGGGGCGAAGCGCCACAGGCAATGGACGCGAGCCGTCGTGGGGATATCCTGCGTTTGCGTGCTTTCGCTTTTGGCGGAAGCGCTTATTTTTTAGGAGGGTTAACATGAACAGGAAAGCATTGACGGCATGGACTCTGGCGATTGCCCTGATCTTGATGAGCGGGTTGGCGGTGGCGGACGTTCCAACCATGGACCGAGCGGGAAACCCAATTGTTTGCCCGGAAAAGGTGGAGAGGATTGTATCCCTCGCCCCATCGATCACCCAGGTTTTGATGGATTTAGGCATGACGGACAAGCTTGTCGCAGTGGACACCTACTCCAGCGGCTCCACGGGAGTGCCAAAAACGTTGCCGGCCTTTGATATCATGGCGCCGGATATGGAGCATATCGTTGCCCTGTCACCGGATTTGGTGCTGGTTTCTGGTATGATGCTGGTTAGCGGGGAAAACCAACTGTCGAAGTTGCCGGAGCTTGGCATCTGTGTGGCATGTATCCCATCCTCCGAAAGCATCGAAGGAATTTTAAAAGATACGCTTTTCATTGGCGAACTGGCGGGGGACAAGGAACGGGCGAAGGCCCTCAACGACGAGCTGGTGAAGGCCATTGACACCCTCAAAGCGGGGACGGACGAGCCTGTTCGCGTCTATTTTGAGATCGGCTCCACACCGGGCCTCTATAGCTTTGGGTCCGAGACGTTCCTCAACGAGATTGTTGAGCTGCTGGGGGGAAAGAACATTTTCTCGGATCAAAAAAGCTGGCTGTCCGTTTCGGATGAATCCGTTGTGGCTGCCGATCCCCAGATAATCTTTACCAATGAAAACTGGAACCCTGACGCGGTAGCGAGCATTGTTTCGCGTCCCGGCTGGGACGTCGTCAGCGCGGTAAAAAATGGAAATGTCTATATGATCGACGCGGATTCTTCTTCGCAGCCCAACCACAGGATTCTTTTGGCCCTCACCCAGATGAGCGAGGCGATGGGAATGGTGAGGCCATAAAGACAGTTTCAATAATGTACAATGAATCATGAAATGATAACATAAAATGCCCTTGACAAGCGGCATGAGTTAGTTTATACTGACGGCGGTGTTAGAAGATTCTAACCATCGGGAGGTTGAGCACCATGCCGCTTACAATGGCAAAATCGGGAGAGTCCAGGGTGATCCGAAAAATCGGCGGAAAAGATGAGACAAAGCGGTTCCTTGAGAGCCTGGGGTTTGTGGTGGGCGAAAAAGTGACCGTCATAAATGAGATTAGCGGCAATATGATCGTCAACATTAAGGACACCCGCATCGCAATCGATAAAACCATGGCGATGCGCATCATGATTTAGGGAGAGCGAGCATGAAGACGCTGAAGGATGTACAGATTGGGCAGTCGGTTACCGTTGCCAGATTAACCGGTGAGGGGGCCGTCAAGCGGCGTATCATGGACATGGGCATCACAAAGGGAACGGAGGTTTATGTTCGGAAGGTGGCGCCCCTGGGAGATCCAATTGAGTTGACCGTTCGCGGGTATGAGCTATCGATCCGGAAAGCGGACGCCGAAATGATAGAAGTGCGGTAGTCACTTTATTTTTTTCTATAGATGTTTATCCAGTACAACCAATGGCGGGAGGCGGAGTATGGCGATCAAGATAGCGCTTGCGGGAAACCCAAACAGCGGCAAGACGACGCTTTTCAACGCGCTGACAGGCAGCTCTCAATACGTTGGAAACTGGCCGGGTGTCACCGTTGAAAAGAAGGAAGGCAAGCTTCGGAAGCATTCAGGTATCATCATTCAGGATTTGCCGGGCATTTACTCGCTTTCGCCCTATACGCTTGAGGAAGTGGTCGCGCGCAATTACCTGGCGCGGGAAAAGCCCGATGCCATCATTAACCTGGTGGACGGCACCAACATCGAGCGAAATCTATATTTGACAACCCAGCTGCTGGAACTGGGCATCCCGGCTGTTGTGGCGCTGAACATGATCGACGTGGTGAAGAAGAGCGGCGATCACATCGATACGAAAAAGCTCTCAAGCGCCTTGGGCTGCCCCGTGCTGGAAACCAGTGCGCTGAAGGAGCAGGGTGTTTTTGAGGCGGCAGAAGCCGCCATTGACCGGTCCAAGTCCAAGGAGATCCCGTCCTCCCCAATTCGCTTTTCTGAGAAGGTTGAGGAGGCGCTGGGTCAGATTGAGGGCCTGATCCGGAGCAAGGTGCCGGAGGCGGCCATTCGCTTCTATGCGATAAAGCTTTTTGAGCGGGATCAGAAAGTTCTTCAGGAACTGAACCCTCTAGGGCTTGACGAAATCATTGCCGCTTGCGAGGATGAGCTGGACGATGACAGCGAAAGCATCATCACCAACGAGCGCTATCAGGCCATTGCCGAGATCATGAAGATCTGCGTGAAAAAAACGCAGCGTATGATGACCTCCTCCGATAAAATTGATCAGGTGGTGACCAACCGTTTCCTGGCGTTGCCGATCTTTGCGCTTATCATGTTTCTGGTCTATTTTATCTCCGTTTCCACCATTGGCAGCTGGCTTACAGATTGGGTCAACGACGTCCTGTTTGGCGAGATCATCCCGCCCGCCGTGGACGGCTGGCTAGCTTCCGTCAACGCGGCGCCGTGGCTTACCTCCTTGATTCTGGACGGCATCATTGGCGGCGTGGGCGCGGTGCTGGGCTTCTTGCCCCAGATGATGGTGTTGTTCCTGTTCCTGGCCATTCTGGAGGACTGCGGATATATGGCCCGCATCGCGTTTATCATGGACCGGGTTTTTCGCCGGTTCGGCCTTTCGGGAAAGTCGTTCATCCCCATGCTGATTGGAACCGGATGCGGCGTTCCTGGCGTCATGGCATCCAGAACCATTGAGAGCGACCGAGATCGGAAAATAACGATTATCACCACAACCTTCATTCCCTGCTCCGCGAAACTTCCGATCATCGCCCTGATCGCTGGCGCATTGTTTGGGGGAGCATGGTGGGTGGCGCCTTCCGCCTATTTCATGGGCATTGGCGCCATCGTTTGCTCCGGCATCATTCTCAAAAAAACCAGGCTTTTTGTCGGCGATGTGGCGCCCTTTGTCATGGAGCTGCCTGCGTACCATGTGCCCGGCATCAAGGGCGTTCTGATTCACATGTGGGATCGGAGCAAGGCATTCGTCCGCAAGGCCGGTACGGTCATCTTCTTGGCCTGCGGCTTGGTGTGGTTCCTTTCCACCTTTGACTTCTCCATGCGGATGGTGGATACGGAGGAATCCATGCTGGCGGCTATCGGCACGGTCATCGCGCCTGTTTTCAACCCGCTTGGCTGGGGAGACTGGCGTTCGGCCGTTGCCACCATCACCGGCCTGATTGCCAAGGAGAATGTGGTCGGCACGTTCGGCATTCTCTACGGAATTGCCGAGGTCGCGGAGGATGGCGCGGAAATCTGGGCCACCTTGCAAGCGACGCTGCTGCCCCTCGCCGCGTATTCCTTCCTGGTATTTAACCTGCTTTGCGCACCTTGTTTCGCCGCCATCGGCGCGATTCATCGAGAAATGGGTTCCCCCAAGTGGACATTTATCGCCGTGGGCTATCAGACGCTGCTAGCGTATGCAATCGCCCTGATCATCTATCAGCTGGGAATGTTGTTTTCGGCAGGCGCATTTACTGTATCGACGGCCATCGCCCTCATTGCGCTGGGCTTATTCATCTGGCTGCTGGCGCGGCCTGTGTCAAGGAAAAAAAGGAGTGGTGCCCTATCGCCACAGTTCTGATATCCATCGCTTTGGCCATCGCGGCGGCATTCGCCATCCGGCATGTGATCCGGCAGGTAAGGGGGGGAGGCTGCGTAAGCTGCGATCCGTCCGAATGCGCCAAGTGCGGGCATTGCAAGCGCCAATAAGGATTGCGCAACGAAAAGGGGCTGTCTTGCTAGCGAAAAAGCTGGCAGGGCAGCTCCTTTTTTATTGATTTTTGGGACGAAGTGTCCGGGGAGACTTCTTGCCGATTCGCCCTTCCACCTCCTTGGGAGGCGGGCGCTTCCGCGCCGGCGCTTTTGCTGGCCTTGATTGCCTGGACTGTTTTGCGGGTGACTTTTCTACAGAGGCCTTTTTCGTGGTCTGGGATTTATTTATGGGTTCCGGCGGCACAAGGCATTTCTTCCCGTAACCAATAAGATCGTCCCGGCCAGCCCTTCGGAGCGCTTCTCGTGCTAAGGTCCGGTTTTGGGGCCGCCCATATTGCATGAGCGCCCTCTGAAGCGCTTTCTCATGAGGAGAGGTGGGCACATACACGGGACGCATGGTCCGGGGATCCAAGCCTGTATAGAACATGCAGGTGGATAACGTGCCCGGTGTTGGGTAGAAATCCTGCACCTGCTCGGGTTGCTGGTGAGTGTCTCGCAAATACTCGGCCAACTCCACGGCAGCCATCAGGTCGCTTCCCGGATGGCTGCTCATGAGATAGGGCTGTATAAACTGCTTCTTGTCAAGCTGCTTGTTGATGGCGTCAAATTTTTGGACAAACCGGTCATAGGTTTCCCGGGTTGGCTTGCCCATCAGCGCCAGGACCCTGGCGGACACGTGCTCCGGCGCCACCTTCAGCCGGCCGCTTACGTGGTGCTCGCAGAGCTCCCGCAAGAAGGGGCTGTTTGCGTCTTGAAGGATGTAATCGTATCGAAGGCCGGAACGGATGAAAGCCTTCTTAACGCCGGGCAAAGACCGCACGCGCCGGAGGATGTCCAACAGCTCCATATGATCCGGCCTGAGCTGCTTGCAAGGGGAGGGATAAAGGCATTGCCGGTGTGGGCATGCCCCCTTTGTCCTCTGTTTCGCGCAGGCAGGTCTGCGAAAATTCGCGGTGGGGCCGCCGATATCGTGGATGTATCCCTTAAAATCGGGCAGCTTAGAGAGCAGTTCCGCCTCGCCAACGATGGAATCCGGGCTTCGCGAGGAGACCACCCGCCCCTGAAGAAAAGTGAGGGCGCAAAAGCTGCATCCGCCAAAGCAGCCCCGGGTGCCGGTGATGGAAAACTTGACTTCCTCCAGGGCAGGGACGCCGCCGTCGGCGTCGTAGCTGGGGTGCCAAGCCCGCTGGTAGGGAAGGGCATAGACCCGGTCCAGCGCGGTGCGGGCCAGGGGAGATGCCGGTGGGTTTTGGCAGACATAGCGGCCCTGATGGGCTTGGGCAAGGGGTTTGCCCAGGATGGCGTCCTGCTCTTGGTACTGGGTTTGAAACGCGCGGGCATAGGTTTCTTTGTCGCTTGCCACGGCCTCATAGGAGGGAAGCTCCGTAAACCCTTCCGGAAGCGTTTGGGAGAGCCAGCAGACACCCGGCAGGCCCTGGATCTTTTCTTGAAGGCTTCCTTTGGCCATAAGGTCTGCCACTGTTAGAATGGTCTCCTCGCCCATGCCGTACAGAAGGGCATTTGCCCCGCTGTCGATGAGAATGGACCTTCTTACGCTGTTGTCCCAATAATCATAATGGGCAAAGCGCCGCAGCGAAGCCTCCACGCCCCCAATGAGGATGGGGATGTCTCCGTAAGCTTCCCGGATGCGGTTGCAATAAACAATGGTGGCCCGGTCGGGGCGCTTGCCCCGCTTGCCCCCAGGGGAGTACACATCCTCGCCCCTCGGCTTTTGCGCCACGGTGTAGTGGTTCACCATGCTGTCGATGACGCCGGCGCTGACGAAAAAGCCAAACCTTGGCCTGCCAAAGCGGGTGAAATCCCGGCAATCCCGCCACAGAGGCTGGGGAAGGATGGCGACATGATAACCCGCGGCTTCCAGGACACGGGTTAGAATGGCACACCCAAAGGAGGGGTGATCCACATAGGCATCCCCGGTGACAAATACAAAATCCGCCGTGTCCCAGCCACAGCGGATCATATCCTCGCGCTGTATCGGCAAAAATCCATTCTCCATGGTCCATATGATACCATGCCGCGCTCAGCTTTTCAATGCGTAAACAGCCTCATGGGTCTTTCCATCATCCACCAGGTCAATCCAGCCTTCGTCTGTGTCCCCCCGCTCGGCGCGGAGCACATAGAGCGACTTCCCATAGCGGTACTCTACGGCATAGCCGTTCCAGCCATCCGGTGCGCTGGGGCGAAGCCGAATCCGCTTGCCCCGCTTTTCAAAGCCGAGCAGCGTCTCCATGCCCAAGGACCATAGCAGGGAGGCGGAACCCGTATACCAGGTCCATCCGCCTTGTCCGGCATGCTCCCCTGACAGGATGTCCGCCGCCACGACATAGGGCTCCACCCGGTAGCGCTTGGCCTCCGTCAGGTCTCCGCAATGGCTCGTGGGCAGCAGCATGAAAAAGAGCTGCCATGCCAAGTCCATTCGTCCAAGCCTGGCGCACGCCATCACAAACCAAATCGCCGCGTGGGTATACTGTCCGCCGTTTTCTCGAACTCCGGGAGGATACGCCCGGATGTAGCCCGGCTCTGTCTCCCCGTCAAAGGGAGGATCCAAGAGCCGGAGAATGCCGGCTTCCCTGTCCATGAGCCTTTCCAGCGCGGCGAGAACCGCCCGCTCGCCGTGGGCGGCTCCGGCCAATACTGACCAAGCCTGTACGACAAGGTCGATGCGGCATTCCTTAGATTCTTGGCTGCCCAGTTTTTCGCCATCATCAAACCAAGCTCGCAAATACCAGCTTCCATCCCATGCGTGAGCCTCCAAGCCCTGCATCAGGGCTTCCCTTTTTTGAGATAGTTCCCTCGCTTCCTCATCGGCGCAGTAGGGGATATAGTCCGCCAAGACGGCCGCCAGGAAGAAACCCAGCCATACGCTTTCTCCCCGCTCCTTGGTTCCCACGGCGCTCATGCCGTCGTTCCAATCTCCGGCGCCCATCAAGGGCAAGCCATGCTCGCCAAAGCGGATGCTGCGAATTGCCCGAAGGTTATGTTCGTGAAGTGTGCCCGTCGTTTCGGAAGGAGCTGCTTCCCCATACCAATCCTCCTGGCCATCCGCTAAAGGCACGTCGATCAAAAAGTGAACCTTCTCGGATAGAATGCCCTCGTCCTCTGTGGCCTTGACATAGGCTGCCGTCACATAGGGCAGGAAGAGCCTATCGTCGGTGATGCGGGTTCTGACCCCTCGTGCGGGCGGATGCCACCAATGCTGAACATCCCCGGCTTCGAACTGATGGGATGCGGCGTTTAGCAGATGAGACCGCACCATCTCCGGATCCGTGTGGCGAAAGGCCAGGACATCCTGGAGTTGGTCCCGAAAGCCAATGGCGCCGCCTGCCTGATAAAAGCCTGCGTGGGCGTAGAGCCGGGAGGAGAGCGCCTGATAGGGAAGCCAGCAGCCAAGCAGCACGGTGGTTGCAGCATCCGGCAAGCGAGGCAGAAGCGCTCCCTGCCTCTTTTGCCATGTCTCATGAACTCGCGCGAAGCGCGTTTGGGCGCCGCCATTCCGGTAAGCCCTGGCGATGGGGGCGGCGTCCCCAACGCCAAGAAGGACACACAGAGTTTCCCGGCTGTTGGCCTCCACGGTAAAACCGGCCCGAATAATGCCGACAGGGATGCTGCCGCTGTTGTTTTCCAGCTTTTTTTGATGCATGCCCCTGGGGTTTACCATTCCGCCCGTGCCGAAGAACGCGGCGCCGTCGTGGGACACCTCAACTTCCCTGCCTACGCATAGGAGAAAGGCAGGCTGCTGCTGGGAAGGGGACCTGGCGATTATGGTGCCTCCCTGTATGGTGCAGCGGACATTGATAGCTTCCTGCAGCAACGAGCCCATGAGCCAACGAACACACGCGGTCAGGGACAGGTTTCGCGGCTCGGCTCCCTGGTTTGTGACTTCCAGCAGCACGCATTTGACGGGCATCTCCGGATCCACAAAGATATCCAGGGACAACCGAAGCCCTAAAGCCTGGGATTCGAAGCGGCTGAAACCGAATCCATGGGTCATCAAAGCGCTTTCCATGGGAGAGATAAAGTGCCCGCTCTCCTCATCCCGGAGCCAGAGGTTTTCGCTCCGCTGATCGCGAACCGGATCGGAGGCAAAAGGGGTGAGCCGGAACAAGCGGCTGTTTTCATACCAGGTAAACCCGGTGCCCCGGTCCGTGAGAATCGTGCCAAAGCTGGGATTGGCCAGGACATTGCACCAAGGGACTGGAGGCGCATCGTAGAGGACATAGCTTCCATCCGCGCGGAAGCCGCCCAAACCGTTGTCCAGCCCTAGGCTGCCGGCCTTTAGCGGCCTTGGAACGGGCCAAAGATGCTGAACGCTCCAGGGATGCTTTCCATCGGGCATGGGAACGCGCTTTTTGGCGATTTGGGTGGCCAAGCTGCCGTCTCCGCCTCGCAGTACCAAAGCGCCCTGGGAGAGCAGGGCCTGTTTTGATCCATCGTCCACATTCTGCCCGTTGATGATATGAAGGCCGGCGCCCTGCCCAATGAGATCCCGGGAGGATCCGCCGGTAACCATGCTCATCAGGGCATCCTGGAGCGGGCGATTGTACCCTTCCTGCTGGGTGTTGAGAAACACCAGGTCAAACCATAGTCCCATCGCGCGCAGATACGCGTGGGCTTTCATGGCGGACCGGGCCAGCGGCATATGGGCTTCCTTCCAAAGCCAGACCACGACCACGGGCAAATCCCCTGATATGGAAAACCGCCAGAGGCTGTTCCGGCTGGTCGCCGCGTCTATTTTCGGCGCCAAAGGCATCAGCAGCCAGGAGGACATTCGCTGGGCGCAAAGCTGGGCCATAACGTCCAGACCGTGGTACTTGGCAGTGACATCGTCCTGGGTGGCGGAAAGCTCCAGCGCCCGAAGAACCTGCTCCAGGGACGCGTATTGATTGGATAAGGCAATGGCCTTTGCCTCATCCTCCGCGGCCGCCGTGATGAACCAGCAGGCTTGGGTCGTCCCGCCTTCCAAGGTTAAGGGCGCACGTATGCTGAGGCAGGGATCCAGGGGCGCCCTTGTCCCACGGGTGGAGCCGGAAAAAGGCTGTTCCAAGGCCTGGGGATTTTGAATGCGCTCACCCCGGCCAA
>JAVBOX010000164.1:0-16145 GCA_031550095.1 Eubacteriales bacterium
CTGCCGGGCTTTTTTCTGCACTTTGCCGGCGCGCATCAGGGCGGGCAAATGCCCCGGAATGTCCCGCATGGATTCAGAGAGTTCCTTCAATCCCTTTTCCTTCCGCTTGATGGACTCCCAACTCTTAAGCACATCCTCCGCCGTCTCGCAGCGAATCTCCCCAAAGATATGGGCATGCCGAGTGATCATCTTGCGGCAGATGGCAGTCGTGATGTCTCCGATGGCAAACTCCCCATGTTCCTTGGCGACCTGAGCGTGAAAGACCACCTGGAGCAGGACGTCTCCCAATTCATCCGCCACTTCCCAGGGATCCCCCCGGTCGATGGCATCCACCGCTTCATAGGCTTCCTCGATGAGATATTCCCGGAGGGATTTTTGCGTCTGTTCCAAATCCCAGGGGCATCCATCCCCCGGGCGCCTGAGGCGGGCCATGATGTCCAATAAATCCTGGAATGTATATCTCACCCGCTCCCAGTAGGCACTCTGGGGCACAAATGTCCAGGACAGATGATCATAATGTCCCTCCCTGTCCAGATCGTCCAAGGGGATAGCCTTCCCATTCAACAGCACAAGGTGCGTTGGCGCGTAAACCTCCAGGAGCTTCAGCTTGACTTCTCCCGCAAGAACACCGCTGTTCAGCTCCGAGATAAAAAGAGGGATGTCAGGGTTCAGATGGCGGTATTGAAAATCCACCCCGGGCACGGAGCACAGGCCAATGCCCATGGGCATGTCCATTTCAAGAACCGCGCTTTGAGCGATTCGGTCCTGGCTTACCCCAGGCAAAACCGTCATCTTCGCGCCTTTCGCCCGAAGCGTCTTGACAGTGGCATCGGTCAGAGGATCCGCCACCCCATAGCAAAGCGGCACGTCCTTCGCCAATCGAAGCACCCTTTCGGCAATCGCGTCGTTGAGAGCGTCAAAATCATCGGCCGCCTCATAGCAATCGTCCAGGGATTCAAAAGGAATGCCCTGGCCCCAAAGCCAGTCCGCAACCCCATGTCTCGCCGTCCGGAGGCACACTTTTTTCGCCGCCCGAAGCGCTTCCGCGGCATCCAGCGTCATCCACCCAGCCCGATCCGGTCCCAAGGCAACTACCGTTATCAAATTCATGGTTTCTCCTTTGTTATCAGGTGCGCCAAACGCCTAGATTGCGCATCAGCCTTTCCAGATACCGCCCGCCCGGCACCTGGCCCATATCATCACGGCGGAGCACCCCCAGGGCAAATACCAGCGCAATGTAGACCAAAATGCCCGCAAAGATCGCCAGCAAGGTGCTTGCACGCCTGTTCATGTCCAATATTTGCATCATGATCAGAACCACAACCGCCATGCCCGCCGTCGCGGCACCAGGCCGGATCAGCACGTCTCCCCAGCGAATTTTCAGCCCCGTCTTCCGAACGATGAAGATCAGGTTGATGATCATGGAGGTTCCATAGCAGATCATGGAGGCGATGGGCGCACCAAAGATATTGATGCTGGGAATGGAGACCAGGGAGTAGTTGAAGGCGATTTTCAACAAAACCCCCAGCACCAGGGAATACATGGGAATCTTTTGTAGCCCTGCCCCCTGCAAAATGCCGGTGGTGGCCTGAACCTGGGTAAAGAAAAAGATGGTCAGCGCACTCAGCGACAGGACATCACCGGTTAAAATGAGCTCCTCCGGGGTTAAGCTGGATTGATACAGGAGATGCAGGATAGGCGTCGCCAGGATGGACATGCCGATGGCGCAGGGAAAGCTAATCAAGCTGGCCAGGCGAAGCCCCAGCAGGCTCGTCCGGTGCATGTCCTCCTTGCGGTTTTCCACTCGGGCAGACGCGATGATGGGCACAAGCCCAATGCTGACAGCCGTGGCGAATACCGTGGGCACATTGATGAGAGAACTGGTTGGCCCGTTTAGTGCGCCAAAGCGCACCCTTGCATCTTCCAGGCTGAAGCCCACCGACATGAGAAGACGCTTGATCATCGCCGTATCGATATTCAGGGACAAGGGAACGATCATGGAACCGATGGTGATGGGCACCGCAATGCGAAGCATCTGCATGGCCAATGCGCGAAAACTGGAGGTTTCGCTAAGATCCTCTGATTCCTCTTTGGCAAAGTCATGCCGCTTGAACAGGTATACAGCAGCCATAAAAAGCATGGCCAGCCCTTCACTGATGGTAATGCCAAGCAACGCCCCGCCGGCCGCTTGGGCAAGCCCATACCGGGAGCCCAAGATCGCCAGCGGAGAGGAGATCAGCACCTTTGCCAATTGCTCGATAAGCTGGGAAACGGCGGTGGGGGCCATTCGGGTACGACCCTGCATGTATCCGCGAAACACAGACATGACGGACACGATCAATATGGAGGGAGCGATAGCCTGATATCCCAGGGTGGACGCGGGGTCCTTTACCCATAGGGAGAGGGGGTATGCCAAGGCGATCAATAGCAGCATCAAGGACGCGCCAATTCCGGTCAACAGAATCAGCGCCGTCCGCATCAGCGCCTTGATCTCCCGGAAACGATGGAGGGTGATGTTTTCGGAAACCATCCGGGAAATCGCCACTGGGATTCCGGCGGTGGAGATGGTCAGCAGGAGCGTATAAGTCGGATAGACCGTTTGGAACAAACCCTGGCCGCCCAGGCCAATCAGGTCCGTAAGCTTGAGTTGGAAAAACATCCCAATCAGCTTGGAGAAGATGCCCGCGACGCTCAGGATGGCAAACCCGCCAACCAGCGAATTCTTCTTTTGGCCCATGAGGTCTCCTTTCACGATAAAAAACCGCAACCTGCTCCTATTATAGCAAATTGCGGAAAAAGTTCAAGGCACGGCAGCCATCAGAAAGATCACTGCTCCATTTGGCGGCCGACGATTCCGGCAGTGGTTTCCGCCACTTTCAGCTCCGTATCCCCCATTTTTACACCCTGTTCGCGGCTTAGGAGCAGCACGCCGCCAATGGCCTCTCCATCGGCGATTATGGGAGAAAATACCTGGGCAGTATAGGCAACCGCCTCATCCTCGTTGGTGATCGCGAACACCTTTCCCCCTGCGGCCTTATTGATCGCCATGCTTTGCCGGCTGGCGATGGCGGCTTCCAAATCACGGCTGATGGGTTTATCCCAGAGTTCCTTCCGCGGAACGCCCGACGCGGCAACCACCATGTCCCGGTCACAAATGCAGGCAATATGCCCCAAAGAACGAAAAAGAGATTCCGTGTAATCCTTAGCGAAAGCGGCAATTTCACCGATTGGGGAATACTTCTTCAGGATCACTTCGCCGTCGCGATCCGTATAGATTTCCAGCGGGTCTCCCTCGCGTATGCGAAGTGTTCTTCGGATTTCCTTAGGGATAACCACCCTGCCCAGTTCATCGATTCTGCGGACAATGCCCGTAGCTCTCAATGCAAACGCCTCCTCATGTTCTGAAAAAAATCAATGTGCGCCTTGTCGAGCCTAGTATGATGCCAAGGCGTGGTTTTTATGCCGGTTGATTTTTTTCATTGGCAAGGGTATAATCAGATTGTCAGCAATAAACAAAACCGATAAAAAATGAAAAGGGGAAATATGGAATGAAATCCGTAACAATTCGTCTCAGCCTTGCGGAGAATGTCAAGGCTTTTGTCAACGCTGTCAATCGTTATCCTTACGATATGGACCTCCGCTCCGGCCGCCACGTGGTGGACGCCAAATCCATCCTTGGAATTTTTAGCCTGGATCTTTCCAAGCCCGTGAAGCTGGAAATCCGCAGCGATGATTGCGACGCGCTGTTGGAGGATATTAAGCCTTTCACAGTCTAATCATGCAGCGCCGGCCGTCCGATACTGAAAATAAGCTTTTTCTGCTTTATGCCCTTGATTCCCTGGGACCATCTACCGCCCAGCAGCTTCTGCTCTTTGGTGCGGAAACAGGTGAATTGGGGTATATTTCAGTTCAGCTTGGTTTGGCGGAACTGGTGGATTCTCAGTTTTTGCGCAAAGAAAAGCACCCTATCGGGGCGCTGTACACCTTAACGGGAAAAGGGCGTGACTCCCTGCAGATGTTCGCCTCCAGGATTCCACACTCCCGCAAGGAAACGGTGAATCGCACAGCAGAGGTCTGGCGAAAGCGTTTTCGGCGGGAGCAGCAAATGCCGGCCAACATCTATAAAGGCGCAAACAGCGAATACAAAGTCCGCCTTCAGCTCATTGAGCGGAGTGAGGCGATTTTAGACATTTCGGTGAATGTGCCGACCCATCAGCAGGCAGAGCGCTTTTGCAGTGCATGGATTGTTCAGGCCTCCGGCATCTATGCGCACCTGATGTACGCCCTTGGCGAGGGTGAGACGGAGGCAGCGCCTTAGGCAAGATGCATATCCGTCGGCGCCAGCGGCGGCGGAGATCTGCCAAATGCCCGCCTTTGTCAAGGGGTAAGGTCGAGAACGGCGAGCCCTTTGGGTTCCCCCACGCGGAGGCGCCGCATAATCGTCCCCCGCCTCAGGTCGATCAGGCTCACCAGTCCGTCCAGTTCGTCGGTTATGCAGGCGGCCCTGCCCAAGGGCACGATTTCCGTCGGCAGTCCGGCGATTTTTGTTTGCCAGCGTATGCGCCCATTGGGAGGCTCCAGCATGGTCAAGCACTGGAGATGGCCAACGAGCAATCCGCCGCCGCAGGGAGCCATGGCACCTGGAATTCCGGGCAACGCCGTCCAGGGTTTCCATTTTCCGTCCACATCAATGGCTCCCACGATGGTGCCCAGGTCATACTCTCCCGCAGCGCACAGCGCCATGAGCTTCCCGGCAAAGAAGCACACATCGCAGACCACCCCACCGATTTGAAAAGTGGCGCGGACCCGCAGGGTAGCGGCGTCCAGTAGCGCCACCTCGCAGGTGCCTCCGCAGGCAACCGCAAGGGAGCGGCCCCCGTCATCCTGAGCCAGGCCCCTCGGGTGCATGCCCGTGTGGACGATATTGAGCAGGCGGCCTTGGCCCGCGTCCAGCATCTGCACGCTATCCGCGCCGCCCGCCAAAACATATAGGTACATGCCATTATGGGAAAGAGAAAGCGCCTCAATTTCAGGCGCGGTGGAAAAAGTCTTTTCCAGGGCAAACGTGGTGCGGTTTAAGACATGAACCAGCGGGTCCGAAGCGTCGGCGCAATAGAGCGAGGATCCCATGAGCAGCCTTCCCGGACTAAACGGCATCCGAATTCGGCTGCCAACTTCCAAATCGGGCAGCATCAGAATGGCCAACAGCCCCTGGAGCGAATCAGAAACCGCAAGCCTTCCATGCATGCTATGCCCTCCCCCGCCAGTCGCTGATGCATCCTATGCGGAGGCGTGTCTGGCGGTGAAGGGTTTTTCATGGCAAAACCCTGTCAATCTTTGTCGACCCAACATGGCTATAAGGTTTTCTCGCCCAAATGTCCGGAAAACGGGCAAAAAAATGGATGCGACGGAAAAATAGTATAGTGGGAATCGTTTAAAACCGAACATGGATGAATCATTGGAGGAATAAATGTATACATTTAGGACAAGTGGAACCTGCTCAAAGGCAATTCATCTGGATATTCAGGATGGGGTCATCATGAGCTGCGCTTTCGACGACGGCTGTGACGGCAATGCCCAGGGCATATCTAAGCTCATCGTCGGCCGTACCCCCAAGGAGATCATCCCCGTGCTGCGGGGCATTCAGTGTCGAAATGGCACCTCCTGCCCCGATCAGCTGGCGATCGCGCTGGAACAGTGGACTCGGTCAGACGGCTAGAAGGCTCTACCGTTCAAAGCACTGCTCCCCATTCACGAAAACGGCCCGGACATGGGTCCTCGCGTCCAGCGGGTGGCCTTCATAGAGGGCAAAGTCCGCGTCCTTCCCCGGCGCCAAGGAGCCAATCCGGTCGTCCAGCCCAATGGCCCACGCGGCGTTTAAGGTAATGGCCATCAGCGCTTCCTGTTCCGGGAGCCCTTCCCGGACCGCCAGCGCGGCGGAAAGGAACAAGTACTGCAGCGGTATGACCGGATGATCCGTCATAATCGCAAAGCGCACCCCCGCCTTATGCAGCACCGCCGGCGCCTTGAACGTTAGATTTTTCAGTTCAATTTTGCTGCGCTCGGAGAGCAAAGGCCCCAGGATAATAGGAATGTTGGCCCGTTTGAGCTCTTCGGCGATCAGATACCCCTCGGTGCAGTGCTCCAGGGTCATGTCCAGGTTGAACTCGTTACGAAGGCGCACCGCCGTAAGAATATCATCCGCACGGTGTGCATGGGCCTTCACCAGAATCTTTCCGCTGGCAGCCAACGCCAGCATTTCCTTGCCGAGGCTCCGGTCAGGGCGTTTGCTCCCATCCAGATCCTCCATTTTTTTGGCGTATGTGAGCCCATCGATCATTGCTTGCCTGAAAATGGCCGCAGTGGCCATCCGGGTAGACGGGCTTTGCTTCCGATCTCCATAGACCCGCTTTGGATTTTCACCGAATGCGGTCTTCAGGGCCAGTGGCTCCCGGAGTAGCCGGGGCTCAATAGGGCCCGGCGTCGTCTTCATGGCCAGGAATTGCCCGCCAACCACATTGGCGGAACCAGGGCCGGTGGCCACGGACGTAACGCCCGCTTCCAAAGCCTCCTCCCAGCAGCGGTCATAGGGGTTCAATCCGTCGATGGCCCGCATTTCCGCCGTGACGGCGCCTGTCGTCTCGTTTCCGTCGGAGCCTTCCTGGCCCATGCCATCTTCCCACATGCCAATATGGCAATGGGCATCCACAATGCCCGGCATGACGTACATCCCCTGGGCGTCAATCACCTTAGCCCCCGGCGCGGATAAGCCCGTGCCAACCGCCATCACCTTTCCCCCGTCGATGAGAAGGTCTCCTCCATCCGGAAAGTCCTTCCCCCCCATGGTCAACAGCTTTCCTCCTCGAACCAGCAACATATTGAACACCTCATCCCCATGAATTTTGCTTCATTCTCAATCCAACTCAATCCAACTCAATCCAACTCAATCAAAAAGAATCCGCATAGGTCCAAGCGGCCTGATCCGAAGCGTTTGGCAGGCGCCTTGGCCGAAGACGGCATCCATGCGGCCCCGATAGTTTTCCATCATGTCCAAGGGCACAAAGGCCAAAATCGTACCGGCAAAGCCTCCCCCGTGAACTCGCCAGGCGCCCCTTCCAGCCAGCATCCTGCGGGACAGCTCCAGCGCCAGGGGAAGGGGCTGCTCCTCCGGGTGCGCATTGAGGTTTTGCAGGAGCGCCAGAGAACTCATTCCCGAATCCACGATCAGCTCCAGGAACCGGCGCGAGTCATCCGCCAGAAGGGCGCTGACCTGTTCAGCAACCCGCTCATTTTCATCGAAGAAATGCATGGCACGGAGGATTGCCCGGTCGGATACCTTGGACCGCAGCTTTGGGATTTCCGCCTCAAAGCGATTTCGATCCACAGACCGGAGCTTTTTCTGCCCAAAGAAAGCGGCTACCTGCTCCATTTCCCGGGGAATGGCGGCATAGGCAGGCGTCAAATCATCATGGCCTCCCCTGGTGTTGACAACCGCCAAGGCGTATCCTTTCACAAAAAAATCATAGGAGATAGCCTGTATCAAGGGTTTCTCCGCCGATTCAAAATCAATGGCCACCAAGCCGCCTACAGAGCTTGCCATCTGATCCATCAGCCCGCTGGGTTTGTCAAAAAACACGTTTTCCGCATACTGGGAAATCTGCGCCCGCAACGGCGCCGGCATGTCCCCATTGCCAAAAAGTCCGTCAAAGATGGCGCAGATGAGCACCTCAAACGCGGCGGAAGAGCTGAGTCCCGACCCGCTCAGCACATCGCTGGTCATGACCGCGTCAAAGCCCCCGATAGCGTACCCCAAGGTTTTCATCCTGGCCGCGCAGCCTCGAATGGCTGCGGCACTGGTGCCTCGTTCCGATTCCACAGGAACCAGCTCCGCCAGATCCAGCGCGATGGGGGGATAACCCTCGCTATGAACATGAACCAGCATGCTGTGATTCGCCGCCGCCGCCGCCAGGGTATCCAGATTCACGGCCGCCGCTAAAACTCTCCCCGCCTGATGATCTGTGTGGTTTCCGCCAATCTCCGCCCTGCCAGGCGAGGAAAAAAACGCCATTCCCCGCCGCTGGGGGAATTGAGCGGCGAACCGCTCCGCCAGCGCCGCGTATCGCAAACGCTGAGTATTCAAAACCCCATCGTCCCCGCCATACTGGATGGCCAACAGCTCGCTTCCATTGGCGGACTCTAGAAAGCGGCGGACGTTGATGATGTTCTCCATGGGAAATTCCCCCTTTGATATGTGCTGCCAATACGCCGTATATTTTTCCATTTTTGGTCCAATTTGTCAAGGTAATGAGGACAAATCTCCATTGTCCAGCAAGTGCGCGGATTTTATAATGATGATATCTGCAACAAGAAAAGGCGGTGTGTTTCATGTTGGCGACGGCAGCCCTTGAGAGATTGCTCCAGTTTGCGAAGGAGAGAGGCTTGCTTCCCGCTGAGGATGTTCGCCATGCCCGCAACGCGCTTTTGTTCGCCCTTGGAATAGATAGCCCCGAAGGCCCCCCGCTCCCGGATGATTCCGCTTTGCCGCCGACAGCCACACCTATGTTGGAGCGGCTGGCCGATATCGCCGTTTCAAAGAATCAGATCCAGGGCGGTCAGGATGACCGAGATCAGTTTGGCGCCCACCTGATGAACCTGCTGACGCCTCCACCTTCCCAAATTCAGAAAGCATTCAAAGCGCTCTGGGAAGATCGCGGCATTCGGGCCGCTACGGATTGGTTTTATAGCCTATGCCGCGCCAACGATTACATTCGCGTGGATCAGGTGGCGAAGAACGCCGCTTTTGAGGCCCATTCACCTTATGGGGATTTGGAAATCACAATCAACCTCTCCAAGCCTGAGAAGGACCCTCGGGACATTGCCGCCCAGCGAAATGCCAAACAGACAGGGTATCCTTCCTGCATGCTCTGCGTGGAAAACGAGGGATACGCCGGCCGGTTGGGCTATCCATCCCATGAGACGCTCCGGATGGTGCCCTTGAAAGTAGGGGGCGAACCCTGGTGGCTCCAGTACTCCCCCTATGTGTACTATGACGAGCATTGCATTGCTCTCAACGAACGACATATCCCAATGTCGATCCAAAAACGCGCCTTTGCCCTGCTGCTGGATCTTGTGGAGCAAATACCCCATTACTTCTTTGGCAGCAACGCCGACCTGCCAATCGTAGGCGGCTCCATCCTCACCCATGATCATTTCCAAGGCGGCCAGCATGTTTTCCCCATGGACAAAGCCCCCGCATACGCCGCCTATGCCCACTTGGAGTATCCGGCCGTCGCTGTGGAGGCCGTCCGCTGGCCTATGACCTGCGTCCGACTTGCCTCCAGGGAAAGGGATTCCCTGGTTTCCCTGGCGGACCGGCTGTTAACCGTTTGGCGGGCATATGATGATGCCAGCCAGGATGTTCTTCACGAAACCGACGGCACCCCCCACAACACCATCACCCCCATCGCCAGAAAAAGCGAGGACGGAACCTACCAGCTTCAGCTGGTGTTGCGGAATAACCGAACCACCGATGAGCACCCTTGGGGCATTTTCCATCCCCACGAGGAGCTGCATCACATCAAGCGGGAGAACATCGGCCTCATCGAGGTCATGGGGCTGTTTATCCTCCCCGGACGCCTGCAAAACGAACTGGCGGAGCTGGAAGGTGTCCTGACAGGGGATATCTCCCTGACGGAGCCGGATGCCCAGAGCCCTTTGGCAAAGCACTATCCATGGATGTTGGAGCTGGCCAAGGAGCACGGCAACTCATTGCCCCAAAGCGCCGCGCAAAAGGTTCTCCGGGATGCCCTGGGCATGAAGTGCGCCCGGGTGCTGGAGGACGCAGGCGTGTTTAAAGCGACAGAGGCGGGGAATCTGGCTTTGAATAGATTTTTGGCAGCCGCCGGGCTGGAAAAAAGGTAAGGCTCATGACATTTTATGAAAGGCAATCAATGTTTCGTCACTTCATCATCGTATCCGCGAGCCCCGCTTGGCCAATCCATACATAGGGCAAAAACAAAGAAATGCGCCAAGCAAAAGAGCGGAGCAACAAAGAACAGTGGCCGGAGGGAGCGCCACCCGTCTTAAACCGCTTATCCACAAAGAATGAATATTGTTCAGCAACGCAAATACCGTCCCCGTTCCCAAGGCGGCTCTCAGGCGCCTCATCTTGCCGCAAGCCCCACCATGCGTGAAACCCTCGATTTTTCACCTTTCCAGATAAATAGCGTATGTACCACATAACAACAGCCCCCGCAACCAGTTCTTTATGTACAATCTCCAAGCTTTTTCGCGAATTGTAGAGTATGGACCCTCATGCTCACGCATCCACCAGAAATTGGCCCTTGGCGAACATCACCACATCCCCGGACACATAGACGATTCCATCCTTCACCCACGCGGTGAGCTTGCCGGGCCGGTGGGCATATTCACCTTGCCGGATGATGATCTTCTCCCCATCCCGAAGCCTGCCATGCCGAACCAAATATGCCGCCACAGGCCCCGCGGCGCTTCCGGTGGCCGAGTCCTCCACAAGGCCAAGGTTATCCCAGGTTCGGGCCGCCAATGTGTTGGGATCAAAAAGATATGTGTAGCTGGCGCCAAAGGCCCCGATGCGGGCCTCCAAGTCCCGGACGGTGATTCGCGCTTCCTCAAGCCCTCCATCCACGGGAATGAGCGCATAGGGCAACCCGGTGGAAAGCACCTCCATGGGGAGCGATCCATGGAGCCTCTCTTCCGGCAAGCCATGAGCCTTCATCAGCCATATTGCGTCATCCCAAGGGATTTTTCCTAAAAACAGGGGCTTGCCTTGCTCCATCTGGACATGAAAGCCCTTTTCCGTCCTGGACGACAGGACGGGAACGCCTTTCCCCACAAGCTGAAACAGGATGGGCATTTCAGCGTTCTTCTGCCCGTATCGGTCGTGCAAAGCCGCAGCCCCTCCAAGGATGGGATGCCCCGCGAAGGGCAGCTCCCTCTCCATTGTGAAAATTCTGGCGCGTACCCGGTTCCCATCAAACCCGGAAAGAAAGATGGTCTCAAACTGCTTGAACTCCCGGGCAAGATCCAGCATGGTCTCGCCAGAAAAAAAGCCGTCGTGAAACACGACGGCCAAACCATTGCCCTGAAGCCTACGCTCCGCAAACACGTCTACATGGACGTAATCAATCGGACGCATCAGCGCTGCACACGGCCGGATACACTGCCCCCCATCAAGTTCTTCACCTCGGCCACAGTCACCCGGTTAAAATCCCCTTCGATGGTGTGTTTTAAAGCTGAAGCCGCCGCCGCGAAGTTAATGGCGTTCCCGTCATCATACCCTTCCCGCATGGCGTAAATCAGCCCCGCGCCGAAGGAATCCCCGCCACCAACTCGATCCACAATGCGGATGGAATACTTCCGGGAAAGAACCGCCGAATCCGTCTGTGCGTCATAGAGAAGTCCAGACCAGTCGTTATCGTTGGCGGAAAAGCTCTCTCTTAGGGTAAAGGCCACCTTTTCGCAGCGGAAGGTTTGCGCGAGCTTTCGGGCCAGGTTCCGATACCCCTCCTCGCTCAAGGATCCGCCCTCAATGTCCGCGCCTTCCGCGGCAATGCCAAACACATCCTGGCTGTCCTCTTCGTTGGCGATCATGACATCCACATATGCGCAAAGCTCCGTCATGGTCTTTTTAGCCTGCTCTCGGGTCCAAAGGTTCTTTCGGTAGTTCAGATCACAGCTAATGGTAAGCCCCATGGCTTTGGCGGTTTTGCACGCCTCCAGGGTGATGGCCGCCAAGTTCTCCGACAAGGCCGGGGTGATGCCCGTCCAATGAAACCAATCGGCGTCCTCGAAGATCTTCCGCCATTCAATTTCACCCGGCTCCATGGTGGCGATGCTGGCATACTTCCGATCATAGGTAACCTTGGAAGGGCGCATGGAAGCGCCCCGCTCCACAAAGTACACGCCCAGCCGGTCACCGCCCCGGGCCACGCCGGATACATCCACTCCAAAACCGCGAAGCTGCTTCAGGCAGGCCTCCGCCACATCGTTTTTTGGCATGCGGGTTACATAGGACACGTCCACCCCGTAGTTGGCCAGGGAAACGGAAACATTGGCTTCCGCGCCGCCAAATGTCATCTCCAGCGCGGGCGTTTGACTTAGGCGCAAATAGCCGGGCGGCATCAGCCGCATCATGATTTCTCCGAAGCAAACCACTTTTGACATGGTAATTCCCTCGCTATCCTTTGTCTTATGTAAAATTATACCATAGGCATTGGCTTGTTTCAAACCTTCATTTTTGGTTTAAATAGGATTGCGAACAAATATCCGAAAAAAACTGCAGCCGTAATTCCAGCCGCCGTGGATGTGATTCCACCGGTAAACGCGCCCAGGATTCCCTTTTCCCTAACCGCCTCCAGGGCTCCTTTGGCCAAGCTGTTCCCAAAGCCAAGCAAGGGAATGGATGCGCCAGACCCGGCAAAATCCACCAGAGGCTGATAAATTCCTATGGCACCCAGGATAACGCCTGCTGTCACATACCCCACTAGAATCCGCGCTGACGTGATTTTCGTCTTTATAACCAACACCTGGCCCGCCATGCATAGCAGCCCGCCGACCACAAACACCTTCAGATACATCCAAATTGTGTCCCACATAGACTTTCCCTCCCTATGGCCGTTCCATCGCAACCGCATGGGCAATGGACGGAATGCTCTCCCCTTCATTGGCGCTTGTGGTGCTCATCAAAGCGCCGGTGGCCATAAACAGCAAGCGCTTGACATTGCCTTTCAGCAAACGGGGCAGCAACCCCGCGCAGAGCACGGAAGCGGAACACCCGCAGCCGCTTCCTCCCGCGTGGACATCCTGGGAGGGAGAGAAAATTTGCAGCCCGCAGTCGAGATATCGAAACTCATTCAGCGGAATGCCCTTTTCCCGCATCAGCTCTTTGAGCAAAGTTGATCCCACCATGCCCAGATCCCCTGTGGCGATGATGTCGTAATCATCAGGCGTTCTGCCCGTATCGGCAAAGTGGGTATACAGGGTATCGGCCGCGGCGGGCGCCATGGCGGCCCCCATGTTTGTGGCGTCCGTAACGCCTAAGTCAATCGTTTTTCCCACGGTCACATGGGTGATGAACGGGAGCGAGCCGAAAGGCATTTCGGTAGAGCGCTTTTTCCCGCTGTCAGACATGGCGAGCATAACCGCCCCCGAACCCGTAACTGTCCATTGGGCGCTGGGCGGGCGCTGAGTGCCCAGCTCCAGTGGGAAACGAAACTGCCTCTCCGCTGTGCAGAAATGGCTGCTGGCCGCGCACACCACCCGGTCCGCGCTTCCGCCCTCCAGGATCATCGCGCCTACGACAAGGCTCTCCGCCATGGTGGAGCAGGCGCCAAAAAGCCCTAAAAAAGGAATGCCCAGTTCCCTTCCGGCAAAGTTGGAGGCGGAAAGCTGGTTGAGCAAATCACCCCCCAAGAGGAACCGAACATCCGCGGATGTCAGCCCTACCTTCTCTATGCAGCGCTGCACCGAATTCTGAAACAGGCGGGTTTCCGCCTTTTCCCAGTTATCCTCCCCCATGGTGTCATCCTCAAAGATATCGTCGAACATAGGGCCCAAAGGGCCTTCTCCCTCTTTTTTCCCCACCGATGACGCCCATGACACTACCGTTGGAAAGCGCTCCATTCGAGCGGTCTGCACACCCATTTGCTGCGCCATTTTATACCCCCACGAAAAAGCCGATGATGCCCGTGATTACGGAGGCGCCGATGCCATACACCAACACGGGCCCGGCGATCAAAAACAACTTCGCGCCAACGCCCATGACCAGCCCCTCCCGGCGGAACTCCATGGCGCTGGCCACAATAGAGTTGGCAAACCCAGTGATGGGCACGATGGACCCCGCCCCCGCGTATTTTCCAATTCGATCATAAACCCCAATGGCCGTCAGCAAGCCGCCCAAGAAGACCATGATGATGGAGGTGACGGTTCCCGCCTCCTCCTTGGGAAGCTGCAGCCAGCCTTTAGATGCGTCAAAGATCAATTGGCCTACGATACAAATCACGCCCCCCACCCAAAAAGCGCGAAGTAGCCCTTTGGCCAAGTCGGACTTTGGCGTCAACTGCTCCACAAGCTTCAGATATCGCTTGTCCGCGTTTTTATTCTGCTGCCCGCTCATTGATTGTTCTCCTTGTCCGCTCTGATGAGCCACCTCCCGGGAGGAGGATGAATACGCGACTCCCGATCGGATGGTCTCGCCTCCCACGCCATGTTAAAGGCGGGATGCGCGTGCCGGTTTTTCTTCATGCAACTTCTCCCCAATCACAATGGCTTGAAATCTCCTTGCTCATAACAGCCTTTTCCCGCTGCGCTTCGATGCTTTTTCCATATCATCCCGATATTCCCGCAGCTTCACCGTCAGAGGCGAAGTGGCCTTTCGCGCGATTAGCTTAAGATACAGGACGATTCCCAGGCAAATTCCGAACACATACGGAAGTATAAGCAGCAGCATATGCGTGAGCCCTTGGCGAGTTGGTCCACCAGAGACATCAGCTTGCGCACTTGGCACACCCCCGCCGATATGGAACAAGCCGATCATCAGGGCAATGCCGATAGACAACACGAAGCATAAGGCCGCCCTCCGCAGCCAACGGCCGTGGCCGCCTTTTTGCCCAAGCTGACGGCTCTTCTTCGTCTCCCTGTGGAGCCATCCCATCCCATCCCCCAATAAATTGATGACCTCATTGGGCGTTTGCTCTTGAATCTGCACGATGAGCTGCAAGGCGTCAATTTGCCAAATGCCCAGGCCCAGCGGCAGGGACACCTGCATTTCATGGAGGTTGAGCCGTGCGTCCGCCAGAAGATCCGCCACATCTCCCAATGTCAAACGCTCCCCAACCATCGCCATGATTCGCGGCTTAATCCGAATATAGATCACAGGCCGCCTCCTTTGCAGTTTCTTTTCTTATTGTGTTCTTTTTAAAAGCTTTTATTCGATCATTTTTCCAAAGCAATATGCATGATGGCAAAAAAAGAGCCCCTCCTCAGGGGGTTTGTTCGCATAGGAATCCATTTCTAAACGAAAACGTTTCAAACCATGAGAAAGGGACGGCGCAAAAACAAAAAAGAACTGCCCCGCGCGTGAGCAGTTCATCTTGACGCTCTATTACTTCAGATCATCCACATGCATCCAACCGCAGTTGTTGCCGTTGTTATAATAGGTCATAATCCATTTGTTATCAGACCACCAATACACGCACCCAATGATCTCCCCCGGCTGGGCATAGCCGGTAATGGCGGAACCGGCTTGGGGCTTGGAGCGCGCCGGAATTGGCTCTGTGCCTGTGACGATCATGAATTTATAAGCGCGTGAATAGTTTTCGGTTGAAACGGGGATGGTCGTGTCAGCGAGTGTCTTTGCGCTGGCGAGAGCCGCCGCCGCACTGCCAAGCAGGACGAGCATGAGGATCAGCGCTGTGACCTTTTTCATCTCGGTAAGCCTCCTTCACCTTCTGTAAACGCATGGCCCGGTATCATCGAGGATGCTGAACAGCATCGGGTACAATACCGAAACTAGATTGGTGACATGATAACAAAAAAAGTAAATAATGTCAATAGTTTAGTAATAATTCAACTGGGCAATGATCGCTGCCAAATACGTCGGGCAAAATGCCCGCATGCTCAATATGATTCTTCAATCGCTCAGAAACAACAAAGTAATCGATGCGCCACCCCGTGTTTCTTTCCCGGGCATGGAACATATAAGACCACCAGGTATATGCGCCCTTCTGATCCGGGTGCAGGTGGCGGTAACTATCCACAAAGCCGCTCTCAAGAAGCGCCGTCATCTTGCCCCGCTCCTGTGGCGTAAAGCCGGCGCTGTTTTCGTTGCTCTTTGCGTTTTTAATGTCAATCACCTGATGCGCCACGTTTAAGTCCCCGCAGAGCACAACGGGCTTTTTTTCATCCAGGGAGAGCAAATACTCCCGAAAAGCGTCCTCCCAAGCCAACCGGTAATCCAGGCGGGTCAGCTCATGCTGGGCGTTTGGCGTGTAGCAGTTCACGAGATAAAAAGCGCCCGTATCCATGGTGATGACGCGGCGCTCCCCCTCAAACTCCGGAAAGCAAATGTCATACGTCACCTTCTCCGGCTCTTTTTTCGCTAAGAC
>JAVBOX010000113.1:0-34462 GCA_031550095.1 Eubacteriales bacterium
GATGTAAAAAATAACAACTTGAAAAACATATCAAAATCGATTTTAAACGTTGAAGAACTGGCAGAAACACTTAAAATTGGTGTGCCAACTTTAAAAGATATTGTAAAAGAACTAGAAAAACCCGGGCGCGACCCAAGGGAAGATATGCCGGCTCAACTTTTGCGTAGCGACGTTTTGGCTATGGAAGATTTGACAGTGGGCATGGTATTAACGGGAACAGTTCGCAATATTATAGATTTTGGTGCCTTTGTGGATATTGGCGTTCATCAGGATGGCCTTGTCCATATCTCCCGGATGTCGGACCGGTTTATCAAGCATCCCTCCGAGGTGGCAAAGGTGGGGGATATCGTGAAGGTATGGGTGGTGGAGGTGGATGCGCAGCGCAAGCGCATCGCCCTGACCATGCGGAAGGATCCCTCCGCGTGACAACTTTGGGGGAGAACTGTCGCGTGAATCCTGTTCATTGGGCATAAAGAGGGCTGCCCTGCCGGCTTTTCGCTGGCAGGACAGCTCCCGCATAAGATAAACAATAAAGCACAGAATGAAAACACCTGACAGGGTAGCGCCCATTATCGCGGGGCAACGCCCTATTTCTTTAGCCGCTTCACCGCGTCCAAGAGCTTCGCCAGCGCTTTTTTCAGCTCCCTTCTGGGTAGCGCCAGGTTAAACCGCATAAAGCCTTCCCCGCCTATGCCAAACTGGATTCCCTCGCCCAAAAACAGCATGGCCTCGTTCCGAACAAAGGCCCGCAACGCCTCGTCCGGCATGCCAAAACTCCGCCAGTCCGTCCAGGCCAGATAGGTGCCCTGCGCCGGCAACAGCTTGACCTGGGGTAGGTTTTCCTCAAGCCAATTGCCGAGCAAATCAAAGTTGCCCCGCACATACGCCAGCAGCGCGTCCAGCCAGGGCGCTCCCTCCCGATAGGCGGCAATGGTGGCGTGATAGCCAAAGTATGCGACATTGCCATACCCGTCGGCATTCATGCGCTGGATATACCTAGCCCGAAGCCCGGCGTCCGGGATGATGCTGTTGGCCAGCTGCAGGCCAGCCAAGTTGAATGTCTTGCTGGGCGCCGTCAGCACCATGCACCGATCCATAAAATCCGGCGCGGCTTGGGTAAACACCATATGCTTTCCGTATAGCTCCATGTCGAAGTGTATTTCATCGGAAACCACCAGCACCCCATGCCTGCGGCATATGCCCGCCACAGCTCGAAGCTCCTCCGGTGTCCAGATCCGCCCCACCGGGTTGTGGGGACTGCAAAATAGCAGCAGCTTCGCTCGGGGATCCGCAGCTTTCTCCTCAAGATCCGCCAAATCCATGCGGTACAGCCCGTCCTCCCCAAGGTGCAAAGGGCTGAAAATGGGCTCCCGGCAATTGTCCTTTACGGCGCTGGTAAAAGGGCCGTATCCTGGCGGTTGCATGAGCACCCGGTCCCCGGGCTCCGTAAACGCGCGAACCGCCACGCTCAGCGCGGGCACAACGCCGTTCTCAGGCACAATCCAATCCTTTTCAATGGCCCAACCGTGGCGGCCTTTCATCCAGCCCGCCACGGCAGAGTTATAGACGTCGTCCGGGTCGGTATAGCCATAAATGCCATGCTCCGCCGCCCGCTTTACCGCCTCAACAACGCAGGGAGCGCAGCGGAATTCCATATCCGCAATGGAAAGGGGCACGACGCCGGCGGCCTTCTCCGCCTGTGTGCGCCGTGCCCACTTGGCGCAGCCTGTACCATCCCGGTTGGTCAGGGTATCAAAGTCGAACTCAGTATGCATAAAAGCCCTTTCCCGCTTTTCGGCCCAGTAGACCTGCGCGAACCATCTTGCGCAGCAGGCCTGAAGCCCTGAATTTTGTGTCATGGGTTTCCGAATACAGGCTGTCCATCACGGCGAGGCATACGTCCAGCCCAATCAGGTCCGCCAAGGCTAAAGGGCCCATGGGATGATTGGCGCCCAATTTCATGGCGGTATCCACGCCTTCCGGCGTGGCGACACCCGTTTCCACAATGCAGCAAGCCTCATTGATCATGGGGATGAGCAGCCGATTCACCACAAATCCCGGCGTTTCATTCACCGCCACAGGTTCCTTGCCGATGGCCACGGACAAAGCTCGTATGGTCTCAAAAGTTTCATCCGAGGTATGGGCGCCCCGGATGACTTCGATGAGCTTCATCAGGGTGGCGGGGTTGAAGAAGTGCATGCCAATGAAGCGGTCGGGCCGCTTGGTAGCGGAAGCGATTTCCGTAATGGAAATGGAGGACGTGTTGGAGGCAAAGACGCAGTCCGGTTTACAGAGCTCGTCCAGCTCCGCGAACAGCGCCTTTTTTATCTGGGCGTTCTCCACAATGGCTTCCACCACCAGATCCGCCTTTGCCGCCTCATCCAGGGAGGTGGTAAAGTGGATGCGGCTTGCCATGGCTGCCTTGTTCTCCGGCGTCATCTTTCCCTTTTCCACCCGCCGCGCCAGGCCTTTTTCCAGCTTGCCCGCAGCTTTCCGAAGGATATCCTCGCCGATGTCCTGAACCACCACGGCCTTGTCCGCCTCTGCAAAAACCTGGGCGATGTCAAGCCCCATGGTGCCCGCGCCAATTACGAATACTTGATCCATGCGATGCCTCCATATCCAATCATGATCCGGATTGTCCTTCGATTATACACCACGAAATTCCGTGGGGCCACGCTTTTCAATAAAGGCCTCCATGGCCTCCTTCTGATCGCCGGTATCAAAGCACTCCGAGAACAGCGCGTTTTCAATGGAGATGGCAGGCCCCAGGGGCTGATCCATGCCCTGGCGCATAGCCGTCTTTGCCGCCCGAACGGCCAACGGCGCATTGCGAGCGATGGCGCTCGCCAGCTTGACGGCCTCCTCCAACAGGGTTTCCGAAGGATGCACGGCGCTGACGAGCCCAACCCTGAGGGCTTCCGACGCGTCGATGATTTTGCCGGTAAAAATCCACTCCATGGCGGCGCTCATGCCGATCAAGCGAGGCAAGCGCTGTGTGCCGCCAAAGCCAGGAATGATCCCCAAGGTCGTTTCCGGCTGGCCAATTTTTGCCTTGTCCGACGCCAAACGAATATCGCAGGCCATAGCCAATTCGCATCCGCCTCCCAGGGCATAACCGTTGATGGCCACGATGACGGGCTGGGGCGTGCTCTCGATGACCGAAAAGACATCGCAGCCGGTTTCCGCCCAGGACATGGCCTCCCATTTTGAGAAATGCACCATTTCTGAAATGTCCGCTCCGGCCACAAAGGCCTTTCCCTCTCCGGTGAGCACCACCGCCCAAATTGAGTCATCCCCGGCAATGGTGGAAAATGTCCAACGCAGCTCTTCCAATATGGCGCCGTTCAGCGCGTTTAGTGCGTCTGGCCGGCTGATGGTGACCACGGCGACGCGGCCCCTTTTTTCCATTTTGATATAATCCACGCCTAACGCCCCTTTCTGCTCGCAAGCTCTGTAACGATGAATGTTGCCACATCGTCGGCGAATTTGCCAGGGCCAAACCCGGCGTCGAATCCCAGCTCCTTGGCAAGCTCATGCGTAATGCGGGCGCCTCCGCAAATCACCAAAAGCTGGCTTCGGACGCCTTCGGCCTCCAACAGCTCAATGAGTTCGGTCATGTTCTGCACATGGACATTGCGCTGGGTCACGGTCTGGGAGACGAGCAGCGCGTCGGCGTTCAATTCCAAAGCCTTTTGGATGAACGCTTCATTGGGCACCTGGGCGCCCAGGTTATGGGCTTCGATCATCTCATAGCGCTCCAGGCCATACCGGCCCGCGAAGCCCTTGCGGTTCATAATGGCGTCAATGCCCACCGTATGGGCATCCGTCCCGGTACACGCGCCGACCACCACCAGCTTTCGGCCAAAGCGTTCCTTGATAAATGTGTCCACTTGGCGCATGTCCATCACTTCCTGCTCCACCGCCTGAACCTGTATGGCGGTGTAATCCACCGAATGGGCGCAGGAGCCATAGACCACATAAAAAGTAAAGCTCTCATCCAAGGCTTGGGCGAACGCGACGCCGGGCTCCCGCAGGCCCATTTTTTTCGCCAGGGTTCGGGCGGCTTCCATGCCCCGGTCGTCATTTTTGATGGGCAGCGTAAAGCTGAGCTGCACCTTGCCGTCGTTCATGGCGTCCCCATAAGCGCGAAGCCGCGTTACATCCAGGGTCTTGTCAAAATCCGCCTTTTGGGTGTTGTACAATCCGGAGCTCATAGCCCCTCACCTCCCCGGAACAGCTCAATGAAGGGGTTGAAGTGGTTGACGCCCTTCAAGGTCACGCCATCCAAGCCCTTGCCTTCATGGCGCTGCCGCTTGATATCGGCAAAGACGCCTTTCTCCAAGGTGGCAAAGAGCTTGAGTTTTTCGATTTCCTCAAGAAGCGCAGCGGCGCTTTCCAGAACCTCCCGAGCCCGGGCTTCCACGCGGCCTCCCGCCTTGAACTCGATTTCATTCCCCAGGTCCCTCATCGTGCGGAAGATATAGCGGGCGTTTTCAATGGCCAAGGCCCGGTCGGACATGAAGGGCGTATGAATGGCCTCGGTGAGCATGCCCAGCAGATGGATTTTCTGCCCAGTCAGGATGGTGACCATGTTGAACAGAGCATCCTGGACATGGCCCCTAAAGATGTTGCCCGTCATAAACTTGGTAGGGGGCATGTACTTCAGCGGAGCCTCCGGAAAGATCTCCCGGGCCATCTGGGCTTGGGCAAGCTCCATAAGAAAGCCGTTTTCCACATCCGGGGAAATCTCAAAGGCATGTCCAAGGCCCATTTGCTGGGGAGGCAAACCCGCCAGCAGGGCAAACTGCTCGTTGAGGAACTGAGAGGCCAGGACTGTGTGGGCCTCCTCTATCGCGTCGGCGGTAGTCAGGTAGTTATCCTCTCCCGTATTGATGATGACGCCGGCAAAGGCGTTGATGACCCGGGAGAAATACTGGTCAACCAATGTCCGCTGCATGTTGATGTCCCGGAACAAAATGCCGTACAGTGCGTCGTTGAGCATCACATCCAGCCGCTCCAGTGCGCCTATGGCGGCGATTTCCGGCATGCACAGGCCGGAGCAGTAGTTGCACAGGCGGATGTAGCGCTTTTCACTCTCGCCCACTTCATCCAAAGCCGCCCGCATGAGGCGGAAATTCTCCTGGGTAGCGTAAGTGCCTCCAAAGCCTTCCGTGGTGGCGCCGAATGGCACATAATCCAGAAGACTCTGCCCCGTGGTGCGGATTACGGCGATAACATCCGCGCCCTGCTTGGCGGCGGCCACTGCCTGGGTAATGTCCTCATAGATATTTCCGGTCGCGACGATCACATAGATATATGGGCCATCCTTATCCCCAAACCGACGCAAATACGCATCCCTCTTCGCCACATTAGCCCGAATCTTTTCCGTGGCGGTTTTCGCCACGGGCATTACGGCGGTGCGTGCTTCTTCCAACGGACTGCCGGACAGGGTGCCCGGATCAATTTCACCTGACGCCACCCTTTCCGCCACCTGCTGGGGAGAGAGGGAGAGGGACGCCATGGCATTGCCTAGGGTATAGGCGGCGCCGTTCTCCAACAGTCCGTGGGTATTCATGAAATCCACCACCACATTGGGCAATGGCGCACCGTCTCCGTTCACCCCATCGATTCCCAGCAGCCGGCAAATCGCCCGCTCCACAGCCACCGTGGTGTGCAGGTCGATGAACACCTGGGTATCCTCTGCCACCCGGGCTGCCGAGGCTCGGGCTTTATCCACCAATGTTTGGTTTAGGCGCAGTTTGCTCCTCAACGAAAACCCCCCTCATGCAAAAGAGATCAGTGATACGCTTGATGGCTCCGCTTCTCCCTGAGCAGCCCTTCCGGCTTCAGGGATGGGATCTGCCCAGCCATGAGCCCAGCCACGCCCACCATCTGGGCTTGTTTTTTCCCTTTGCAAACCTCGCACTGGCAGTTTTCCTCGTAGTGTTCCGGTTCCGTATAGGTGGTAATCACGCCCTCAAAGTTCCGGAGGATGATTTTCCTGGGGCTTTGAGAGATGATATAGCTGGGCATCACCGGCGTCTTGCCGCCGCCCCCGGGGGCGTCCACCACGAAGGTGGGAACAGCAAATCCGGAGGTATGCCCCCGGAGAGTCTCGATGATCTCAATGCCCTTGGAGACAGGCGTGCGAAAATGGGATAAGCCCAGGGACAGATCGCACTGATAGATGTAATACGGCCTGACACGGATCATCACAAGCTCATGAACCAGCCGTTTCATCACGTGTGCGCAGTCGTTTACCCCCGCCAGGAGCACGCTCTGGTTTCCCAGGGGAATGCCCGCGTCCGCCAGCATGGCGCAAGCCCTGGCAGATTCCGCCGTAATCTCGGCGGGATGGTTAAAGTGGGTGTTGAGCCAAATGGGATGATACTTCCTGAGCATTTCGCACAGGCTCTCTGTGATGCGCTGGGGCATGACCACCGGCGTCCGGGAGCCGATGCGGATGATCTCCACATGGGGAATGGCCCGAAGGCGGGAGATGATCCGCTCCAGGTTGTCATCGGACATCATCATGGCGTCGCCGCCGGAAAGGAGAACATCCCGAACTTCCGGGTGTCTGGCCACGTACTCGACGCAGGCGTCCACCTGATCCCTGGGCACCGCGGAATCCCGCTGGCCGGCAAAACGGCGGCGGGTGCAGTGGCGGCAATACATGGAGCACTGGTCTGTGACCAGCATCAGCACTCGGTCCGGGTACCGGTGAGTCAGACCCTTTACCGGGGAATCCGTATCCTCGTGGAGGGGATCCTTCTGATCCTCCTTCGCGTGGTAAAGCTCCCTGGCGGTGGGCACGGCCTGCTTGCGGATGGGGTCATGGGGATCGTCGGGATTGATGAGCGAGAGATAATAGGGCGTCACCGCCATGCGCAACTCCCCAAGGCAGGCTTCAACGCCGGCCTCCTCATCAGCGGAAAGCCGCACGAGCCGCTTCAACTCATCCAGGGTCTCCACCCGGTTGCGAACCTGCCATTTCCAGTCATTCCATTGGTCGTCGGGTATATCCTTAAAAAGGCCGTAGGCCCTGGATGTTTTCCATTTGTCCATAGCAAGCTCCTTTCTCTAAGGCGATATGGGGCGCTATACGTAAATTCGCTCAAACAATGCCCGAATTTTCGGGTTCTCGCGAAGCTCCCAAAGGGTAATCTCCGCATGATCCTTGGTATAGCCGTTGCCGATGATCATGTTCACATCCTTGCCCACGCCTTCCGCGCCCAGAGCGGCCTTGGTGAAAGCGGTGGCCATGGAGAAGAAATACACCGTGCCCCCATCCCGCACGGGTAGAATGCAGCTCATCTCGGTGTTCTCGATGTTCACACAGGAGATGGAGAGGTCGTATTCTTTGCCGCCATTGGCCCGCAGCGCCTTTTCCAGCACGGCCACCGGGCGAGTGGCGCTCTCCACGATAACCTCATGGCAGACGCCCAGATCCATGAGCTTTTCCGCCTGCTCCTCACGGCGAACCAGCCCCACCACAAGGCCTGTCGGGCCAACCCGCTTCATGGCCTCATAGCAGCAGAGAACGCCGCTCTTGCCGTTTGCTCCCAGGATTAGCACGCTATTCCCGGGGCGCACCAGCTTTGCCGCCTGGGCAGGGGCGCCCGCCACATCCAGCGCCGCCAACGCCAGGGCTTCGGATATGTCGTCCGGGAGCTTTGCGTAGATGCCGCTCTCAAACAGCACCGCCTTCGCCTCCACATCCACCCGATCGATGTCCATGTGGATTTTCTTGATCTTTTCGATTTTAAGGGGGGTCATGGACAGAGATACCAGGGAAGCGATCTTGTCGCCCACTTTCAGATCCCGGTCCTTCAGGTCCTCGCCGATGTAGGCCACCCGACCGATGAACATGCCGCCGGAGCCGGTAACAGGGTTCTGCATCTTTCCCCGCTCAGCGACGATATCAAGGATCATCCTCTCAATCTTGGCCGGATCCTTTCCGCAGGCTTCCTCAATCTGGGTGAAGGATGCGGAGTCGATGTTCAGGGAGATGACGTCACAGATGATCTCGTTGCTGTAAAGGGTCTCCATGTTGTTGTCGATCTTCTGGGCTGCCTGGGTGAGGACTCCTTCCGGGGAGATGACTCGGTGAATGCCGTAACGGTTGCCCTTCATCGCCATGTGATGTTCCTCCTCATTTCTGTCGTATTGTATGCTTATTTTTTGCTTAATCCGAGTATGGCCCGGGCTTCATCAGGCGCCGCGATCTCCCGGCCCAGTTCCCTGGCGATGCGGACGGCCTTCTCCACCAATTCGCCATTGGAGCGGGCCAAAACGCCCTTGGAAAGATAGATGTTATCCTCAAAGCCCACCCGGGCGTGGCCTCCCAGGAGCATGCTCAGGGTAACCATGGGAAACTGAAAGCGGCCGATGCCCGCTGTTGTAAAGGTGGCGTTTTCCGGAATGCTTTCCCGCATGAACACCAGGTCCCGTGGCTCGCCGGAAATGCCCCCGTTGACGCCCATGACGAAATCAAAATGCATGGGATCCTTGATATAGCCCTTTTTATGAAGGCGAAGGGCCATGTCGATCATGCCCTTGTCAAAGACCTCCAGTTCCGGCTTGACTCCCCGGGCATTCATTTTTTCCGCGAACTCAATGATGGTGTTCTCCGTATTGACAAAAATGTCATCCCCGCCAAAGTTGCAGGTGCCGCAGTCCAGGGTGGCCATCTCTGGATCCAGGGTGATGGGCTGGAGCCGCTCTGCGTTGCTCATGCCCACCGCGCCGCCGGTGGATGGCTGGATGATCACATCCGGGCAGCGCTTTTGAATCGCGTCCATGCAGGCCCGAAACCGCTCGGCGCTCTGGGTGGGCGTGCCATCGTCCTTCCGGACATGGAGGTGAATTAGGGCCGCCCCCGCCTCCCTGGCCCGAAAGGCTTCCTCTGCGATTTCCTGAACGGTATACGGCACGGCCGGGTTGTGGGCCTTGGTAACTTCCGCTCCGCAAATGCACGCGGTAATGATGAGCTTATCCATGGCTATGCCCTCCTTTGTTTATCCCGAGGAACGACGCAGGTGCCGCTGGCTCGGCAAACGACAATGGGCTCCGCCAACACATCGCACGCGGAATTCCCAAGATCCGGTCGTGGAGCGATGACCTTCCTCGCTTCGAATACCATCTTTCGGGAGGTATTTCCCTCCGAGACGATTTCCCCTTCCGCCTCGATAAAATCCCCGGCGTAAACGGGCGCGATGAACTCCACCATGTCATAGGCCTTGAACAGACCCTCGTCCCCATCCCTGCGGATCAAGAGCTCCGTGGCGACATCCCCGAACAGAGCCAGCATCCGGGCTCCATCCACGAGATTGCCGCCGTAGTGGGCGTCATGCGCACTCATCCGCAGCCGGATAACAGCTTTCATTTGGCCTCCCCCTTTCAGTTGCGGTTTATTACAAAGCAAAGCGCCATTGTCAAAGGATTCCCTTTGATCAATAGCGCTTCATGTGGCCAATACACATGACAGTTATGGCGCACTGGACGCCATACCCAAGGCACAGCGCGGGCATTCGCTGGGCCTTTCGGCGGAGACATCTTCACAGCCGGCGTCGGAAACGCCCTTCCTTACTCCATACGGCTGCTACCCTGTTCTCCGCTCCTCTATTGGAAGGTGATGGAGGCGCTCTGCCCCACACCCTAAGTATACGGAAAAAGCATCCAAGATGTCAAGGAAATAATGGGCGGATATGCCAATTTCTTACGATTTTTTGGCAACGCCGCGCATTTCATTTCGTGGACATCCGGTTGTCTTCTCCAAGACACAGCGCGAGGTCATCCCATAGGCCGTACTGCCGGATGACCATGCGGTAGGATTTCCCCTCAGTGCTGAAATGAACCACCGCCCGCTCCCCGTCGCCTTTTACGGGAACCAAAACCAGGGAATCCTGTCCGATCTGAAGCGAAATGGCTTTCTCCTCATCCTCATCCATAAAAAGAGGCAGGGAAGCGTTCTGCGTCAGGTGGAAGGCAAGCTTTCTCCGGCTTTCATCCACGAGGCGCTCCTGTTTCTCCCCATCCTTGATCCACACACCCTCATCGCTTAAGGCGGCGGCGTTGAGGCTGAGCTTCACCTGGGCGATGTAGTTATTGCTCATCGTCCGGGAAGCGACTGAGTAGATCACGATGCCCATCGCGGCCAGAAACGCCAAGACCGCGCAGACGATGATTCCCCAAAGAACCCAGCGGCCTATCTTCATGAAATCCCCCCGTGTGCTATGTTCTGCCTGAAATCGCCCGCTCCATCTGGGCCACCACCTCCGGGTCCAACCCCAGGAGGCGGCATATGGCCAGGGCGTCTGTAGGCGTCTGTGCATCCTTCGCGACGGGGCGAAGGCCATAGTTCATATGCTTGGCGATGTACATAAGCCGGTCTTTGGCCGGGGCTTCCCCAATTTCACCCCGGAAGCCCGCCGCCTGATAATGAGCCTGGGCGGCGGCGGCGACCCCATCGAAGTGGGTGGCAACGACGGAAACGCTTCGCGCTTTCGAAAGCCGGCACACCAAAGCTTTTGCCAGGGCCGATCCTTCCCTGGGGTTGGTTCCCCGGGCGGGTTCATCCAGCGCCGCAAAAACACAGGACCCGGAATCAATATCCTCAAGCATCGCCTGAATGCGCACAACCTCCGCGCCAAAGGAGGAAAGATCGGTCTCAGCCTGTGTGGTCCCATCTTCAATCCAATGCAAGCCGTCAAACAGCGGCAGGGCCGCCTCCCGGGCAAAGGCAAAAAACCCCCATTGGCATAGCAGGATGTTCATTGCGAGCGTCCGCAGGGCTACGCTCTTGCCGCCCATATTGGCCCCTGTGATCACCGTCGCGCCCATGGGCAGCCGAATATCCACCCGGACAAACGCCTGCCCTCGGGCCACCAGCGCGTCCTCCATCTGGGGATGACGCATGCCCAGAAAAAAGACTTCATTCTCGGCAATTTGGGGGCAGACAGCGCCCCAGGCCGCCGCCAGCTCCGCCTTTTGTATCAGAAAATCCAGCCTGCCGATGGATAGGGCGTTGGCCAGAAGGGCGTCCCGATAGGGGCGAAGGCCTTCTGACAGCCGGACGCGGATCTTGAGCACTTCCGCCTCCTCCTGGGCAACCGCGATATTCCGCTCCGCCAGCAGCTGATCCCGCCTGGATTCACTTTCTTCATCCCGCAGGGCCTGTTCCAACGCCCTTTTCCGTTCCCGTGCCTGGGCCAATGGCTTTGCGTAGGCATCCCCGATGGAAAAGCCGGCGGCACGGCGGCCATCCGGATCCAAAAGGCGCAAAGCCTCCGTTTCTTCCGTGAATAAAACGCCGGACAACCCAAGGTTCATGCCCTGCACAAGAGGAGCGATCAGGGAGAGCTGGAGCAAAAATCGCTTCACCTCAAAGAGCTCCACCTCGGTTAAGGCGGTCTCCTGGCAGCGGGCCAGCGTGCCCCGAATATCCCGTACCTGCGTGAAAAGGCGCTTGAGCTTGTCCATGTCCAGCCTCTGGCTTAAAAGGGCATTCACCACAATGCCCAGGTTCCGCCACTCTGCCCTGAGCGCCTCGCTTTCATTCCGGCCATAGGCGGGGGGATTGCGCACCAATTCCACCCCATAAGGAGAGCAGGGAGAGAGCAGGTCCAGGACATACTGGACGCCAAGCGTCTTGCGGATATCATAGCTGACCTTCACAGCCCGCCTCCTTTACATCCAGCACGGGCACGGAAACCGCGGCCGCCATGCTAGCCCGAAAGACCCCGGGGTGAAAACTGAGGCCTGTGGCGGAAAATGGATTCACGCAGACACAGCAAAGGGCGCTGGCCTCCTGGACGGAAAAGCGCACGCCCCCCGCCGTAAGCCGCTCAAAAGCCTCCCGAGAAACCATCAGCTTTCCTCCATCCAGGGCGGTTATCTCATCCCCGGGCTTTAAAGAGAGCTTTTTCAGCACCTCATCCGTCACCGCGCCGGAAAGCACGCGCCGATGGGGATGCAGCCCGGTGCTGACAGGCAGCGTGAGCAAAGCGCAGATATGGGCGGTATCCGCCACCACCTGTCCCATGTCCGGGTGGTAGGATGCGCCGGCGCACAGGATCATCCCCTCTGTGATGCGTGGCCCACCCACTGTCCTGCGGCTTGTAGCGCCGTCCACCAACAAAATGTCCGATCCCAGCGCCTGTAGGATCCCCATGATCTCTTTCACCTGGTCATTCATGGATGGGCCGGCCAACTCCACCATTCCATCGGACAAGGCCCGAAAGATCACCACCTCGCCCAGAGGGGTATTCATGCCCGTGGCATACAGGATTTCCCGAGTTACATCCGAACGCCGAAGCGTGTCCGCCGCCGTCGCCACAAGGGTTCCGGACCTGATCCAGATACTCGGCTTCTCCGTGCCGGTAACAATGTCCACGGATTCCCCGTCCCAGCCGATGGAGGTAACGGCGAGAACCCGCGGATCCGCCCTGAGATGGCGGATAATCCGGTTCAGCACGGTGGTCTTTCCGGCATTTTTGCACATGCCGATGATGGATAGGGAGGCGTGCCGCTTAAGCGCGTCCGCCAGGATGGATTCCATGGAGATGTCCCTCGGAATACTGATTTGAATCCCCTCCCGCCTATTCGGCGATCTCCATCAGCTCCGTCAGCATCAGGAAGGCAAGCCCTTGCCCATAGGCGGTGGGCGTCAGCTCAATTTTTTTATAGAAATCCAGAGAATGACCCATGCCCGTTCCCCCCGAAACCCCCATGACCGTCCCATCCGGGGCGATCTTGCCGATGACGGCCCGGGCGGCCTTTTCGCCCATCTCCCGATAGCCCTCTCCCAGGTACCCAAGGCGAACGCCCCGGAGCACCCCATAGGCGATGCCCGCCGTGGCGGAGGTTTCCTCATAGGTCTCCTCCACATCCATCAGCGTTGTGAACAGGCCGCTTTCCCGCTGAAGCTTCCATAGGCCCAGCACCTGATCCTCCAGGCAAGACTGGATCATCCGGGCGCTTGCGTCCTGCTCAGGCAGCATGGAGAGCATTTCCGCGCCAGCCGCGGTAAACCAAGCGTTTCCCCTGGCCCAGTGAGCGCCCGCGAAAGCGTGCCTGCAATCGAATGTCCAGCCGTGGGTCAGCAAGCCTGTGCGGATTTCCTGCAAATAGCGGGTGTGGATAAGGAACTGGTATTTGGCCTCTTCCACCCATTCCCGCCGCTGTAGAACCAGCCCTGCCTTCAGCAGGAACAGGGCGGTCATGAACAGCGTATCCGCCCATAGCTGCTGATGGTGCTTGTTCCAGACGGTGATATGCTGCAGCCCGCCATATTCCGTGCGGGGCATGGTGCGCATGACCCATTCCGCCCAGCTCTCAATATCGGACAGATATTCCACGTTGTGCGTATGCTCATACATGCAGGCAAGCGTCAGCATGGGGGTGACGGTGTTCACATTCCGGTGAGGCGATGGCTGGGCCAATTGCTTGTCATACCAGCTTTCTAAATAGCCCAAGACCTCCTCTCGGCCGGTTTTCACATAGGTCTTCCAAAGGCCGTACAGCGCCACGCCCGTAGGCCATTCCCAGTTGTCCATGTGCATATGCCCCCGGCTTTCCTCAGGGGCGTGTTCACGCTGAAGCATGCCCAACACCCGCCCGGACAGCTCCTCCAAGATATCGCGTTTCCACATACCGCCTTATCTCCCTTATTATTCTAATTCACAATGTAGCAAAACCTACTGGAAAATGCAAGCGGTATAGCAAACGCATCACAATACAACCAATAATAGGGCTGCGGGAAAGGATCGAGAATCCACGACGACCTTGGAGAAACAAACTGCGCGAGCTAACAGATATCCTGGTCAGAGCACCGCTTGCAGCGGTATGCGGATGTGAAAGCTGGCAAGAAATCCGTAAGCATCATCTCTCCTGAGTAAATCCTTTTGCCCTGGCTCCGCTTCGCCCATCCTTGATTATCCCCGCCAGATCGCTTATACTATCGCAAGGCTTTCTATCTTTTAGGTTTCCGGAACGTGCGCCTCAGTTTTTGCCAAACGAAATGAGGATAAACCCATGGCAGGCGATTTGCCCAGCAAAAATGGCAAGATCAAAACAAGCGGAAACGCGACGCTGCATGATGTAGCCCGCCTGGCCGAGGCCTCTGTGGCCACGGTTTCCCGGGTGCTCGCCTCAGCGGACTATCCCGTCAGCGCAGCCCTTCGCAAGCGGGTACAGGATGCCGCCGCGGCGTTGGACTATGTGCCCAACATCATGGCGCGGCACCTGAAGAATACCTTCAGCGACGATATCGGCGTTATCTTTCCCAACCTTACCAACCCTTTTTATATCCAGACCCTCCAAGGGGTCCATCGCTTCACGAGCGAGCAAAACCTTCAGCTGATGCTGTGCAGCTCCATGCGCCAGGCGGATCGAGAGCGTCAGCACCTGAGAACTCTTTATGAGCGCCGGGTTCGCGGGGTTCTGCTCTCCTCAGTGGACGAACACGCGGGCATGGTGACGGAATATGTAAAGCGGGGATTGAATGTGGTGCTGCTGGACCAGCGGCTCAAGGATGCGCCCTGTTCCACCATTCACTTTGATTCCCGCAAAGGCGCGGCTTTGGCGATGCGGCACTTGTTTTCCATCGGCCATAGGGAAATTGCCTTTGTCACAACCCCCCTCACCCGGTGGACCCGCCGAGAGATTTTTAACGGATATCGGCAAGCTTTGGATGGACAGGATCTTCCCTTTCGCGAAGGGAATGTGTTTATCTCAGGGGATGAAAACGAAATTGACCGGGATGACTATGACCTGCAAGCAGGGCAGGCGCTTGCCATGGATTACATCAAAAGCGGATGCAAAGCCACCGCAGTCCTCTGTGTCAACGACATGATCGCCCTTGGCTTCATCAAAGCCATGGGGGGCGCGGGCATCAACGTGCCCAGGGATCTATCTGTCATCGGCTTTGACGACATCCCCTTCGCTTCCGTATTTCAGCCCTCCCTGACCACGGTGCGGTACCCCTCTTATGAGGCGGGAAGGCTTGCGGCCATGATGCTTCTGGATAACTTAATCCCTGAAAAGGAGCACTTGCCCGTGAGCATGCAGCTGGATCCTACGTTGGTCATCCGGGAAACGGTGCGACCCATGAAACCTTTTGCCGAATTTTCTCACCCGTAAAAAAGCATCAGAGAAAACGTTTTCTGAACAGCGCCTGTATTATCTTACTTTTTTGTGTTGATTTATTGTACATATCATAGTATACTGTGTATAAAACTCCCGTCACATCCCATATGCGTGCAGAAAAAGGAGGGGTAGCGGCAGAATACGTTTTCTATCCTGTTCTAAGAATGCAGTGGCGAAAAAAGGCTACAACGGAAAACAAAAAAACGGAGGGCAATATCACCATGAAAAAGAGCTTATCATTCCTTCTGCTCCTCGCTCTTCTGATGACAGCCGTGCTTGGCGTGCAGGTGGCAGCCGCAGAGGCGGGGAAGGAAATCGTTATCGGCCTGTTCCATGATCTGAGCGGTACCATGTCCGTCGCCGGCAACGCCACGGTTTTCGGCGCTCAATACGCGGTGGATGAAATAAACGAAGCGGGCGGCATCAATGGATTTACGCTCAAGCTGGTTCACTATGACACCCGAGGCAGCGTAGACGAGTCACTGAACGTCTACAACCGCCTGGTGGATGAGGACAATGCCGTCGCCGTGATCGGGCCGTCCATTAGCAACATCGGCATCGCCCTGGCGCCTGTCGCCACGGAGAAAAAGGTGCCCATCGTTTCCCACTTTATGGACGAGCGGGCCACTCGGAACGAAAAAACCGGTGAGACCTACCCCTATGTTTTCCTCGCCCAGCCCAGCTGCGGCCAGCAGGCCGAAATCGAGGCTCAGTATGCCCTGAAGCAGGGTGTCAAAACAGCCGCCATCTTCTATGACAGCTCCAACTCCTATTCCTACTCCCATGCTGTCGCGTTCCGGGCCTATATGGAGGCCAACGGCGCGTCCATCGTGGCGGAAGAAACCTTCGGCGCGGATTCCACGGACTATTCCGCCCAGCTGACCAAAATCGCAGCTTTGGCGCCCGACGCGGTCTACATCCCCAACTATGCGCCCCAGAACGCCATTGCCTACACGCAGATTCGCGCGTTGGGCTATGAGGGTATGATCGCGGGCAACAACACCTACGCGCCGCCGTTCAATACCCTGGTGGAAGGTACAAAGATTGAAAACCTGTTCTTCGTCTTTAACGTGGACTTTACCAAAGGCAACGCGAAGGTCCTTGGCGACGCCTATCAGGCCCATTTCAACGCCGCGCCTCAGTTCTACGCCGCGTTCGGCTACGACAACGTGAAGATCATCGCCAACGCCCTCGCCCAAATCGAAGATCCCACCGATCCGGTGGCGCTGAAGGAAGCCATCGAGACCAAAACCACCGATGTGGAATGCGCTTCGGGCACCATCACCATCAATCCCGAAACCCACCGGCCTACTGGCATGGGTGTCTACATCGCCAAGTGGGACGAGGCAGGCACCGCCATCACCTTGGAAGAATACGTAACCGCCGACTGATATCCACTTGCGCCAGAGACCGCAAAATTTGGTATAGGGCACAATCCGAAGGCCTGCCGAAGAGCCATCACTCCGGCTTTTAGGCAGGCTCTTCTTATTACGTGCGGGACGGGGGAAGTCTATGCCAGCAACATACTACGCCCAACAATTCTTCAACGGGATTTCCAAGGGAAGCGTCTATGCGCTAATCGCTGTGGGCTTTGCCCTGATCTTCAGCGTGCTGAAATTTTCAAACTTTGCCCATGGCGGTTTGATCAGCGTTTGCGCGTTTGTAGGATATTTCTTTTATACGGTCTTTCGTTTGGGAGCGGTGCTCTCGGTGGTGCTGACGGCGATTATCGGCGCGGGGCTTGGTGTCGCCGTGGATACGGTCGCGTTCCGCCGGTTACGAAAAAAGGCCAGCGGCAAGATATACTATTTCATCAGTTCCATCACCTGCAGCATTTTGCTTTCAAACCTGCTAACCCTCCAGTTTGGTTCCACGTTCTACACGATTCCGCCCTTCTTTGAGAAACAGACCTTTAAATTCCTGGGCGTGATCATCGTCAAGATGAACATGCTGATGATGGGAGTTTCCATTGTGCTGCTCATCGCGCTGATGGCGCTCCTGAACCGGACGAAGCTGGGGCTTTCCATCCGCGTCTCCTCCATGGATCGGGATACGGCGATGCTCATGGGCATCAACCCGGACATGGTTATTCTGGCAACCTTTTTAATCGCCGGAGCGCTAGCGGGGGTGAGCGGCATTTTCTTTGGCTCCACCTATACGGTGACGCCATTCATCGGCAACATTGCCGTGAAAGGCTTCGTGGCATCGGTCATCGGCGGCCTGGGTTCCCTGCCGGGCGCCATTATCGGCGCGTTGCTGCTTGGCATCATAGAGGTGATTCTCACGGTTATTTTTGGGGACTTGATTACACCGGCCATCATCTTCGTGCTGGCGCTGCTCTTCCTTCTGGTTCGGCCGGAAGGCATTTCCGGCAAATACGTCAGCGAAAAGGCGTAAGGGAGGAAGGCCGTATGAGCGACTATATTTCCTATCTGGTGCAGGGCACTTGCATCGCCATCATCGGGGTGGTGAGCATCTTTCCCCTATCGGGCATGACGGGCCTTTTTTCCTTCGGTCAGGCGGCGTATATGTCCGTCGGCGCCTATGTGGCGGGGGTTTTGGCGCTGCAAACCAACCTCCCCTCCCTCCTGTGCTTCCCGGCGGGAATACTGGCGTCAGGCGTCGTTGCCCTCATTGTGGGCTTTCCCTGTCTGAGGCTGCGGCGAGATTATTTCTCGCTCATGTCCCTATATTTGGGCGAGGCCATCACCGCTGTCATCAAGAAATTCAGCGCGGTCACCGGCGGAGCGGGCGGCATCAGCAACATTCCCCACGCCGTCGGCCTTGAGACGATCGTCATCAGCACCATCCTCTGCATTGGACTGGTGGCTGCCTTCAAGGTCTCTCGCTTTGGCCGCATCAGCCTGGCCATCAAGACGGATGAGCTGGCGGCCAAATCCTTCGGCATCAATGTCTTTGCCCACAAGCTGAAAGTCTATGTGTTTACCTCCATGATCGCCGGGTTTGCAGGGGTTCTGTACGCGTTTTACCTCACCTACCTGGATCCAAGCCTTTTTGGCTGGACCCGTTCCAGCGAATGGCTTATCTACCTGTCCTTCGGCGGTGTCAACAGCCTCACCGGCTCGGTGTTGTTTACCGCCGTGCTGACGCTCCTGCCCGAGGTATTCCGTTTTGCCAGCCAGGCCCGCATCATCCTGTACTGCGTGCTCATTTTGCTGGTGATTAACTTCCGTCCGGAAGGCGTAATGGGAGAGTTTGAGCTGAGCTTTGGTCGAATTGCCGCGTGGACGCGGAGAAGGGGGCGAGACAAGCATGCTCCTGAAGCTTGAAAATGTGGTGAAGCGATTCGGCGGAAACACAGCGGTGAATGGCTTTTCCATGTCGATGCGAGAAGGTGAGATCGTCGGTATCATCGGGCCAAATGGCGCGGGCAAAACGACCATCTTCAACTTAATCTCGGGTATCTATCCTATAGATCAAGGCGAAATTGAGCTGGAGGGGGAAAGCCTTCTGAGCATTCCTCAGGAGCTGCGGGCGAAGCGCGGCATCGGCAGGACGTTTCAGAACATCCGGCTGTTTCCCACGCTGAATGTGTTGAGCAACGTCAAGATTTCTTTTGACCAGAAGCCAACATATTCGATGATGGAAGCAGTCCTGCGCCTGCCCAGAGCCATACGCTCCGACCGGAATACCACTCGGGAAGCGTTGGAGTGTTTGGAGTTGGTAGGCCTAACCCGCTATAAAAACGACAAGCCCGAAAACCTGCCCTATGGCTTGCAGAGAAGACTAGAAATGGCCCGGGCTTTGGCGCTAAAACCCAAGGTTTTCATGCTGGACGAGCCAGCTGCCGGCCTGAACCCGGACGAGTGCATGGAGCTTGTGCGCTTTCTGAAGGCGCTCATCGCCAGGGAAAAAATGGGCATTCTCATCATCGAACACCGAATGGACGTCATCATGAACCTCTGTGACCGAATCTATGTGCAGGATTTTGGCACCAACATCGCGGTAGGCACCCCCGAGGAAATTCAGCGGAATCCCAAGGTGCTATCCGCCTATCTGGGAGGAAACGAAGATGCTGCTCAGCGCCAGTAACCTCTTTTTGAATTATGGAAAGACAGAGGCTTTGAAGGATGTCTCCTTCCAGGTGGAGCAGGGCCAGATTGTCAGCATCATCGGGGCCAACGGCGCTGGAAAGAGCAGCTTACTCAAGAGCATCGCGGGCTTGGAGCATTGCCAGAGGGGGACCGTTCAGTTTTTGGATAAACCTTTGCCCAGCGCCGCTTACCGGGTGGCGAGGCTTGGCGTAATTCTAGTCCCGGAAGGCCGCCGGGTCTTTTCGGAGCTCAGCGTGGAGGAAAATCTTCGGGTAGGCGGTTATCTGCTGCGAGACAAGGATGAACTGGAATCGCTGCGCGTGAAGCAATATGCTTTGTTTCCCCAGCTGGAATCCCGCAGAAAGCAGCCCGGAGGAACCCTGTCCGGCGGCGAGCAGCAGATGCTTGCCATCGCGCGGGCGATGATGTCCAAGCCCCGCCTACTGCTGCTGGATGAGCCTTCCCTCGGATTAGCTCCCCTGGTCATTCAGGATGTTTTTAGAACCGTCGCCAAAATTCGGGATGAGGGGGTCACCGTGCTGCTGGTGGAACAGAACGCCCAGAAGGCGTTGGAAATCGCGGATTTTGCCGTCGTGCTGGAAAATGGCCGGGTACGCAAAACAGGGCAAGGCAAGGCGCTCCTGGGGGATCCGGAGATTGTGGAGGCCTATTTGGGAAGGAAGCAAACTCAGTAACGAAAAGAAAAAGCGTATAAAGGAGATAAGACCGATATGCACCTTGCGCAGATCAAGATCGATACGCTCAACATTAGGATCTATGGAAGCCGGAGCGAAATGGGCGAGGCAGCCGCCAAGGATGCGGCGGCCTGCATCCAACAGGTTATTGCGGAAAAAGGAGAGGCAAATATCATCTTCGCCGCGGCTCCCTCCCAGAATGAGTTTTTACAGTCTTTGTTTCAAAAGCCAATCGATTGGGCGCGGGTGAATGCCCTGCACATGGATGAATACATCGGGTTATCCCCCGATGCGCCCCAGGGGTTTGGAAACTTTTTGCGAAGAACCCTCTTTGACCATGTGCCCCTTAAGTCGATTTCATATATCGCTTTTCCGGGCTTGAGCGCTCAGGAGATGACAAGCCGATATACCAGAATACTGGCCATCTATCCTCCGGACATCGTGTGCATGGGCATTGGGGAAAATGGGCATATCGCCTTCAACGACCCCGGGGAGGCGGACTTTGCGGATCCCGTTCCGGTGAAGGTGGTAAACCTGGACACCGCATGCCGTCAACAGCAGGTTAATGACGGATGCTTCTCCTCCTTTTGCGAAGTGCCCAAGCAGGCCATTACATTGACCATTCCAACCCTGGTTCAGGTTCCCCATGTGCTGTGCATCGTGCCCGGAGCGGCAAAGGCCAACGCCCTGCGAGACGCGGCGTACGGCCCCATTACGGAAGCATGCCCCGCCAGCATATTGCGCAGGAAAAAAGACGCTATGCTCTACACCGAAACGGAAGGCGGCAAGTACCTATCCGAAATGTTTCAGAGGTGAATTCATGAAAAAAGTAAGAGTTTTGCTCGTCGGCTCGGGATTCGCAGCAGGACTTCATATGGAAGGCTACAAACGGGCAGGCGGTGTGGAAATTGCCGCCATCTGCAGCACAATGCCGGACCAGATCTCGGCGCTTAAAGCCAAGTATGCGCTGGCGGATTTTCAAACCTTCACCGATTACGCTGAGGCGATCCGGCAGGTGGACTGTGATTTGGTGGATGTCTGCGTGCCCAACCACCTCCACTATGAGGTGTGCATGGCGGCGCTGGAGAAGGGCCGCAATGTGATCTGCGAGAAGCCGCTTGCCACAACAGTCGCCCATGGCCGGGAAATGAATGAAAAGGCCGTTGCAATGGGCAGACACATCTATTACGCGGAGGACTGGCTTTTCGCTCCCGCGATCCTGCGAGCCATGGAAATTATGGAAGAAGACGCTTTGGGCCGGATCTGTTACATGAGGGCCAGAGAGTGCCATTCCGGTTCCCACAACCCCCTGAACCTTTCCATCGCTTTGTGCGGCGGCGGCGCCATGATGAACCTGGGCATTCATCCCCTGGGGCTGATGCTGGCCCTGAAGCGCCACGATTGGCTGGAACTGACCGCTATGGGTTCCTTAGGCGGAGAGAAAAACCACATTCATAAAGCCTGCGAAGGAGAGGATCTGGCCGCCTGCTTTATCACTTTTGGAGATGGTTCCAGTGCGCTGATTGAGGCGAACTATGTGGCCACAGGCGGCATGGAGGATTGCTTGGATTTCTATGGGGATAAAGGCTGCCTCCATTTAAACCTGAACCATGAAGGGCCCATTTCCTGTTTTTCCATTCCGGGCCTTCAATACACCGTGGAAAAAGCGGAGGTCACCACAGGCTGGAGCCATCCCGCGTTTGACGAGATGTACACGCTGGGTTATACTGGCGAAATCGCCCATTTCGTAGCTTGCTGCCGGGAGGATGTGGACGCCAAGTTCGGCATGCGGGGCCAAGACGGGCTGGAATACCTGGAGACCTTGCAATCCATCTACCAATCCATGAGGGAAGGCCGAAAAGTCGTAAATCCGAGGAGGAATTCCAAGTGAGCCAGGAGCTTTATTTGCCCGTAAAAGTGGCAAATGTGGAGTTTAAAAACCCTTTCTATGTGGCATCAGGGCCAACGGCGCGGACTGTGGAGCAGTTGCTGGCCATTGAAAAGGCAGGCTGGGCCGGCGCTTGCCTAAAGCTGGCCATTGATCCGGCGCCCTACATCAACCGCTATCCCCGGTACATGATCTTTGAGCAATACGACGCCTTGGGCTTCACAGCGGAAAAGCGCCTGAAGTTTACTGATGCCCTTCAGATCGTGAAGGAAGCCAAAAGGCACCTGACGGATCTGGTGCTGATGGTGAACATCACCTACGCGGGGGATGATGACGAAACCGGCTGGATTAAAATGTCCCAGGCCTTTTGTGAGGCGGGGGCGGACATCATCGAGCTGAACATGTGCTGTCCCAACATGTCCTTTAACGTGGAAACCACCAGCGGCGGCTCCGAAAAGCCCGTCAAGCAGACGGGCGCCAGCATTGGCCGATATCCCGCCCAAGTGGCGCAAGTGGTTCGCGCCATCAAGAAGTCCATCGAGAAGCCCTTGGTGGTCAAGCTTTGCGGCGAGGGCGGCATGATCGGCTACTCTGCCAGGGCGGCGGCGCTGGCAGGGGCGGACGGGGTCAGCGGCAGCGGCAACCGGCTTGGCATGCCTCCCATTGATCTGGAAAACCCGGGCAAGGCCCTTTATCACCTGCAGGAAGAAATCAGCATGACCTGCTTCAACGGTGGCTGGCTTAAGCCTGTCGCCCAACGGGACACCTATGAAATGCGCAAGATTGCTGGACCCAACGTAGCCATTTTTGCCACCGGCGCCATCCGCTCTGCCAAGGATGCTATTGAGATGGCCATGTGCGGCGGCGACCTGGCGGGCATCTGCACGGAAACCCTCATCCGGGGTTATAACTTTATTGAGGATATTATCCGGGAAACCAAGGTGTGGCTCAATGGCCATGGTTACGAGCGGTACGCCGACGTTCGGGACATTTTGGTGCCCGCTGTCAAGACGGCCACGGAGCTAACCCTTTACGATGGATACGCGGAAGTGAAGGATCCTTCTTTGATAGCCCCCTGCAACGCCGCGTGCCCGTTGGGAATCCCCGTTCAGTCGGTGCTCCGGGCTGTTTCAAAGGGCGACTGGAAGCGGGCTGCGGAATTGTCCGCCAACGCGCCCTGCAGCTCCTGTGAGGCCCTGTGCGAACAAGCCTGCGCCATTGGGCGGATCAATCAGACCATCTCCATCCAGGGCGTTCTGGCGTTTGCCGCCGAAAAAGCGAGGGAAATGCACATCCTGGCCAAGCGGCTGCCAAAGCTCGACAAGGCCAAGGTTAACCCAGCCTCCAACATTCTCAAATGGCGGAAAATTGACCTGACCGCTCACCGGGCAAAGCAGATCGCTGACGAGGCAACCGCCATTCTGGAAAGCAACCGCTGCCAGCGCTGCGGCTGCGGCGAAGGCTGTGCAAAATGCAAGGAACTCTGCTGCGAGTTCGCCATTGAGCTGGATGACGCCAAGCAAATCGTCATCGATCCGGAAAAATGCGTGGCATGCGGCATGTGCATGAACCTTTGCCCCAATAAGAACATCGGGATGGTGAACACTGGAGTTGTGCTTTGAGGGGTTACCAAGCCGGGTGGAGGGGACTGGTCTGTGGGAAATAAAGGGATTTTCAAGGAACCGGAGCCGCGTTCCGTCAGTGACGAAATCAAGTGTGGCGGAGGTCGGGTTTCATACAGAGCGCACGCGGTGCGCGACAACATAAAACCCTGGATCAAAGCCCTTGACCGAGGTTCGGGGGAGGCGCCCCTGATCGCCCCCCCTCCTTACCATAACTGCCCCTTCCATGCGCCACTTACTCTCCCACAAAATCCAGCCAGCCGAACCGTTCCGGCACATGGTACTGGGCCGCGCCTGTAGGAGACCAGGCCAGCAGCACGCGGCCCTGCTGGCTTTGGTCGCAGCGGTATATGTTCATCCGCCAGCTTTCCCCCTGCTTGGGATCATGATCTAATCCGTCCAGTGGCAATGCCCAAACGCTGGCGAGCGCACCGGCATCGGCATCATAGCGGGTCTCGGAACGCCACCCTTCGTAGTTCCAGCCCACGTTTACATCGATGTCCCCGGGGCCGTGATACGCGATGAGGGCGTCGTACTGAACGTTGAATGGGCTGGTTTGCAGCTCCTTGTACTGGCATAGGGACGGCGTATCGCAGAGAAAAACCTCCAGGACATCCTGCTTGTACAGGGGATCATCCCGGTTTTGAAACTCGGAGAACACCGCGTCGTCCTCCGCCCAGAACCCAAAGAAAAGCATCCTCTGCTTTTCATCCAAAAAGACCTTTGCCTTTGTCTCTAAAAAAGGCTTCTCCCCCGTGACTGTGTCGGAAAGGGTCAGGACGGGCAGATCGTTCCACACCGCCGCGTCAAAGGCCGGAAAGCCCTGGGCATGCCGGATATGGCAGGCATATCGGTCACAGGACACCATATTTTTCGAACACCTCCCGCAAGAGCCTGCCCTCCAAGAGCTCGTCCCGGGTATGATTTTCTTTTTCGACCTTTTCAAGGGCCAGCTCAAAGACCTGTTCAAACCGATCCTTGGGAATGACGCATACCCCATCGGCATCGCCAAAGATGACATCGCCGGGGGATACGCGGATATCGCCGCACTCCACAACGCAGTCGTACTCTACCACCTTGCCCCGGCCTCGGGAGTCCACCGGCTTGCAGCCCGTGCAGAACACGGGGAAGCCCAGTTCCCGAATTTTCTTCGTATCCCGGATGAGGCCGTCCACAATGGCGCCGCGGCCACCCCGCATTTTAGCCGCCGTGGAGAGAAGCTCTCCCCAAACGCCGTTGTTCACCGAACGGTTGGTGCAGACCACCGCTACTTCGCCGGGCTTTATGCTGTCCAGGGAGGCGATTTCCACATCATAGGTGTCCTCGTGGACGTAATAGACATCCACAGCCAGGATGGTTTTGGCCCGTCCCGCCACCGCTCTTGTTACATCCAGTGGGCGAAGGCGCTCGTTCATGGCTTGGTCGCGCAGCCCCAGCTCGTCCATCACATCGCAGAGTACGCCGCTATACAGCCTTTTCTCCATGATCTCAAACCGATCCAAATCGTTCATCATATGACTATTCCTTTCGGGCGCCAACGAGATATGAAGCAGGTTGGCGCATTGAGATAGAAAGGGGTTACGAGGGGGGGTATACCATACTTTTGGTGATTCGCAGGCGTGTGGATGATTTGGCCTTTCTCAAATCATCGCTCCAAGCCCTAAGGCAACACCGCACAAAGGAGCGTCGCTGGCATTGCGAGAGATTTTCGCGCTGATCAAGGAGCCTTGCGGACACCGCAGCAGCGCTACGGTGACCGCAAGAGCGACACAGAGCAGCACGAAAAGATCCTCAAAGACGGTGTGCGCGACTGTGCGGTGTTGCCTTATAGGGTTTTTTCATGATCCCGGATGGATGCCTCAATGCGCTTGCATAGGTTGAGGCTGTAGATGCCCTCGGCGCAGCCTGGCACGCAGGGCGTTTTAGCCCGAATACTGGCGATAAATTTCTCCAGCTGCAGCTTGAAGCACAATGCCCACCAGTTCTCATCATCGGCAATCCGTTCCTCGCCTTCGGCTGTTTGCAGCGCCGTGAAGCGTTTCAACCGGTCGTAGGAGGCGTAGCCCTTGGGCCCCAGCACCTCAAACTCCCCATAGGGCAACTTGGGGAAAAACCAGCCGATCTCCAGCTTTGCCATATCTCCATTGTCAAAGCGGATTATGGAGGTGTCGTAGTTGGGGCAGGGGAACTCCGGCCGGCTCTGGAAGCCGTAAGAAGCCACTCCGTCCACCTGGGCGCCTGTTAAAAAGCGCAGAAAATCAGCGTTGTGGGCGCCGTCATGGACGGATGGGCCGCCGTGCTCCATGGTCTCATATAGCCGCTTGTAATGCTCCGGATTGCCGGTTGGATCCCAAATCTCATCGAAGATACCAAGACGGAAGAAAAGAGGGTGCCCCAGGCGATCCTCCGCGATCCAGCGGCGGAGCTGATCCAAAAGGGGATCGTGGCGGTAAGTGAATCCCAGCTGAACGTGGGCACAGCTCTCCCGCTCCGCCTGAGCCATCCGCTCCGCCTCCTCCACCGTCAAAGCCATGGGCTTTTCGCAGAGCACATAGCGCCCCGCCCGGAGGGCCTCCATGGTGAGGGCGGGGGTCACCCAAGGGGGGGTGGCGATGATGACGGCGTCCATCTCGCATTCCCGGAGCATCCGCGCGGGGTCGGTAAACGCCGGCACATCCAGCGACGCGGAGAGGGCATGCACCCGGTCCGCCACAGTGTCGCATAGCCCCGCAAGGGCTGCGCCCGCATTCTTCAAAAGGGCCGGAATGTGCTGGCTAACGGCGATATCCCCACAGCCGATGACGCCGATGCGGATAAGATTATCCATCTTTCGCCCCCGAGCAGCCGCGAATCGCCGTACACTCTATCTCCACAAGAAAGCCATTAAGCTGGCACGCCACCACGCAGCGGGCCGGGTAGGGCGCTGTGAAGAATTCCCCGAAAACGGCGTTAAGCCTTCCCCAATCCTCAATGTGCTGCAAATAGACCGTGGCGCGCACCACATCATTCATTTGAAACCCATTCTCCGTCAGCAGAATGCGGATGTTTTCCAAGGTTTTGCGGGTTTGAGCCGTGATATCCCCTTCCCCCACTAGCTTTTTGTCCACGTCAAAAGGCCCATGCCCCGCCAGAAACATCATGTCCCCCACGACCACGGCGGAAGAATAGTTGCCGAATACGCCGGGAAGTTTATCCGAGGATACTGCGCGCTTTGCCATGTTATGCTTTCCTTTCCTGCGCCAATATGGCGGTGATTAGGCGGTCCACGCCTTCCACGATGGCATCAAAGAAGCGCACACCCTTTTCCCTTGTCGCGTGGGTGGGCTTTCCAAACGCCCCCGTGTCCGTTATGTCAGAAAAATCATCCACCCAGCCCAGAGGAGTTCCCTGGAACATATAGCCCTGATAGGCATCGCCGGCTGGGCTGTTGCCCGTTCCCGCGTCACGGATCTCATCCGCCGCCACATTCTCCGGATACAGGTAAAGGTACAGGGACGTTTCCAGCTCGCAGGCATGGCCTATGCCGGTGACGCCGCTGGTGGCAATGTTGAGAATGTCACGGGCGGCCAATGCCCAATAGTCCGCCAGCATGGGCTGAAAAGCCGTATGCCGGTCCTTCAGCTCCTGTAGGGCGGCCAGGGCAGGAACCCGATTGCCCCCATGGCCGTTCAGGAATAGCAGTTTCTTGCATCCCATTTTGGAGAAGGACTCGGCAATTTCACACAGCATGCCGGTATAGAGGGTGTGGTGAGCCGATAGGGTGGCGCCAAAGGAGAGATGATGAGGGGAATGGCCCAGCCAGAGGGTGGGTGCCAAGATAAGCCGCCGCGCTTGTCGCGCCTCCACGGCCTCGGCGATGGCGGTCACCAGCCGGGTATCGGTATCCGAGGGCAAGTGCCTGCCGTGTTGTTCCGTTGAACCCAGCGGCACTAGGGCCAGGGTCTTTTCCCAATCAACTTTGGCGCAATCCGGCCATCGCATGGCATGCAATCTCATGGGGATCTATCCTTTCCCAAATTGCTTGATAAAGCGTTTCGCGTTCCCAAAGAGAACCTTGTTGATGATTGGCCGGGGGTAGGGAAGCAGCTGGACCCGGCGGATCCGGTCACGGGTATCCAGGATATTCGCCAAGGGGTAGTCGGAACCGAACATGACCCGCTCCCCTTCCAGGGCGCCAACGATGCGCTCCACGCCGATGAAGGGGCACCCACAGGTGCAGAGCCAGATGTTTGGATACCGCTTTGCCGCCAGCAGCGCTTCATTCCACAGATCATTGAGTCCGCTATGGCCCAGCACGACCGTCAACTCAGGGAATCGCTTGGCCGTTTCGGCAATGGCCAGGGATTCGGTGTAGGGAGGTGTTCCGTCATGGAAGAACAAGACGGTTTTCAGGGCGGCGGCGTACTCAGCCATTCGCATATAGCCGGGGTCTAGTGCGCTGAACGCCTGCAACCATGGGTGCAGCTTGATGCCGATGAGCCCCAACTCCTCCACGCAGCGCTTGATCTCGCTGCTGCAATCCTTATCCCGGGGGTTTACCACCCCCATGCCCACAAAGCGGTCCGGGTGGGATCGGACAGCTTTCGCCACCACATCATTGTCAGCGGCGCAATCGACAAAAAAGCCGTCGTTGGGCAGCAGCAGGTTCACCTCAATGCCGTTTTCGTCCATCTCCCGCAGCATCACCTCGGGATTGGATACGGCTGTAGTAAACCGTCCGCCCAAAAAGTGCGTATGCATATCGTAGATCATGGGCCCACCTCCTCACCGAGCAGCCTGGCCATGGTGCCGCCCGCTACCTGGGCCAGGGTCTCCTGAGAAATTGGCAGGCTCCGCATCTTTTCCACCTCGTTCTGGAGGTTGGCGTAGGGGGCATCCGAGGAGAACAGGACCCGCTCCGCGCCAACGGTATCAATGGCCAGCTGTATAGTGGATGGGGCGTTATACGCCGTGTCCACGTAAATGTTCGGCGCGTCCATTACGGAGGGGATGGCGTCGGTCCAAAAATCCGGGAAGCCATACCGCCCCTCAATGAACACGGCCTCCGGGTAGGTATGCGCCAGATAGTTCAGCTGCATGGGCATGGCCACCACTGGGATGCCGGTCGTCACGTAGATGGGCAGTCCAAGCTTGGTCGCTTCCTCAACGACGGGCAGCGCGATGGGATCGGTGATTTGAAACCCTTGGTATTGGGGCGCCAGCTTTAGCCCTCGCGCACCTAAGCCCACCGCCCGGCGCAGTTCTTCCACTGCCCGGGCGCCATACCAGGGGTTGATCCCGGCGAAAGCATAAAACCGATCCGGGTGCTTTTTGAAAAGCGTTAATACGAAGTCGTTTCCCTCCTGATTATTCACCGCCAGGGCGGCGTCCCAGGGCACCAGCACGGATTGGCGGATCCCCAGGCGGTCCATATCCAAAAGAAGATCCTCCGGATTTTGGGATGCCATCATGCCGGGGCCTACATGGCAGTGGGCATCAATCCACCGCATCTCATTCATCTCGCTTTCCTTTGCGCTTCCTTATATCCGCAGGCGCTCCAGCCTGTCCATGTCAAGTTCCACGCCAAGCCCCGGCTTGTCTGGTATGATGAGTTCCCCCTCCTCAATGACAAGCGGCTCCGCTACCACGTCCTCCCGGTACACCGTGAACCCGCGAATATCGGAGGGATCGCTTGCCAAATTGCCCATAAAAGCCGCTGCCTGGGCAGAGGCCGCGGCGCCGATACAGCCCTCCGGCATGGAACCGATGGTGCAGGGGATCCGGTAGAGCCCTGCCAGCTCAGAAATTTGCCGCATGCCGATCAACCCGCCCGCCTCGCAGGTATACAGATGGAGCATATCGCAGGTTCCGGCGTCCAATTGCCCCTTGGCGTCCTTAGCATCCCAGACGCCTTCATCGATGAGGATACGGTTTTTCGCCTTTCCCCGCAGCCAGGCCAAATCCTCCAAGGCATCATCCGCCAGCGGCTGCTCGATGATCGACACACCGGCGTCCCAAAGAGCATCCATGAGCCGCAGGGCTTGGCGGCGATCCCTCCAGGCCATGTTGGCATCCGCCCGCAGGCGAATATGGGCAGGAATGGCCCGGCGCACCGCCCAAGCGCCCGTCAGATCCACAGCCTCGTCAAGGCCCACCTTGAGCTTTAGCTCCCGGTATCCCTGGGAAACCCGCTGAGCTGCGATTTCCGCCATTTCCTCCGGAGACGCCATGGGAATGCCCCCTGTAAGCGTCACCCGCTCCCGATGCCGTCCTCCCATAAGCCGGGCGACACTCATGCCAAGCCGCTTGCCCAGCAAATCCCACAGCGCCATTTCAATCCCGGCCTTTGCCGTCAAATGACGCTTGGAAAAGGCGCAAAATCCATCCATAATGCCGCAGCAAACGTCGATCTGACCCGCCTCCATGCCGACCAGCCGCTTGGCCCATAGCCGATTGATCTCTCCACAAAACCCATGAGCGCCTCCAAACCAGGCAAAGGAAATCTCCCCAACGCCGATGACGCCGTCCGCATCGGTGACGCGGACGACGCCGTGGTTGGATGCGAAATATTCACCCCAGCTATCGGAGACTTTTTCCTGAAACGGAAGACATACGGGAATTGCTTCCAAGGAAATAATGTGCGCCAACAGATTTCTCCTCCCTCACGCAAGGCCAAGAATGCCCGGGGCATCCCGGTTCAATATACCCTCAATGACCCGATCCGGCACCCGGGGCAGGCTGGTTCCCTCGCATAGCGCGTTGATGTTGCGAAGCTGCGCCACCGTCGTCCTTGTGTCGAAGGAGGGCAGGTCGGTTCCATAGAGCAGCTTATCGGTCACGCCATATTCCATGGCGCAGATCATCGCGTTGTAAAACTGCCAGGGCCTGCAGCCCAAGGCCGATATATCAGCATACATGTTGGGGTGCTTGCGGATGACGCAAATGGCCTCGGCATACCAGGGGTGGCCCATATGGGCAATAATCATGCGCAGATTTGGGTACGCCTTGGCAATGCCATCCAGCAGGACGGGATTGCTGTGCTCCAGAGGGCCGTTTCGCACAAAGCTTGTGCCCTGATGCCAGAGAATTGGAATGCCGGCGTCCTGGGCAAAGGCATATATGGGCCGTGCGCAGGCATCCTGAGGCGCAAAATTCTGATAAATCGGGGCCAGCTTTAGCCCCACCAGCCCTAGCTCACGCACGGCATAACGGAGGCGTTCCAAGGCATCATTTCGGTTGGGATCCACACTGGCGAAGCCAAAGAGCCGCGTAGGCGCTTCCTTTATGTATTCAGCCACCAACTCGTTGCTGGACGTATAGCCTACAAACGGCGCGTCCAGCGCCAGCACCACGGCGCCATCGCAATGCTTCATCTCTTCCCGGTGCATTTCAACGGAGCAGTAGGGCTGATGGGCTGCGCCCCACGCGCGCACGCCATCGGCGACAAAATCACCCTTCACATCCTCTTTCCGCGCCAAGTGTGTATGTACGTCAAATAACATGCAATTCCCTCTTCCCGTTACAAAATGGGATATGCTATGCCCTAATTTTCCTCACCAGCCACCCGCGCCGCCTCGCGAACCAGTGTCTCCCTCGTTCTGAGCATCAGCCCGGTATCATGGGTATAATCTGTATGGGCATCCCGGGCGATGGCCGCCACCAGGGCCTTGGCTTTTTCCGGATCCTTGCGGCCCAAAATGGTCAGCAGCTCATAATCCTGGGCGGCGTCCCGGTTGGCCTCATAGCGGATGGAGGAGCGCACCTTGTAAGCGAAATGGGGATCCGGATAGATGGTGTAATGGTCACCCTTGACCTCCTCCTCGGAGATCTCCAGGGTTTCCTCCGTATTCCAGTCGCTCCAGAAGTTGTAGCCCCAGTGGAGAAAACCTTTCACATCCCAGGCATAGAGCAGCCAGCCCAGCATCCGCATCTGCCATACGGGCTTATCGATAAACCGGTTCAGCCAGGATTCCGCAGGGCCACAGCAGTTGTACAGATAAATGCGGACGCCCCGCCGAGCCATCGCCGAGAACAGCTCCCGGTTTTCGTCGAAGGCCGACTCAATGGGCACCTGGATGTCGGTTCCCAGTTCGCCTTGGTGCTTGGCGAATTCCACATGAGTCACCGGATCGCCAATCTTCAGCTTCGGGGCCAAGCGGCGCAAACAGTTAAAATAGAACTCATACTGGGCACATTGATCCTCGTTCATGGCCTCGTCGCCCACATGCTGATACCAAATGGGCAGCCAGCGCTTTTCCTCCACATGGGCCTGAAGAGCAGGCAGGAACTGTTCCAGCCAATTTTTTGATTCCGGGGTGTCATAAGGTGCCATCGCCACTTCCATAACGCCTATGCCATTTCGCCGCAGAAGGTAGGTGGTGAAGTGCATTTTGTAGTAATCGATGGAAGCCACATGGGTGCCCTCCAGCCCTTTTACCACGCCGGCATCCATGAAAAACTGCGCATATTGGTCCACCTTGGACCAATCGAAAGTGAACTTGCCCGCCGCGTCCACCTGGGTTCCGCCATCCATCAGGAGCTGGGGCAGGTTTAGATAGAGAATGTTCTGCCGGTGTTTGCGCATCTGTTCCGCAATATCCGCGACCAGTTTCCACCATTCAGATGTCCAGCGGTTGTAACCGTAATGAATGGTGATGGGGTCGTTGGGGTAGTTGCCTGGCGTGCTGGGGAGCCACCAAACGCCGGTGATCTGCTGGTGGTGCATATAATCCAGCGTACCTTGGGCAGTATTCGGCAAGGTAACGGCGCAAATTTCCAACGTTAGCCGTACATGATATGTGCCTTGGTTGGTATAGACATGGACGCAGCCGGCGTATGCTCCGGCCCGCGTGCCGCGAGGCGCGAATACCGTTATCCAGATCGGCTGGGTTTGCTTGCCGGTAACCTCTACGGAACGATCGTTGCTCAGAGGATCTGGGAACCAGTCCGGCGCGTTGCGCAGCACATCCTGAGGCCGGGTATGAACTGTATTATGAGGGCAAAAGACATACTCGACATAGTTGTAAGCGAAGTTATCCGCCGGAAAGACCCCTGCCGAACCGGCGAAATCATCGAAGGAAACGCTCTTTATCTTGAAGCTGTTCTCACTGCGCAGACAGATCTGAAAGGACTGGTACTCATTGCGCGCCATCACCATTACCCGGTCATCGGTGGCCTCGTTGAAGGAAATCCGTTGATCCCGGAATACATTTGCGTAGGAGCTGCGAATCCAAACCTGCATGTTCAATCTCCTCTCAGGTTGAAAACCCAATGAACAAAACGGCGCCCGCTCCTTTCGGGCTTGTAGCGGGCGCCGCGCTTGCTTGGTTTACTTCTTCAGGCCTTCCGCCTTGATCTGCTGAAGCTCATGATACTTGGTCGTCCAGAACGCCTCCAGCTTCGGCAAGCCAAGCTGGTCAGCCTTCTCCAGGAACTCGTTCCAGATCTTCTGGGCATCCTCAAAGGTGGTCGCCTCCAGCACCACCTTGCCCACATAGCTCTTCCATAGGTCGTTGATCTTGGTGTTGATGAGGGCCTCATCGGTGCCGGGCAGCGGGTCGATGTTGGTGAAGTCGGAGAAGTCGTCCACAACGGCCTCGATCTCAAAAATGCGCTTGCGGATTGGATCGCTGAGGCCGTCGCCACGGGCGCAGGCGCTGTCATAATAAATGCTGCCCACCCAGCGATACTTATTGCCGCCGGTGTACTTCTGCCACTCCAGATAGCCTTCGTTAAACATGATATCCGCCGCTTTGCCAACGGCCGCGATGTAGCGGCCCGTGGGGCCGGTGAATTCCCAGTGCAGGCCTTCCACGCCTTTGTTCACATTGGCCTGGGTCTGGTCGGTGGCCAGGAACTCATACAGCTGGATCGCCCGGTCGGGGTGCTCTGTGTTCTTTGAGATGACCAAAGCGCCGCCAAAACCGTCCAGGTTATAGTGGGGATTAAAGAAGTGCCCGACAGATTCCTTGGCCATATGATCCAGGCCCATATAGCCCCATTCCGGATTGATCTTCTTGACGCCGGTCTCGCCATTGATGATGCGCCAGCCAGGGCCCGCGCTCATGAAGATCTCGCCGTTCATGTTGGCGGCTTCCAGGGACTTGGTGCTCTCATCGGCGAAGTCGGCCATGCCGATGATACCATCTTTGATCAGCTTATTGATGTAGAACAGCGTCTCGATGTAGATGGGATCCCTCGCCTGGGAGGTGATGACGCCGTCGTTTAGAATATACTTGTACTTGCCGCCCATGGAGCGGTACAGCATGCTCGTGCCGCCATCGATGTTGTAATGATAATAGGAATCCCAAAGAATCAGCGGATTCTTGATCTCGGGATATTTTTCCTTTACCTCATAAAGTACCTTCTCCACGCCCTCCCAGGTGTCCATTGCGGGCTCGCCCAAGGCCTTCCAGATGTCCTCACGGCAGTAATAGCCGGTGCCGCTGAGGATGACAGTATCCTTGTTTTCCAGGAGCGCCCGGTCATACGCGTTGCAGGGGATGTAATACAGCGTGCCGTTCTGTTCCCACTCATAGTAATCCCGGTTATTTTTGTAGATCGATACTTCCCTGAAGGCAGGCGCGTACTGCTCGATGAGCTCTTCCAGAGGGTATAGATAATCTTCATTCATCAGTGTGCCCAGGGCAGGCACCGTATGATCCGGGAAGAAAATCAGATCGGGCAGGTCGTCGGTGGCGATCATCAGGTTGATCTTTTGATCATCCTGGGCCGCGGGGAAGTCAAACTCTAGCTTGATGCCCGTCTCCCGCTCAAGCCAGCGGGAATACGCGTCCAAGCCCCATGTGGTGGCGTCAAAGTTGGGGGCGTTGACATACATACGAAGGGTGACCGGCTCCTGATTCGTCTTGAGGAAGTCATATTCCGCGTCCCACTCGGTTGTGGGCAATTCTTCCAATGCTTCAGCCAAGGCGAACGAGATTCCAGTCCACAGTATCGCCAGTGTCAAAAGAATGCTTAACAGCCTTTTCATGTGAGGGTCTCCCTTCAATTTCTTTTTCTTGTCCACTCGCTTTTCTTCGTACCCAAAAAACACATATGTCCCGATTCACC
>JAVBOX010000145.1:0-3840 GCA_031550095.1 Eubacteriales bacterium
ATGCCCTTTGTTCGTCCCTTACGAGCACGAGATGCCGCGGTCCGCAGCCTTCTGGAAGCGCGAAGCGCACTTCGCGGCGCAGAAAGGGTTGCTTTTCAGCGGCTTCCCCTTCAACTGAAAACCGAAACACACTATCCTGCCCCAGATCGGATACAAGAAGCGCGGTTGCTTCCTGGGTGAATAATGCACAATGGGCATGGGAAACGCCCCCGGGCGAAGCATGAAGGGCCATAAGGCAAATGGATTCTAACAGTGTCAATTCTCCATCAATGGACAAGCGATACAGCGCAAGCATCCCATCGGCATAGTTGGAAACCGCGCAGAGCCTGAGGCGCGGCGCATAAGCGATGTGGCAGGGGGAAAGGCCCTGGGTACCCAGGGTGGAAACAAAAGAAAGAGCGCCATTGTCCTCCATGCGGTAGCTAACCAGTCGGCCCTCCACCGCCCCATCCTTGCCGCTAAGTTCAGAGCATGCCAGCAGAAAGCCGTCCGGGGTGGCATGCAGCCAGGATGCGTGGCGAAGCTCCGCCAAGAGCCGTGGCGGCGAAAAAGCGCCGCCATCTCGCCTGCCGCCATAAATACCGTTTGACTTCCCATCCGAATAGGTGCCAAAATAGATAAAACCGCTCTGCGATCCCATGCTTGCCCCCCAACACGCCGCCATCCTCGTCCGGTTGAAATCCTTAAGGAGGCTGCCCATCTATTCTTTAAAGTCCTGTGTCTTGTTCTGCGTGGCCTCAATTTGGGCGATATAGGGATGTTGCATCCCAGCATCACAAGTTGGCAGCGGGTAGGGCCCGGCATAGGCTAGGGAACGGCTTATTTCCTCGGCGGCCTTTAGCAGATAGCCCACATAGTTGCCTATTTCGGACAAAGGGAGCTGGGAAGAAATCGTCGTAAGGCTGACCCCGCCGAAAACCTGCCCGCCGTGTAAGAAGATGGGAGCGCCTAAACAGCGCACACCCACCTCCCCTTCCCCCTCGTCGATGGAGTAACCCACCTGCCGAATGTCGCTTAGGTGCCGCAGGAAGGAGGATTCATCGGAGATGGAGGTCGCTGTAAAGTGGTCAAACCCCGCTTCGATCACATTTTTTAGCTCTTCCTCGGATAAGAAAGCGGCCAAGGCCTTTCCCCCTGCGGAGGTATTCAGCCGCTTGCGCTGCCCCTTGTATGCCTTGAACTGGACGATGCCCGATCCATCCAGCTTATCAAGTACGGTGATGCGGCCATGCTCATACATGCACAGGTGCACGGTAAAGCCAGTCTCCCCGCATAGCCACTCCAGCGTCGCCCGATAGGATTTTGTGGAAATCGTTTGTTCCAGGGCGCAACTCCCCATCGTGTATAGGCGAATGCCCAGGATATAAGCGTTGTTCTTCTTATGGACATAGCTGAGCTCTTCCAGCGTTCCCAAAAGGGTGAACACGGTGCTCTTCGCCAAACCGGTCTGGTTGCAGATCTCCGTCAATGTGCATGGTCCTTGCCGGGTGGAGAGATATTGTAGAATCGCATCGGTTTTTATCAGCGCCGGCACATCATATTTGCCTGTTTCCTGCATATACTATAGTATCCTCATGCCTTCTGTTGATTTTTCACGCCATCCATTATCGGCGAAGGCATCTGTCTTGTCAACTGAAAAACTCTAATCATAAATGCCAAGGACAGAATGGAAAGGCCTTGATCGTTTTTTGTAGGGGAAGCATTTGGAGATGTTGACAATCGACCATTCCAATGATATACTGTATACAGAATTTTATTTTAATTTTGTTCAGTGTACTGAATATCGTATCTTTTGAATTTTCTATACAACTTCCGAGGAGGTTGATTGCGAATGTCTGAGCAACCGGATCGGATCACAGCCAGTCAGCTCATTTCAGGAAAAAGGCCATTGAAAAAAAGTCCCTGGTATCGCCGCCTGTTTTCAAAGGATCAGCTTCTCTCCCAGTCCATGGTGATTCCTGGGTTCTTTTGGTATCTCCTCTTTTGCTATGTGCCGATGTATGGCATCATCCTCAGCTTCAAGAATTATTCCGCCCGAAAGGGCATCATGGGAAGCCCGTGGGTTGGGCTCGCCCACTTTAAGGACCTCTTTGCCGATCCTGATATTCCCAACATACTGCTCAATACCGTTGCGATCGGTTTCTTGAAGCTGCTCTTTTGCTTTCCTATCGCGGTCATCTTTGCGCTGCTCCTCAACGAGATACGCTCCAATCGGTTTAAGCGCTTCGTTCAGACCGTCAGCTATTTTCCGTACTTCATCTCCTGGATCATCGTAGCAATGATCGTGGAATTCTTTCTAAGCCCGAGAAATGGTGTTTTCAATTACTTTCTATTGTCCCTGGGACTCATCGATGCGCCTATAGCCCCTCTGGCTCAAGCGAATGCCTTCTGGTCCATTGCCGTTATCACGCAAGTCTGGAAGGAGACCGGCTGGTCGGCGATCATCTTTCTCGCCGCCATCGCGGGCATTGATCCTGAGATCTACGAAGCCGCCATCATCGATGGCTCCAGCAAGGTACAGCGCATCTTTAAGATCACACTGCCCTGCATATCCGGCACCATCATTCTGATGTTCCTTTTAAGCTTTTCCGGAGTCTTCACCGGCGGACCTGGCACCTTTGACCAATCCTATTTCCTGGGTAACCCGCGGAACTACGACCGCTCATATGTTTTGAGCTACTACGTGCTGAAAACCGGCCTGATGCAGGGTAGGTTCTCCTACGCGACGGCCGTGGGTTTTCTCAATGGTATCGTTTCTTTCACAATCCTTCTGGGCAGCAACATGATTTGCAAGAAAGCGACGGGGCGCAGCCTTTATATGGAAGGGGATTATTGATGAAAAAGCATTTCCCTTTATCCAATAACGGCGCGGAGCGGGCGGGGCGCATTGCCAATTCCCGAGGTGATCGTGTTTTTGATGCGGTGAATACCCTCGCTATGGTTCTGGTGTCCATCGCCGTGCTCTATCCGCTGTATTACTGCCTGGTTCTCTCCTTCAACGACGGCTTTGATACCATGCGCGGCGGCATCGCGTTTTGGCCGAGGGTTTTTACGCTGGACAACTATGTGGATGTGTTTAAAGAGGGCACCATTCTCCGGGCGTTTGGCATCTCTATCGCCCGGACCCTCATCGGCACACTCGCTTCCCTCGCTTTCAACACGCTGCTGGCCTATGGGCTGGTGCGGCGCAACTTGATGGGCAGACGTTTCTACATCACTTTTTGCGTCATCACCATGTTCTTCTCCGGCGGAATCATCCCCTTTTATATCATGATCCATAAAATGGGGCTCATCAACAACTTTCTGGTCTACATCCTTCCCATGCTTTCCAACTTTTCGACCATCTTGCTGTATATGGCGTTCTTCCGGGAGATGCCGCCTTCTCTCATCGAATCCGCAAAGATCGACGGGGCGGGAGAGTACCGGATCCTTCTCCAACTGGTGGTCCCCCTCTCTTTGCCCCTCCTGGCGACAATGGCCTTGTTTGCGGGTGTCGGCCAATGGAACTCCTGGTACGACGGCTATATCTATATGTCCAATGACAAGTTGATGCCCATTTCCACGTATCTCGTCAAGCTGCTGAACGCGGAGCAAGCCAATGATCTGCTGCGCCGGACCGGTCGCGCAGGCATTACGGGCCAATTGGTGGGAACAACGCCGGATTCCTTAAAGGTCTCCACAATGTTCATTTCCATCATTCCCATCATGTGCGTCTATCCTTTCCTGCAAAAATACTTTGTCAAGGGCATCATGCTCGGCGCTGTTAAGGGATAATCCTGATTTGCCCATAAACATCCAAAGAGGGAGGGGCCGTCTGTCATCTGGAGCGAGGGTGAATCG
>JAVBOX010000013.1:0-11479 GCA_031550095.1 Eubacteriales bacterium
CCAGTGATAAAAAGTATACCATGCCCGATAGGGCGATCTGGCTCGCGCTCTCGCGTCCAGGAAAAAGGGGTTCTCGTTTCCCGAATGACTAAACACACCATCCAGGACGATATGGATGCCCAGGCTCTCCGCAGCTTGGCACAGGGCTTTAAAGTCCTCTTCCGCGCCCAGCACCGGATCCACGGACATCCAGTCGTTGGTATCAAACCGGTGATTTGTGCTCGCCATGAAAATTGGGTTTAAGTATACCGCCGTGACACCCAGAGAGGCAAGATAATGCAGCTTTTCATGGATGCCGCGAAGGGTTCCCCCGAAGAAATCATGGGCGATGTTGTCGCCGGTTTCGGCATTGATCACAAGGTCTGGCAATTCATCCCAATCCGCGTGATAATCCTGGCCTTCCAGCAGGGGAAGGTTGGAGCCCGCCTCACCCCTGGCGAATCGATCGGGGAAGATTTGATACCAGACGGCGCCATAGGCCCACTCAGGCAAACGAAACCCGGGATCAAACACCGTAATCTGAAAGGACCGGGCCTGGCCAAAGACCGGTGCGCCTGCGCCGCCAAAGCCATCCTCAGCGTTTCCATACCAGTAAAACTGTCCATTCTCCCAGACCTGAAAATCATACCAAAAAAGGCACGGCGATTCAGGCAGCTGAAAGCTCACCTCATAGCAGCCCTTATCACCGGGCATTGGAACCATTGGAGACAAGCATTCCTCCCCATGCCATGTGCGCAGAACCACCTGTTCCGGGACCCCCTGGGTCACGCGCAAGCGCAACCGAACCATTTGCCCGCAAGACTGGGCACCCGTTGGAGCGCGATAGAAAGGATCTCTGCTATCGTGGTATATATTCACATCGCTTACCACTTGGCCTCGGTGAGATGCCAGATTTTATCGTTGTACTCCCGGATAGTACGGTCACTGGAGAAAATTCCAGCGCAGGCAGTGTTGGCGATGGCCATCCGCTGCCACTTTTCCGTATTGATATAGTCGGCGTTCACCCGCTTTTGCGCCATGGTGTAGGAGCCGAAATCCTTCAAAACCAAGTATGGGTCAGCCATTCCGCCATAATCGCCAAAAAGCAGGGAATGATAGATGTCATTAAACGTCCCGGGTTCCGCCAATGTGCCATCAATCATCTGCGTCATGGCTCGGCGCACCTCCTGATTGTTCTCAAACACAGAGGAAGCCTGATAGGTTCCTGTGCTGTAAATGGACTCCACCTCGTTAGCCCTAGCGCCAAATATATAGAGATTGCTGCGCCCGACGGCCTCGTCCATCTCCACATTCGCCCCATCCAGCGTACCAATGGTTACCGCTCCGTTGATCATAAACTTCATATTTCCGGTGCCGGACGCCTCTTTTGTGGCTGTGGAAAGCTGTTCGGACAGCTCCGTGGCTGGAATTAACACCTCGGCGGCTGAAACGCGATAGTTCTCCAGAAATATTACTTTTAACATTTTAGAAGCACGGGGATGCTTGGCGATCAGTTCTCCAACCGCCGTTATAAAATGAATGATCTGCTTGGCGCGGCGGTATCCCGGAGAAGCCTTGGCGCTGAAAATAACGCAGCGGGGATGCATCTCATAGGCAGGATCGTCCACAATGCGGTTGTAAAGCACCAATAGGTTTAAGGCGTTCAGGTGTTGGCGTTTATACTCATGCAGGCGCTTTGCCTGGGTATCCAGCATGAAATCCGGGTCAAATCCTTCTTTTTGATTGAGGATTAGCCACTGGGACAAACGAAGCTTATTTTCCCGCTTTACCCGGGCAAAAGCCTCCCGGAAAGCGGCATCCTCCCGCATGGGCAGAAGGTCGCGAAGGGCATCGGCGTCCGTTTTCCATCGGTCTCCAATGGCGTCTGTGACCAGCTCGGAAAGGCGCGGATTGGCCAGCATCAGCCAGCGGCGGTAGGTAATGCCGTTGGTGATCGCGTGGAGCTTCTCCGGCATGACCAGGTTATAGTTATGAAAGGTGCTGCGCTTTAAAATTTCCCCATGGAGCCTTGAAACGCCGTTGACGGAGTAAGAATAAGCAATGCACAGGTTGGCCATATGCACATTGTTATAGGCAAGAATCGCCATCTGGGCAATCCGGTCCCATTGTCCGGGAAACCGATTCCATAACTTCGCGCACAGCCGCCGGTTCAGCTCTTGCAGAATCTGATACACCCTTGGGAACTGGGCTCGAACCATATCCTCAGGCCAACGCTCCAACGCCTCAGCCATGATTGTGTGATTGGTATACGCCACCATTCGGCTTGAAATGGACTCCGCCTCGTCCCAGGGGAAGCCCTCCCCATCCATGAGGAGGCGCATAAGTTCCGGAATAGCAAAGCCCGGATGCGTGTCATTGATATGGATGACCGCCTTTTCCGGTAGATGACGCAGGTCATCCCCATATTCGCGCTTATACTCGGATAACATATATTGGAGGGATGCTGAGGTGAAGAAATAATGCTGATTCAGCCGGAGTTGTTTGCCCTCGAAGTGGTCATCCTCCGGATAGAGCACCTTACAGAGAACCTCGGCGAATGCCCGGCCTTCCAGGGCTTTGGCATAATTTCCTTCTCCGAAGGAGCGCAGATCAATGGTCTTGGGCGACTGGGCACTCCACATCCTCAGGATATTGACCATATCCGTATCATAGCCGGCGATGGGCATATCATAGGGAACCGCAATGACCGATACGTAATCCTTATGCACGAGGTTCAGCTCCCCAGTGGACCAGTCCTCCTCCAGATGTCCGCCAAACCGAACTTCAACGCTATCCTCAGGCGCCGGCACTTCCCAGGCATTTCCATGCTCCAACCAATTATCCGGAAGTTCCACCTGCTGCCCATCCACGATTTTCTGGCGGAACAGGCCATACTCATACCGAATCGTGCAGCCTGTCACGGGAAGATTTTCCGTTGAAAGGGAGTCCAAAAAACACGCGGCCAAGCGACCGAGGCCTCCATTGCCAAGGCCCGGCTCCGGCTCCTGGCCAATGATTTCCTCCAGGCTTATGCCAAGCTCGGCGAAGGCATCCTGGTACTCCTGGGTGGCGCACATGTTCAGCATGTTGGACTGGAGGGAACGGCCCATCAAAAACTCAACGGAAAGATAGTAAAGCCGCCTGCCGTTAGCGTCTTTTGTCGCGCGCCTCGCGGCGAGCAGCTTGTGCATGATTTGATCGCGCACCGTGGACGCGACCGCGCTGTAGATCTGGATTGGCGTCGCTTCCTGGAGGGAGCAGCCGTTATGCCGCTGAAGCTTGCCAATGATGCTTTTTTTTATTTCGTCTTTGCTCAACAATGCATGTCTCTGCATAGAATCTCTCCCTTACTTTACAATTACGCCAATTATTGTAACAGAAATGCCGTTTCTACGCAACGACTTATAACCCAATTTTTGACTATGGGAAACCGGCTGACAAGATCAATATGGCTCGTTGGAAATGTTTTATGCCTGTGTCACGCCAAGGTTCTTGACAGTCGTGAAAATGCGTGCTATATTCGCAGGGAATGCGAGGCTGTCGGGCGATCGCGTGCGCAAGCATGAGGAAAGTCCGAGCTCCATAGGGCAGGGTGCCGGATAACACCCGGCGAAGGCGACTTCAGGGAAAGTGCAACAGAAAGAAACCGCCAACCCTTTTGGCGTTGGTAAGGATGGAAAGGCGAGGCAAGAGCTCACCCGCGGCCTGGCAACTTGTTCGCGATGTAAACCCCACCCGGTGCAAGATTGGAATGGGAGCGTATATGGCGGCCCGTCATGCTCCCCGTAATCGCAAGAGCCTTCCGGCAACGGTTGGCCTAGATAGATGATCGTCCGAGACAGAACTCGGCTTATAGACAGCGCACGCATTCGTTTTATCTGCTCGTTTTTAACAAATCCAAATTCATGTGAACAAATCAAACAGGTCTTTCGTTATATATTCTGACAGGATAAGTATGCGGAAAGCCGTCGAAATGGCCCGTTTATCCGTATATTGCTTGACAGTAAACCATGAATGCTCTACAATATTCATGTGGTTTTTATATGTCATCAATCCCGTCGACGGCCGGAAGGGAGGCTTGCGTCCGAGTGACGTGGCTAAAAAACAAAAAAAACATAGCAAAGCTGTCGGTTTGGGCAGGTTTTCTGTTCATTTCTCTGTTCCTTTTTGTATCCGCTTCGCTATCGGAAGAACCTCTTCAGTTCAAAATTGAGGTCACGCCGAATACCTTAACGGGACCGGCTACCGTGCGCGTCAGCATCAATTGCATCAATATGGGAGATGACGGCACACCAGTTTCCGTTACGCTGTATGACCCGGACAGACAGGTCTGCACCACATTTGGAAGCGGCGGAACCGCCAGTCTGGCGCCCGGCGCCTCCCAATCCTATTCGGGCAGTTGGACCGTTACGGCCGCTCAGTTGGAAGCGGGCAAAATTATCTACAGTGCCCGTTATTCCACCACCAACGAGCTCGGCCAACCCGTTTCGGCAAACAAGCCTATCTCAGCGAGCATCAAGCACAACCAAGCGGTGGCCAATATGCAGGTCAGTCGCTCTTTTGCTCCTGGCACAACAGTCATGGAAGGGCAGACGGTTACTGTCAACTATGAACTCGTCAACACCGGCTCAATTGACATTTCCGACATCATCATCAAGGATCCGGGCGTTTTGGATGGCCAGGTAACCTATCAATTGCTCAAGGTGGGGGAGAGTACAAACCTTTCCTATCATTTTGTCGCCGGCAACGCATCCAAAACAAGCGCGGCGGAGCTCACCTATTCCTATTTAGTGGGAAGCAAAAAGGAGACAAAAACACGCGCGACAGAACCCAAGGTCATCACCGTGACGGTTCCGGATGTTTCCGTCAAGCTTGCCAGCTCCCGTGAAACCGTCAAAGCGGGAGACAAGGTGGATTTGCTATGCACCATTACGAACAAGAGCAATCTGTCCTATGAGCAGCTCAAGGTCACGGATTTGATCTTGAACGATGTGGAGTCCGGTATTTCCATTGGCGCGGGAAAAAGCTATGAATTCCAGAGAAGCATTACGGTCAGCAAAACCGCCACATATCAGTTTACCGTAAAGGGTATTGATTCCACCGGCGGTTCAGTCACCTTCGAATCCAACAGCGTTACCATCAAAACCTCGGACGACCCGAGCCTAGCCCAGGATCCCGTTGAAGCGATCCCGTTGGATCTGGATATCGCCATCGAGGCGGATCGGGAAGTCATCTATACCAGGCCGTCGGATATCGTTTTCCGGGTAAAGGTAACCAATTTTGGCACAACCGAAGTAAAGAATATCGTCATTTCCGCCGCATCCTATAAGAGCAAAAACATTCGGACGATTGAAAAGCTTGCGCCCCAGGAAACCGCCGAGTTTGTCCAGTTGTTGAGCGCCTCCATGGAGGGCCAATATGTTTTCCGTGCCACGGCGAAGGACAATACAGGCAAGGATGTTTTCAAGGACTCCAACCCGGTTCAGGTGACTTTCCAGGTAACGAGTCCTCCTGTGACGGCGCCTCCGCCGCCAACCATCGCGCCGACAGAGCCGCCGCCTCCCCCCGAGACGAACCCTACGGAAACCGTTCGCTCTCCCTTTGGCAACGAAGGCGAGGAGCAGCAGAGCACGGGAGCGGGCGTTATCCTCTTATACGCGTTGGCAGGCCTCCTGATTGTGGTCTTGCTGGCCGTTATACTCTTGTTTGTTCTTGATAAGCGCCGCAATAAAGCCGCGTCCTCTTCAGGCGCAAGCACGGGTAACATCGTGATCGACAGCATTCAGCGCAGCCCGCACCGGGATTACGCCAAGGTACCAAAGCGGTCGACCACCGGAAACCGGAAAGAAACCAAAAAGAAAGAGAAAGAGGCTCCCAATGCTTCCGTGTATGCTCCGGATCCGGAAGAGCCCTTTGAAAATGATCTGTCGCTTTCAATGCCGGACGATGCCGAGGCTCCGGTCGCTCCGGAGACCTATGAGGAGAGCATCTATCGAAGGCCGGGTAGCGTACGCTCTGAAATCAAGTTCTTCGACGCGGAGACCGATTTAGACGCGTCGCCGTTGGAGGAACAATCCAGTAGTAGCAAGGCGTATTTATCCCGCATTCGCAGTGGGTCTTCCGCAAAGCTTTCGGATGAGGAAATCGCAACACCCCTTGAGGCTGAGCCTGTAGGCACCATGTCTGAAGATGAAGCCGCCCTGCTTTCAGGCAGCACAGCTCAGTATCGGCTCTCCAGGAATATCAGCAACATGCGCCCAAGCGCCTTGACGACGCCTAAGATTGAAGACGCGGAGTCTTTCACTCGAAAACAGCGCGCTTCCAGGTCCTCCCGTTCATCCGATCTGTCAAATTTCTACGAGGATGATGATGACGGGGAGGGCGTCTCCAAACCGACACGGCATCGCCGCCGTTAAGGGATGAATAATCCTTAAGGAAGCCGCAAGGGGGATATCTTCCCCCTTGCGCGTTTTCGTGAAAATCTGTATTTCTCGTATGCGGAATGTTTGCCTCAGACCATCAACAAACCCCAGCACCTCAACCAGGGATGCATGAAGGGGCCGCAGCCCTTTTATATTCAATCGTATCGTCCGGCTTTGCCGGGCGGGCGGGGGATTTTCAAGCGGCTTGCCGCCTGAAAACATTCCTTTCATGGCCGGAAGGCCGTGCAATCGAACGGAATGCATATCGCATTCCGTTCGAGCGTGTCGACTTTGTCGACACGCTGAGGCAAAGTCAACGACTTTGCCTTATGTATGAGGGATATGAGTGCAAGAACAGTTTCCATGTGGGGAGGAGTTCGGTGTTCACTGGCTTATCGCGTGAGATGATTCCCTTCTTCTCGCTTCTCCAACTCAACAACAATCGAGAGTTCTTTGAGGAAAACCGCGGGTTATTTATGTCGGCTGTGAGGGACCCTCTTTTGGCATTAGCGGAGGCTTTAGCGCCGGCGCTATCGGAAATTGATCCCCAGCTGGACACCCGGTCTTCCCGTGCGCTTTCCCGAATCTACCGGGATGTTCGCTTCAAAAAGGATAAAACGCCTTACCGGGATCATATGTGGCTGGGATACCGGCGGGTGGGGGAGTCTCGGGAAGATACATGCGGCTTTTTCTTCGACGTTTCCGCCCACTCAGCTTACTGGGGTTGCGGCTATTACCAAATGCAGCCCTATTATAGAAAACGGCTACGGGAAACCATCCTCGCCAAGCCAAATTATGTGCTCGGCATTCTTCAAGACCCCTCCTTCTCGGGCAGGTTTACGCTGGAAGGCGAGCGATACGTGCGACAGCAACGGGGCGCGGAGGATTTGCCGGCACCGCTTCAATCCCTTTACTCCATGAAATCCGTGTATGCCGAGCACGCGTTGGAAGAGCTCAACCTTCTGTTTACGCCTGATCTTGCGGACCGCATCATACAAGACTTTCATGCGCTTGCGCCATTTTATAATCTCTTGCGCGATTGCATGGTACAGACAGTGGAGGAGGCATAGCCATGGATTGGATGCGTCTAAAGAGCGGAACGGATATACGCGGCTTAGCCATCAAGGATGGCGAAAAAGAAGCTCTCTTGACATCGGAGGTTGGCATAAAAATCGGAATGGCGTTTGCCCAATGGATTGACGGGCAAAGGGAACGCGGCGAAACGGCGACCATAGCCGTTGGTTGTGATTCCCGGGTGACAGGGGAATCCCTGAAAGCCGCGATGATTCTTGGGCTTCGGGCGGGGGGCGTGCGGGTATTGGACTGTGGTTTATGTACCACTCCCGCCATGTTCATGAGCACCTTGCTTGCGGGTGCGACGGCCTCCGTGATGGTCACAGCCAGCCACATGCCCTGGAAGCAGAACGGGTATAAGTTTTTCACCGCTTCTGGCGGTCTTAGCAGTGACCAGATCCGCCAGGTGATTCAGATGGCGGAAACAGCGCAACCGGGGAAACCGGTGGGGGGTGTGCAAAACATTCCGTTCCTAGCCCATTATTCGGATTTTTTAAAGAGGATGGCTTTTGACGCCTTGGGAGAAATGCCCCTTGCCGGGCTCCATGTGGTTGTGGATGCTGGAAATGGCGCCGGCGGTTTTTACGCGGCACTCCTGGCTTCATTAGGCGCAAAGATCGAGGGGAGCCAGTTCCTTGATCCGGATGGCCGGTTTCCAAACCATATTCCGAACCCTGAACTGCCGGAGGCCATGTCATCCGTTTCTGAAGCTGTCCTGCGCTCAGGGGCGGATATGGGCGTGATTTTTGATGCTGATTGCGACCGGGCAGCCCTTGTGGATGGAAGCGGGCTGTCCATCAACCGAAACAGACTGATCGCTATGATATCCGATGTCCTTCTCAGAGAGCATCCGAGCGCGACAATTGTTACGGATTCTGTCACTTCCGCGGGACTAAAAACTTTTATCGAGAAGAAAGGCGGCGTGCTGCGCCGGTTTAAACGTGGATACCAGAATGTGATCGGCGAGGCAAGGCGCCTCTGCGATGAAGGAATTGATTGTCCTCTGGCGATGGAAACCAGCGGTCACGCCGCGCTTCGCGAGAATCGCTTTCTTGACGACGGCATGTATCTTATGACCCGCCTCATCATTGAAGCGCAGCGGCTCAAGCGCCAGAATCGGCCCCTCGTAAGCCTCATTGACGGGCTTGAGGAGCCCGTTGAGTCCGATGAAATGCGCTTTCCCATCCGTGCCCAAGATTTTCATCCCATCGGCGAAGCCGTTTTGGCCGATGTGGCGGCAATGGCCCGCGAGGCCGCCGGCTGGGCCATTGACCCCAAGGGGTGTGAAGGAATCCGTGTGAACATGGGCTCGGATGCTTCCTGGTTCCTCTTGCGTCTTTCCGTGCATGATCCGCTTCTGGTGCTGAACGTTGAGTCCAACCGAGCGGGTTGTGCCATGGAAATGTTTAGCGCGTTAAAACCCGTCCTTGCCAAAACGGGCGCCTTGGATCTCTCCGCGCTGGAGGCGCGATTGAATAATTGAAATCATAAGGAGGAGACCTCATGAACACCGTTGACATGAACGTCATCAACAGCATTCGCGTCCTCTCGGCTGAGCAGGTGCAGGCAGCAAAGTCCGGTCATCCAGGCATGCCAATGGGCGCCGCGCCACAGGCTTTTGCCCTATGGGATCGCGTGATGGCTTATAATCCCCAAAACCCCAAATGGGCGAACCGGGACCGCTATGTGTTATCCAGCGGCCATGCTTCCGCCATGGTATATTCATTGCTGCACCTATACGGCTTTGGCCTGACCATAGACGATCTGAAGCAGTTCCGCCAAACAGGGAGCAAAACGCCTGGACACCCTGAGTATGGCCACACCATCGGTGTGGAGACCACGACGGGGCCTTTGGGGCAAGGAATTGCCAACGCTGTCGGGTTTGCCCTGGCGGAGACCTACTTGGCCGCCAAGTTTAACCGCCCGGATTTTCCCATCGTAGATCATTACACCTATGCCATGTGCGGCGACGGATGCATGATGGAGGGGATCTCTTCCGAGGCCGCCTCTTTGGCGGGCACCCTCCAACTGGGGAAGCTCGTCGTGCTGTATGATGATAACAAAATTACCATAGAGGGGCAAACCTCCCTGGCTTTCCGTGAAAATGTGGGCATGCGCTTTGAGGCGTATGGATGGCACGTGCAGCGCGTGGCAGATGGAAATGATCCGGATCAAATCGAAAGGGCAATTCGAAGCGCCAAGGAGGATCCACGGCCTTCGCTGATTATCGTTCCTTCCACAATCGGATATGGATGCCCGGAGCGGGCGGGGAAGGCTTCCGCCCACGGAGAGCCTTTGGGGATGGAAAACCTCGTCGCGACCAAAAAAGAACTGAATATGCCGGAAGCGCCTTTTGACTTGCCGGAGGGTGTCTATGCCCATACAGCGGGGGTTGCAGCGAAAGGCGCCGAAGCGGAAGCCAAGTGGAATTCCTTGTTTACGGCTTATGCCAAGGCATATCCTGAGCTTGCCGAGGAATGGTCGTTTTTGCACATCATGGATATCCCCGTAGACTTTATGTCAAGGGAGGATTTTTGGCGCTTTGAGGGAAAAATGGCGACCCGCAATAGTTCGGGCGAGTGCTTGAATCGCTTGGCGGCCATGGTGCCGAACCTGATCGGGGGTTCCGCAGACCTTGCCCCCTCCAACAAGTCCAACATGAAGGGCAGAGGGGATTACTCCGCGGAAAACAGGGTTGGCGCAAACCTGCATTTTGGAATTCGTGAGCACGCCATGGCGGCGATCAGTAACGCCATGGTACTCCACGGCGGCCTTCGCGCTTACTGCGCCACATTCTTTGTCTTTACGGATTACATGAAAAACGCCATGCGCCTTTCCGCCATGATGAAACTCCCGCTCACCTATATCCTTACCCATGACTCCATCGGCGTTGGGGAGGATGGCCCGACGCACCAGCCTGTTGAGCATCTGGCAGGCCTGCGGGCGATTCCAGGTCTGCTGGTTTTCCGTCCGGCGGACAGCAAGGAAACAGCGGCTGCCTGGACATGCGCCATGACCGATGGCCGTCCAACGTGCATCGTCTCCACTCGTCAGGATCTTCCCCTGTATGAAAACAGCGGCAAGGAGGCCCTCAAGGGTGGCTATATCCTTTCCGATAGCAAGGGAAAGCCTGAGTTATTGTTATTGGCAAGCGGCTCCGAGGTGGAGCAAATGATGGAGGCGCAGAAGGCGCTATGGGAAAAGGGCGTCGATTCTCGAGTGGTGTCCATGCCGTGTTTCGAGCTGTTCGATGAGCAACCCGAAGCATACAAGGAATCGGTTTTGCCGGGGAATGTCCGCGCACGGGTTTCCATGGAGGCAGGCGTAACCATGCCTTGGTACAAGTACGTTGGATTTGACGGCGTCACCGTCGGCATTGACACGTTTGGCGCGTCCGGCAAGTTCTCGGAGCTCTTCCCCATGTTTGGCATCACCACCGGGCATGTCGTGGAGGAAGCCCTTCGTCTGCTAAAGAGGTAACGCCATCCGTTCAAAACCATCAGCGAAAGAAATGGACGCCGATTTTTCAGTCTGCGGCGCCCATTTTCTTTTTCACGGAAACGTTTTTCAGTTCAAGTGATAGCCTTACGTTCTACACCATGTCGATATTCCACTCTTCATTGAGCTTCGGCACATCCGTGACCAACTGCCTGGTATACCGGTGGGAAGGATTCAAGATGATTTCATCCGCGTGGCCCGATTCCACGATCTCCCCATGCTCCATGATGTAAAGCGTGTCGCTGACATAGTAGGCAAGTCCCAAGTCATGGGTTATGAAGAGAATGGTCATCTCCTTCTCATCCCGCAGCTTCAGCAGCATATCCAAAATGGTCGACCGAGAACAAGCGTCAATCATGCTGGTGGGCTCATCCGCGATGAGCACATTGGGCTGCATCATGAAGATACGGGCAATCATGAGCCGCTGCATCTGCCCGCCGGAGAGCTCGAAAGGATACTTGTTATAAAGCTCCTCATATTTAAGGTTCACAAATTGGCAGGCATCC
>JAVBOX010000064.1:0-29997 GCA_031550095.1 Eubacteriales bacterium
GTGCCCAAGTACGAAAAGGACATCACGGAGATCGAAGGAAAGATCATCGCGATGTACGCGCGAGGGATGAGCACGCGACAGATTTCTGACCAGATCCGTGATATCTACGGGTTTGAGGTGAGCGAAGGGATGGTATCGGGGATCACAAACAAGCTGCTGCCGGAGATCGAGGCGTGGCAGAAGCGTCCGCTATCTTCGGTGTATCCGATTGTGTTTATGGATGCGATCGTGTTCAACGTGCGAGAGAACAACGTAATCCGCAAACAGGCGGCGTATGTGATCCTGGGCGTAAGTGAGGAAGGACACAAAGAGGTGCTCAGCATCACCATCGGTGAGACGGAAAGCGCGAAGTTCTGGCTCTCCGTGCTCAACGAGCTGAAGAACCGCGGCGTGAAGGACATCTTCGTGCTATGCGCGGATGGATTGTCCGGGATACAGGAGGCCATCGCCGCGGCTCACCCCCAAACGGAAGTGCAGCGCTGCATCGTCCATCTGGTGCGCAATACCCTGCGGTACGTGGCGGATAAGGACAAGAAGGCCTTCGCCAATGACTTGAAAACCATCTACCACGCCCCGGATGAGGAGCACGCCCGCCACCGTCTGAAAACCGTTACGGAAACCTGGAGCGCCAAGTATCCCGGCTGCATGAAACGCTGGGCGGATCATTGGGACGTCGTCAGCCCCATGTTCAAGTTCTCCCTGGCGGTGCGAAAGGTCATCTACACGACCAACGCCATTGAAAGCCTCAACAGTGGATACCGCCGGCTGAACCGCAGCCGCAGCGTGTTCCCAAGCGCCGCTTCCCTGCTCAAGGCGCTTTACTTGGCTACGGCGGAGCTGACCCGGAAATGGACTTTACCGCTTCGGAATTGGGGACAGGTCTATAACGAACTGGCCATCATGTACCCGGGCAGAATGGGCTAAGCGGCCCCCGGCTTTGCTTCCCCGACCCCGCCAGCCTTGACAGAACGCCGATGAAAATGCTATCTTCACTTTGCCGACGGCGACGGGAACCTTTGCGTGTGCAGACGCCTGGCGCCGTCATCCTCCCAGTTTGGCATTTTCATCGCCGACCCCTCAAGGCAAGCCGCCTTTGGCGGTGGCTCCTTGCTGGGGGCTAGACAGGCCACCGCCTCGGGCTCTGGAAACCTTGCCGCTCTCACGCTCGTTGCAGAAGGTGCCCTTTACAGAAAAGTTTGAACAGCGCCTCGGCGATAAAATCACCCGCGAAGATTTCCCGCTGTTGAGTAACGATGAAGCATCTATCTTATCTCTGCTATCCGATATCAGCTCACCATACAACAAAAGCGAGGGTAGGCATCCGCCTTCTCTCGCTTTTTGGTGCCTTTTCATGGTGTTCTCATCGGCGACGGCGAACGTGAACATCTCGACTTTCCCTTCGTCGTCCATGCATGCATCGTATCGCCAAATACCAGATAGTTGCCTTCACCTTCGCCGCCTTCAAACTTGTAGGCATAGATGCCATTCTCTTCCATGGTGAAGGTGTTGGCATCGCCCATGACGATGGGCGCGGATTCAATGACATTCTTCCCTCCCTCGTTGAGCTCTGTCCGGCGAAGATGCCTCCGCGGTACATGAGCGCAAACTCGTCAAAAGGCCGACCGCCCTGGGCGATTTTGACCACGCCGTTGGGACAAACCGACACGGCGAAATTCCGTACCCTTAAAATTCCACTCCCTATACGCAGAAAATATTGTTGGTTCCTTCTGCCGCGTGGGCAACCATCCCTATGCCCATAATCAAGCAAAGCGCCAGCACCAAGATTGGAGCAGGTACTTTTTTCATTTGATGCATCTTCGGTGTCGCAAGTTAGCAATATCTAATTCATCGAAAGGCATACTACCGCGCAAAAAAGGTTAATACGCCAAATGCAAAAAATGGGCGCGAACTGAAATAACATAGCGGAAAGCCGCTATGAGCGGGAAAGAGCGGTCAAGCCCTCTCCGCGCCAATAGCGGCCTTGCTGTAAACCATGCCGTATTGCTACAGAAAATCCGCCTCTTTCAACGCCTCAATGGCGGTTTCCTCATCCTCTTTGGCCACCATGATCACAGGGCCAGTACAGCCCATGCCGCTGGAGGCGTAAATACCCTTCTTCCAGAGGACGCGGACCGCGTCCTCTAGCACGAGGATTTCAACCCCTGTGATTTCCTCCGTGACCACCTTCTGGGGAGGTTGGGCGATCTTCTCTTCCTGGCTCTCCAGCGCTGCGGGTTTGTTCAAGTCGGCTAGGATGGCTTCCAGCCCGGCCTTCCGGGCGGCGGCAAACTCTGCTTTGACCTTTTTGGCCAGGTTTCCCTGGGCGCATGCGCTCGCGTAGCGCAGGGCGCCAGCCACCACGGGAGCCCCTGAAGCCCGAGAAATGATGTTGACGATGTGGGAATAGCCGTCCCCGATGCCTGGGCCGTAGCCATCACCCAAGGATTCATAGTTGCCGCCCGTGGTGTAGGCGCTCATCAGCTTCATGACCACATTGCCGGTGAGGCTGTCCATCACCATGATATCCGGGATGCCTTGGAGCAAGTCGTTGCCCCGCATCACCACGCCGCCATCCGCCCGGGCGCTTTCGGTGAAGGCGATGGTATAGCCGTTATCCGCCAGCTTCTTCAGCGCTCTCTCCACCTGCCTGGCACCGTCCAGGTTTAAAATCCCCACCGTTGGCGCCTGAACGCCACAGGCTTTCGCTGCCGCAATGGCGGAGATGGCGTTTTTCAGCATGGCGCTGACCCGCTCCGTATCGCTGGTGCCGGTGGTGGAGGCGATGTACATGGCTTTGCCAAAACCAGGGGTGATGACCCGCCCCACCGTGGAAACGCCGATGGGAAAGCTATAGTGCATGGTTACAGCCGCATCCAGCTCGCCGATATCCAGCATGGCGTCCATGCGCTTTTGGGCTTCCAAGGGATCGGTCTCTTCCAGCAGGACGACTTCCAGATCTGGCGCTTCCGCCAGCGCCGCGCCTCGCCGCATTTCCTCCGGCCCGTGTTCGCTGCCGGTTAGGGTGAGGCCAACCCGGGTTCTACGCCCAAAGCCGCCATGGAGAAGCATGGAAGATATCTCATCGAATACCTGGGCGATGGTTTCATTGATTTGCCTGTCCACTGATTTCACCTACTCTGCCCGAAGCGAAGAGGCAAACTTGGCCATCGCCTCGGCTATCATCCCGCGGATGCTGTCCTTGTCCAGCGCTTGTTCGGCGCCGGTCGCTCCGCTGTTCTTTTCGATGATAAAGGAAACGCCGTCAAACAGGTTGGTGAGCCGCCCTAGAAATAGGCTGCCCTTGCCGACGATCATCGCTCGGTTCAGCTCGCCGCCCAGCATCATGTCCCTGCAATGACCCAGAAAGGGCACGCCGGAGGGGATATGCCCCTGGGTCGGCGCGAAACCCGGCATGCTGATGCGGGCCACCACGTCGTTCAGTTCGCTTCGGTCGAAATCCTTCCGCATAACTCCCAAGGCGGCGATCATCTTGTAGTTGGCCTTGGGCACGTCTCCAGCCCCTGCCGGCTCCGTGATTTCCGGGTTCTGCATCTCAACGGAGAACGTATCGATTTCAGCCAGCTTGATGCCAGTGCGATCCAGTGGGGAGGCGACGATTGCCTGCATGACCGCCTGGGGCGACGCTCCGCTGCCGATGGTATGTCTGCCCACCGCGTCGGTGCGGATGATGGGGGAAACCCCGTCATTCTCCCCGATATGGATGGCAAAGGCCCCAAGCATGTCCTCCAGAACAGGCAGACCTTTCTTCACGTGATCCTTGCCGTTGAGCCCCAGCTTTGCGGAAGCGCCGCCGGCCAGAACCACTACGTTCTTGTAGATGCCGCTCTGTACAAGCGCCGCGGCTTCCACCATGGCGTGAACCGGGCCCGCGCAGAAGCTCCGGGTATCGCTGCCCGTAGCGTTGACGCAGTCGCAGATCTCGCCGATAGCCTTGGCGAAGTTGCCGCCGCCCCGCTGGTTCATATCGCCGCAGGCTTCCTCGGAGCACTCAATGATGTACTCCACTTCCTCCGCCTTCAGGCCGGTTTTTGCGAACAACAGCGAAAGCCCGAAGGCTGCGGATGCTTTACTCACCAGGTTTTCAAACATCACGTGGTCGCTTAATGCTGCGTCAAAATCATGGGCCTTTTTGACGCAGCCGATGAGCTTGCCGTAGAGATACATGGGCTCCGCCCTGTGTTCCGCCACAAGAGCCTCGATCTGCGGCAGCTCCCCATGGCCTTTTTCCAGCTTCGCAAGGGTTTTCCAGCCTTTGATAACGGGATGAGCCTGAAGCTTATCCAGAATGGCCCGTTGGAAGCCTTCCTCCAGGAGCACCAGGTCGAACATGTCCACCGCCTTCATCAGGCCGAGGAACTCATCCATGGGCATGATTTCGCCGTGCTTGCCGTCTCGCGCCGCGCCAGGGATAGGATGCTCATACCAGGGGCGCTGAATGCCGTCCAGGGCATGGGGCCGTTGATTGCCGATGTAAACCTGGTTGGGGGGATAGCCAACCGCGTCCTCAAAGGAGCGCAGGTGTCCCGGCAGTTCTTTTAGATAGTCGGATTCGGGATGAAGGCGCTGTTCGCTCGTTTGGGTGCTGCCCTGATGCAGCACCATGTCCGGCACCTGGATCAGAGCATAGCTGGCCCCGCGCAAAACCGGGAAGCTCATGGATTCACCTCCGTTGTTTCTTGAAAAGAAAGGCTGCCATGATAAACACGGCAAAACGCCAAGGGATTTCACCCTTGAACACCCATCGGAGAGGGTAACACCTCTTCGCGGGGTCTGGGACAGAATCCCAGTGCGCTTCCCTTATCGCGGCAGCCCCATATTATCGTTAGTCCTTGAATACCGTCTGCCCATCAACCTCGGTACAAAGGGCTTTCAGAGCCTTCCGTACCAGCTTGCGCCGCAGTTCTTTTTCATCCGCCGGGGCAAGCTCGGGGTTGCCCAAGGGATAGGGGATGGCCACGGTGGGTACGATCCGGTTCGCGCCAACCGTTAGCGAGATGGGAACCACTGTGCACATATGCACAACCGGGAGGCCGTGCCTCTCGATTTCCTTAACCATCGTTGCGCCGCAACGTGTGCATGTCCCTCAAGTGGATGTGAGGATCACGCCCTCAACGTTATCGGCGAGCAGTTGCTCGGCGATTTCAGCCGCAAACTTTTTGGAGCTGGCAACGGAGGTGCCGTTGCCAACGGTGGCGTACCAGTAATCGTGCAAGGAGCCGATTTCGCCTGCCGCAACCATTTCCTTGATCACATCCACCGGAAGGACGCGATCCAGATCCTGGTTGGCATACACGGGGTCATAGCCACCGTGGGCGGTCTCCCCATTTTCCATGGTGAAATCGTTGATATCCTTCAGGCTGTACTTGCCATACTTCGAGGCGCTGGAGGATTCGATGCGGTCCGGATTCCCCTTTGGCACTGGGCCGCCGGAAGAAACCAGAGCAATCCGCGCTTTCGTGATGTCGCGAATGGCAGGTTGGGGGTCCACCCGGTCGAACGCGGGCATGGGGTATTCGGTGACGAACGCCTCTCCCTTGATCTTCTTGACCAGCATGTTAACCGCCCGCTTGGAACCGCGCTCGGAAGCGAAGAAGTTTACCCGGAGGCCTTTCTCGATGAAGCCTTCGGTGACGGCCTCGCCCAGAATCAGCTTCTTGGCGATAGCCGCCATTTCCGGCACAGCCTTGCGCATGGTGGCGGCAGAGTCACCTGTGGACACAAAGTACCCATAGCGCTTAAACCCATCAATACCGGGATTCTCGATGTACATGCCTCCCACCACCGGGATATGCAGACTTTCATCCACCAGCTTGGCTACGGTGCCGCACGCCATGCCGTAACGGCCGGCGTTAAACGCGGGTCCGACGATGACCAGATCCGGTGCGCTTTCTTTGATCATGTTCAGCACTGTGTCGGAAGCCGCTTCAAGGTTTTCGTTGAAGTAGGTGTCTCCGCAGACGACAGTGGCCACGATCTCGGCGGTATCGCCCAGTGCCGCTTGGAAGGCCATGCCTGGTCCTACGACACCGTCCCGCTTTTCAGGCATCACATTGGCCTTTTCCTCGCCGCCAATGCCGGCGAAGAATTGGTTGATGTAATGAACAACTCTTTTCTTACTCAATTTGCGTCCCCCTTTCGTAACGATATTGGAAGATATGGGTTACGCCCTGTACGTCTCGACCTCTGCCTTGATGGCGTCCACGTCCAGCACCATTTCCATCATGGAAATCTGCTCTTCGTACACGGCTGGGTCAATTTCATCCTTCATTTCGAAGATGTGATACGCCTTGAGTCCCAACTGGACTCCTGCCAAAGGACCTGCGAAGGTGGGATCGCCTGCGGATACGGTTTCCGCGGCCAAACCGGAGGCCTCAGCCTCGGCGCCGCCCAGGATGACTACCAGTTCATCCTTGCCGTACTTTTCCGCCAAATCCTTGATCCTCGCCTGGTTTTCCAGATCCATGGCGCCTGCGGACGTTCAAACGAAGCACTCGGTGGTGGAGAAGACCACCTCAGCGCCTGCTGACTTGACACATTCTTCAATGGCCATGCCTGGAATGCCGTCCCGATCGCCAAGAATGGCGACCCTCTTGCCCTTGAGAATATTATCCATAGCAGAAAAACTCCTTTCCGGGATGATAAATATCTGTAAAAACCGTTTAGATGGTTTTCGCAGTGAGGTTATGGAATCCCAGCTCGTTGGTCGCCCCGGTGATGACCTGGATCTCCGCCTGTATGCTGCCGTCCGGCAGGAGGCTTCCATCCCAGCCGCCGGCAATGACATTGGCCACTTCCGGGTAGCCGATGACCTTGTCCATCTTGGGCAGGGTGATGACCATGTTGGCGTTGCCCGCAGTGACACACGCGTTGCCAAGCGGGGTGGAATCTGCCAGGGACTGGGAACCGCCGTCTTGCCCCGCGTACTCGTCCGTGATCAGAACGGACTTGACACCCAGCTTCTCAATCTTGTTGCAGTTCATGACCAAATCGGCATCCGGGTTGCCAAAGCCTTCCTCGGAGATGATCACGGCGTCCGCTCCCAGGAACTCCACCAGCTTGGCGGTCATGTTTGAGGAACGCTCCTTATCCATGAGGGTGACATTTTCATTGGTGATTACGCAGCCCAGGAAGTTGATGGTCTTGCCGTGCTGTTCATAGAGATCCGCCACGACAGGGCTGTTTTCATGGACATAGGTGGGGTTCTTGTCGCACGCGGAAACGCAGTTGCCGCTGACGATGGCGCCGTCCATGGTTTCGGTGGGATAGATGAATGTGGGCACAATCTGTTTCACATCCACGCCGTAAAAGTAGGTGTTATGCAGAAGTCCCTGGGTTTGAAGCATATACACGTAAACCACCTTGGGAAGGTTCGGATATTGGGCCACCTGCTCCAGAAGGGGTTTGGTCTCATAGGCCTTGATCTCGTCAGGCGCCATGTCCTTGCCGCTTTGGCCCAGATAGTTGGCAGCGCGGAAGCCCGCCAGACGGACGACCACCTCGTGCTCGTGCTGATTGAGGCTGTCGATGGGCTCTACCTTTACCACAACATTGCAATTTTTTGAGAAGGGCGTGTAGTCGGCGCCAGGGCCTGTCATGTCGATGATGCCCTCCTGAAAGCCGACGATTTTGCCCGTCGTAACCACCGCGGCGCCCTTGAGCACATGGGTCCGGCCGCTGCCGACCTGCTCAACTCCTGACAGGAACCCCGGGAAAATCCCGCCGGGGCCCTGGACCTTGACACGGGGCTCTACAACGTCCTTCACCGGGAGGATGCGGACGGATTCGCCAGGCCGAACCAGAAACACCTCAACGGACTTGATCCGCTCGTCGTCGCCGGCGATCTTTATGAGTTCCGCTTCATTTACATACAACACGCCGCTTTTCACCGATGTCTTTTCGGCGAACTGGACATCCTTGATAAAAATATTGCCTATTTCTAGCCGCATGTTAAACCCTCGCTTTCAAGCTCTTCAGCCTATAAGTTCGTCCAGCTTGGCCTGCACTGCGGCCATCTCAATAGCGTCCTTTTCAAAGACAAAGGCTTTTTCTCCATCCTTGTAGAAGACAAAGGTAGGTTGCCCCATAACCTTCTGGGCTATCGCTAAGCGCTTGTTGCCCGTTGTGTCCAGGCTGCAGAACTTTGCGCGCCCTTCATTTTTCGCCACAAAGGCTTCCACATCGGGCATAAGCGCCATGCAAGGTTCGCACTTGGGGCTCCAGAAGTCTACAAAGACGACTCCCTTGTGCCCAAGCACTTCGGCGTCAAAGTTTTCCTTGTTTACCTCAAACATTCTGTTTCCTCCTTTACGCTTGCTTAAGCAGGTTTTTGATATCCTCCTGGGTAAAGCCGCCTTCCAGGCGGCCTTTCACCTCACCGCCGGTGAACAAAAGAACCGTGGGAACCTTCGTGATCTGGTAGGTTGCGGATGTTTTTTTGTTGCGGTAGGTATCCAGCTTGGCTACTTTTACGCCGGATATGCCCGCGACGGCGTTTTCAAGGGTGGCCAGGGCTGCGATGCTCTCCTCCACCTGAGGCGCCCAAAAAGCGAGCAGCACCGGTTCTTTCACATCCAGCACCTGGTGGCGGAAACTCTCCATTTCGTCCAGGTACTTTTCCGCCGCGACTGCGGCAATGGCGCCGTCGGCCGCGGCCGTGATGACTTGGCGGAGGTATTTTGTCCGGGCATCTCCCGCCGCGTATACGCCAGGGACATTGGTTTCCATCAGGTCGTTGGCAATAATATATCCCTGTGGATCCAATTCCACTTTGCCCTGGAGAAAGTCTGTCTTGGGAACCGTACCGACAAAGAAGAACACCCCGTTTACCTCTTTTTCGCGAAGCTTGCCTGTTTTGACGTTCTTCAGGACGATCTTTTCCACCAGCTCATCCCCAACGATTTCATCGAGGACGGAGTTCCATTCCCATTTCATCTTGGGGTTCGCGAAAGCTTTTTCCGCGCTGGCCTTGTTGCAGTCCAATGTGCCCTCGTCATGAATGACGATAACCGTCACTTCATTGGCAAAGCGGGTGAGGTACATGGCCTCCTCGATGGCCGCATCGCCGTTGCCGATGACCGCCACATCCAGATCTTCGAAGAAGTCGGCGTCACAGGTGGCGCAATAGGAGACGCCCTTTCCACGGAGCTTGCCCTCGCCCTTTATGTTGAGGGTTCGAGGTTCCGCGCCGGGGGCCAAAATGATGCTTCGGGCTTCATAGATTTCCCCTGTCTTGGTGAAAACCTTTTTGACGGGACCGGTGAAATCCACATCCGTCACCGCGCCGCGGAGGATTTCTGTGCCAAAATGGGTGGCGTGCTCGGCGAATTGCTTCATAAGCCCGGGACCGGTGACCTCATGGAAGGAGCCCGGATAGTTTTCCATCTCCATGGTGGTGGCGGCTTGCCCGCCCGGACGGCCTTTCTCCAGAATGGTGGTTTTCAGCCTGGCGCGGCTGCCGTAGATACCCGCCGCAAGCCCTCCAGGCCCGCCGCCGATGATGAGAATGTCATAGACCGTTGCCATGATGTGCCTCCTCTTTTTCGTTGACTATTCGTGGTATGCCGTTGGCAAAGCCTGCATGGCCGAATGAACTAGATCCAGATCGATCACGGAGAAATCCTGAAGGATACGCGGGCTGTAGCGCCGTGTTTTCACTGGGAGCCTTTTAAAAACAGCCACGGCGTCCTCCATTGTTCTAAGTGAATCCGGGTCAACAGGGCCTCTTCTTGTGGAGAGCAATACGCTCCTGTATGGGTTTTCGTTCGGCTTAAGGCTTCCCGCCAAGGGGTGGCTGATAAGCGCCGCGCCAAGGTGTACGGCATCCCGGGCCGCAGTGAATACCTCGGCCACACCGCCCTTAACCCACTGGGCAGAAGCGCTGTACGCGCCGGATACGGCCGGATTATTGGTCAGGATCTTAAAATTAGCCATCACACGCCTCTTCTGGCAAGTAAAAATTAAACAGGGATATGGCAATGATCCATGCCATATCCCTGTAACACGTGCGTCAGGGTGGGTCCAACCCGTGCTATTGGGCCTGAGAGTTTCATATCTCGGCTGGCCTGCCGGACATTTGCCCCTTCGGCGTCTAATGAAATAGACTCTCACACGGTTTTCAATCCCAAGTATGACGGCGCACAAATTGACCGCACCTTTTCTGTTAAAACCATAACACATCGGGCGTCTTTTGTAAATAGCTTTCGCAAAGAATCCCCCATCGGCAAAATATCTTGATTATTTTCTGCCAGCGGTTACAATAAAAGAGAATCATTTGCAAGGATGTGAGCATTTAACATGCAAAATGAGCTGTTTAGAAAAATACCGAAAGTGGATGAGCTGTTGGCCCAAGACGGGCTTGTTCTGGCCGGGGAGGAATGGGGACGGGCTTGTGTGCTGACCGCCGCCCGGAGGGTTTTGGATGCGCTTCGGGAGTCGATTTTTTCCGGAGAAACCCAATCCGTTCCGGGCATTGAGGTGGTCACGGGGCTTGTCCTGGAAGAAGCGCGGCGATCCCGGATTCCTTCCCTTCGCCGGGTGATCAACGCCACCGGAATACTGCTGCATACGAACCTTGGTCGGGCGCCGTTGGCGGAGAGGGCGGTTCAGAGCGCGGCGGAGGTCGCCAGAGGCTATTCCACCCTTGAATACAACACAAAGGCGGGGGAGCGCGGAAGCCGCCACGACCATGTGGCAAAGCTCCTTTGCGCACTTACCGGCGCGGAGGACGCCATGGTGGTGAACAATAACGCCGCCGCTGTGCTCCTCATGCTTGCCGCCCTTGCCAAAGGCGCGGAGGTCGTCGTCTCCCGGGGTGAATTGGTTGAAATTGGCGGCTCTTTCCGGATTCCTGATATCATGGCCTTGTCCGGGGCAATCCTGCGGGAAGTGGGCACCACCAACCGCACCCATCCTTCCGACTATGAGTCCGCCATTGGCCAGGAGACAGGTGCGCTCCTGAAAGCCCATAGCAGCAATTACAGGATCATCGGGTTTACCCGGGACGTGAGCCTCGAGGAGATGGTGGCCATCGGCAAAGAGAGGGGCATTCCCGTGCTGTATGACCTGGGCGGAGGATATCTGCTGCCCATGGAAGGGATGCTGGCGCCAGATGAGCCGTGCGTTGCGGACTACGTGAAGATGGGGGTTGATATCCTCTGTTTCAGTGGCGATAAGCTTCTGGGAGGTCCCCAGGCGGGCATCCTGCTGGGGGGGGCGAAATACATTGGCAGGCTCAAGAAGCATCCCCTGGCCCGGGCGCTTCGGGTGGATAAAATGACCCTGGCGGCGCTGGAAGCGACCCTTTCGCTGTACTGGGATCCAAAGTGCGCCCAAAAGGAAATTCCGGTTCTACGCATGCTGAGGGACCCCTTAGATTCCCTTTGGGCAAAGGCGGAACGGCTCGCGGCCATGCTGGATTTTTCCAAATGGGCACCAACGGTTGTGGAGGAGAAGGGCCAGATTGGCGGGGGTACGGCGCCTGCCCTAGACTTGCGGTCGGCGGCGGTGGCGATCGCCCCGAAAGCCCATGGAGTGGATTGGCTGGAGAGCATCCTCAGGGGGCATGAGCCTCCTATCATCGGCCGCATTGCCAAGGACCGGCTGCTGCTGGATGTGCGGACCCTGGACGAATCATGCTTCCGGGAAATCGCGGCATGCCTGAATGGGATTGAGGAGGCAAAGGCATGAAAAATACGATCATCGGCACGGCGGGGCATGTGGATCATGGCAAAACGCTTCTGATCAAGGCCCTGACCGGCATGGATACGGACCGCCTGAAGGAAGAAAAAAAGCGGGGAATCACCATCGATCTTGGTTTCGCGTGGCTGGACATGCCCGATGGGGAGCGTGTTGGCATTGTGGATGTGCCCGGGCATGAGCGGTTTGTCAAGAACATGCTTTCGGGAGCAGGGGGCATCAATCTGGCGCTCCTTGTCGTGGCGGCGGATGACGGCGTCATGCCGCAGACCCGGGAGCACCTGGACATTCTCTCCTTGCTGGACATTCAGGACGGCATCATCGTCATCACCAAGGCGGATCTGGTGGAGGAGGACTGGATCGAGATCGTCAAGGAGGACATCGCAAAGGCGGTTCAGGACACCTTTTTGCGGCGTGCGCCTATGATCGCTGTCTCCTCCTACACGGGGCAGGGGATCGAATCCCTTCGGGCCATGATCTTCGAAAAGGTGCAGGCGGCGGCCAATCATAACCTTTCCCAGCCTTTCCGCGTGCCCGTGGACCGGGTGTTCTCCGTGGAAGGATTTGGCACCGTCATCACGGGAACACTCATTGAGGGTTCCCTTTCAGAAGGGGATGAGGTGGAAATCTATCCCTCGGGCCTGCGCCGGAACATCCGCAATCTGCAGGTGCACTCCCGGGATGTGGAGACCGCTTGGGCCGGGCAACGGGTGGCGGTGAATCTTTCCGGCACCAAGCGGGACGAGGTGGCGCGGGGGGATACCCTCGCCGTGCCGGGATCCATGCGGAATACGCTGATGCTGGATGTGAAGATCCGCGCTCTTTCGGATTGCAGGCGCACCTTGCGGAATGGCTCCCGGATGCACTTTTATCATGGGGCCAGGGAGGAGCTTTGCAAGCTGGTGCTCCTGGGCATGGATGCCCTGGAACCCGGCGAAGAGACCTACGCCCAGCTTCGGTTCACGGAGGAAATCGCCGTCAAGAAGGGCGACCGGTTCATCTTGAGGTTTTACTCTCCCATTGAGACGGTGGGAGGCGGCATTGTGCTGGACGCGTCCCCTAAGAAGCACCGCAGGAACGATGAGCGGGTCCGGGAGGCTTTGAGCGTGCGGGAGTTCGGCTCCGCCTCGGAAAATCTCCTGCAGGCCATTCTGGATGCCTCCCCAAAGTTCACACAGTTGGCCGAGGTTCAAAAGTTTTTGGCCATGGATGGGGAAACCTTTCGGGACCAGCTGGAAGCCCTCATTGCCGATGGCAGCGTGATCCGCCTTTCCGCCAAAACGGCCATTGCGTCTGATTTCAAGGAAACCATGGGGCGCCGCCTTTCCAAGATTCTTCGGGATTATCATGCCGCTAATCCGCTGCAGGCGGGGATGCGGCGGGATGAGCTTCGCGGGCGCCTCATGCCTGGCCGTGAGATTTCCCTGGCGGATAAGATGCTTGCCCTCTATGAGCAGGACGGGCTTATCACCGCGAGCGGCTTAAAAATCGCACTAAAAGGCTTTACCATTCGGTACAGTGAAAGCGACAGGCGGCTTCTTAATGCTATGGAGGCCCAGTTTGCGGCGGCTGAGTTCACGCCGCCGTCGCCGGAGGAACTGATCGCCATGTTTCCCAAGGAAAAAGCGGCCGCAAAGCGGGTTTTGGATGCCATGCTGGATACCGGCGCACTGACGATGGTTGCCCCCCAGATGGTTTTCCGCTGCGACACCGTGGATAGAGCATGGAGGATGGTGGAAACCTTTGCCCGGGAGAATGGCCAGATCACCCTTGCCCAGTTTCGGGACATGATCGGCGCGTCACGAAAATATGCCCTGCCGCTCCTTGAGCACTTTGACCGGCTTGGCTGGACGCGAATGGATGGCGACGCCCGCGTGCTTGCAAAAAAATAAACCATGTGGTAGTATTAAAGCCTTCTTGGGAGTAGATGGGTAACTGGTGTGCCCTCTGGTCTTCAAAACCAGTATAAGCACTTAATCCTGCTTGGGTGGGTTCGATTCCCACATGCTCCCGCCAAATCGAAAAAAGCGCCTTTCGCTGTGAGCGGAGGACGCTTTTCTGCTTGGCTGTTCAATTGATTATGTCAGAATCCGAACGGATGCTTCACCTCTGCCAAGAACTCTGCCTATCGCGGTTGCTTGAGGACAGACCGCCTGAAGCCTTTTCGTCAGCGAATCCGCGTCCTTTTCCGCTATGGCCAAAAGCAGCCCGCCGGAGGTCTGGGGATCGAAACATATGTCCCGCAGCGCCTGGGCGACATTCTTGGAAAAGAATGCGCGGGTTCCGATGAAGTCCATGTTCTGATAGGCTCCGCCGGGGATCATACCCATCTCAGCCATTTCCAGGGTGTGGGGAAGAAGTGGCAGTGCGCTTGCGAAAAGTTCGATGGTTTTTCCGCTGGCCTCCGCCATTTCACAGGCGTGGCCGACAAGGCCAAAACCGGTGATGTCCGTACAAGCGTGGATTTCCGCGCCGCTGGCCGCGCCTTGGGCGTATTTGTTGAGGGCTGTCATGGCCTCAATGGTGGGCGCGAACTGTTCTTCCGTCAAGACATCCGCCTTGGCGGCGGTGTTATTGATGTCGCTGCCCAAAGGTTTTGTCAGAAGCAATATATCCCCTTCTCGGGCCTTCGCGTTGGACCAGATGGCGTCGGGATGGGCAAATCCGCTGACGCAAAGCCCATACTTGGGCTCGTCATCCCGGATGGAGTGGCCCCCCGCGATGATGGCGCCTGCCTCTTTCACCTTGTCGGCGCCACCCCGCAGGATGTCCTCCATGATGGCTTGATCCAGGCAAGCTGGGAAGCACAGAAGGTTGAGCGCAAGGGTTGGGCTGGCCCCCATGGCATAGATATCCGACAACGCGTTTGCCGCGGCGATCTGTCCAAATGTGAATGGATCGTCCACCATAGGCGGGAAAAAATCAACCGTCTGGATAACGGCAAGATCATCCCGTAGCTTGTAGACGCACGCGTCATCGCTGGTGTCAAAACCCACGATAAGCCGCTCATCGTTAAATTTTGGCAGCTTGCCGACGATTTCTGATAGGACGCCCGGTCCTAATTTAGCCGCTCAACCAGCGCTTTTGGTCATCTGCGTCAGCCGTACCTTCATGATGGGCACCTCCCTTCGGGCGTTTTGCGTTTCGATAAGAAACGTAGTAATATATTATACAGAACCGGCCAATAAAAAACAAGCGCGGGAGGGCAACGTGGATTTTAAGCAGTTGGAGGCCTTTGTTCAGGTCGCGCGGTTTGGAAGTTTCTCCCGGGCGGCCGAGCATCTTTTTTTGACACAGCCCACCATCAGCGCACAGATCAAGACACTGGAGGACGAGCTGGGCATTTGCCTGATGATGCGCGCGGCGAAGGGGGTGTGCCTTACCGAGAAGGGCACCTCCCTGTATGGCTACGCCATGGAGCTGCTTTCTCTCCGGGATCATGCCATTGCCGCCTGTTCCGGCCTTGATGGTGCCGCGCTTTCCGGGACAGTTGCTGTGGCAGCGTCCACCGTGCCTTGCCAGCATGTCCTGCCCCAGGTGACGGCTGCTTTTCGGGAAAAGCATCCCGCCGTGGTTTTTGCCTTGACATGCAGGGACAGCGCGGGGGTTGTGGAGGAAGTTTTAGCGGGGAAAGCCGAAATTGGCCTGACGGGCACCGTGTTGAAGGATGCAAAGCTCAACTATCACGGGCTCGTCGAGGACGAGCTGGTGGTCGCCGCGCCACAGGGATGCCCGTGGGATGCGATGCGTGGGGAGACGCTTCACTCCGAGGATCTTTTGAAGATCCCTTTCATCATCCGGGAACCCGGTTCTGGCACGCGTCGGGAGTTGGAAGCCTACCTGGAAAAAAGAAGGATTTCCCCCAATTCTTTGCAAACCGTCGCCCAGATGGATAATCCGGACGCGATTAAAAACGCCGTTGCCCAAGGGCTTGGCATCGCGGTTCTCTCGAAACTCTCCTGCGCTGAGGATGTGCGGCTTGGCAAGCTCAAGGTTTTCCGCCTGGAAGGGGAGCGCATGATGCGCAGGCTTTATTTGGTTCGGCATACCCGGCGAATGCTAAGCCGGATAGCGGAGGCGTTCTATCGCTTTGTCGTGGAAGACGTCAATTGATTTCAGACAACAAATTAGCTTCACTAACTGCCGGTGTGACATTTTTTCTTCTCATTTTTGTCAAATACTAGAAGTAGGCGGCTCGGCTGTATACCGCGTTTCCATGGATTTCGACAGGTTGGCAGCTTTCCCTTGGATGCCCAAATTCTTAGTACATTCATCAAAATCGACAAAAATTCAGCCCTACTGACAATTTTTGAAAGACTGCTTGCATAACCATTTCATCGATGCATGATTCCGGCGTCTATTATGCAAATTGACGTCTAGCCGTGTTGACTTCCCCCATGCAAAGTGCTAGTATATTTTCACTAGATATAGCACAGTGAATTTATTCACGCGCAATTAGGGGGGATCTGTTAGGTATAATGCTGGTTGTTTTACTTTCTTTGTAGTGCTTTTTTCACAAAAAATTAGGAGGACAATCCAATGAGACATGGAAAGTATTTTGGTTTTTTGATCATTGCTTTGGTGTTCGTCATGACCGCCACGTCGGCCTTTGCCTGCACGCCCATCGCGGCGGGCGCCGGTGCCACGGAAGATGGTTCCGTCATGGTCGCTCATACCTGCGACGGATGGTATGACCAGCGCATTCAGATCGTTCCCGGCGGTGAATATCCGGAAGGCACCATGATGGATATCTATGTGGATCTGTGCCTGGCTACCCGGCCCAACAGGGAACCCCAGAAGGTTGGCGAGATTCCCCAGGCTGCCAAGACCAACACCTACTTCCACATTGGCTATCCCTTCATGAATGACAAACAGGTCATGATCGGCGAGTTTACCTGGAGTGGCCGCGAGGAAGTCGGCAGCCCCGAAGGTTTGCTCTATATCGCCAATCTGGAGCAACTGGGACTTCAGCGTGCCTCCACGGCGAAGGAAGCCGTCCAGGTCATGGGCGAGCTTGCTGAAAAATACGGCTACGGCGATGGCGGCGAGACGCTTCTCGTAGGCGACGCTAAGGAAGTTTGGATCTTCGAAGTTTGCGGCGGCGGCGCACTGTGGAACAAGGACAGCACCACCCCTGGCGCCCATTGGGCCGCCCAGCGACTGCCTGATGACGAGGTGTTCGTCGGCGCCAACCGCGCCCGCATCGGCGTCATCGATTTCAACGACACTGACAACTTCATGATTTCTACGGATCTGACGGTTCTCCCCGAGCAGATGGGCTGGTGGAAACAGGGTGAAGACTTTGACTTTGCCAAGATCTTTAACCCCGAACCCTATGGCGCCCCCTTCTATCAGGCTCGCCGCGAATGGCGTGCGTTCAGCCTGCTGGCGCCTTCCCAGACATTCCCGATCCTGGACGAATACGGCGCGTATCCCTTCTCCATTAAGGCGGACAAGAAGCTGACAGTGAAGGACATCATGGATATCTACAGCGATCACCTGGAAGGCACCGCTTATGATCTGACCACCGACGCGGCCGCCGGCCCCTTCGGCAGTCCGAACCGCTGGCCCCTCCAGAGGGATCAGAAGCCGGAAGGCCGCGAAGGCCAGGATTGGGAGCGTGCCATCGCCATGTTCCGCTGCTCCTACAGCTTCGTTTCCCAAAGCCGTTCCTGGATGCCCGACGCGGTAGGCGGCGTGCTGTGGTTTGGTGAGGATTCCCCGGATACCACCGTGTATGTCCCGATCTATTGCGGCGTCACGGAGATTCCAAAGCCTTGGACACAGGGCCTGCGCCATACCTTTGACCGCGACAGCGCGTGGTGGGCCTTCAACCTGGTTAACAACTGGGCCAACCTCCGCTGGGATGCCATGTACCCGATTATTCGCGAGAAGAAAGCCAGCTTTGAGGATGTGTTCTTTGCCGAACAGGCAAAGGTCGAGGAAGAGGCCATCGCCCTCTACAACGAAGACCCGGCCAAGGGGGTTGAATACCTCACGCAGCTGACCTGCGACAACATGAACAAGGTCGAGCAGGGCTGGTGGGACTTCGCTTGGGAGCTCATTGGCAAGTTCTACGACGGCGGCATGATCAATGACGAAGGCGGAATGACATCCCCCGGCTACCCGAAGGAATATCTGGAGAAGGTCGACTTTGGCGGCACCGCGCTGAAGGATCTGGCTGAAATCAACAAATAAGCGATTTCGTATGACGTCTGCAGGCCGTTGCAAACTTGCCGCGGCCTGCAGACAAAGTTAGCCCTTATAAGGAGATTATGATGAAAAAAGTTATTTGCGCAGTTCTTCTGCTTATGGCATTGTTTACAACAGCGGCGCTCGCTGAGGCGCCTATTGCTGATATTCCCGAGCTTGAAGGGCCTTATATTGTAACCACCTGCGGCCAGAGCCCTGGAGGGGTCATGCTTAGCATGTCCGCCATGCAGGCCGGCGTGAAAGCGGCAAACAACAACAACCTGACCGCGGCGGACATTACGGCCGATGGCGAATACAAGACCCTGATTGTCACCACAGGCACCAGCATGAAGGGCATGGGCGCCGCTGGCACCGATGTGGGTATGGAAATCGAGCGGTGCGTTGCTGTCATTAACGCGGCGAAAGAGGCGGGCATGATGGTTATCGGCGCTCACATCGAGGGAATGGCCCGGCGGACCGATAGTTCCGATGAAGCGTCCATCAATGCGGTGATGGAGCTTGCCGATGTGATTCTGGTCATTGAAGACAGTGACAGCGATGGCTTCTTCACAAAGTACGCGGAGGAGCATGAGTTGCCCCTCATAAAAGTCAAGGACGCCCTGGCAATCGGTCCGGTTCTTTAGAAAAAACATCGTGTGGGGCCTAAATCGGAACCCCGCACGCATTGCTGAAAGGGTGCTAACAGAATGACCATGTTCGTCCATTCTTTGCTGATCATTCTCGTCATTGTGGTGGGGTTTGCCGCGGCAAAGAAGTTCAAGTTGAGCACGGAGCTGTCCATGCTGGTGGGAACCATTTTGGCCATCGTCTTCCATGTCCTGCTTCCCAAGGGGGAGGACGCTCGTTCTCCCCTGTCTTTTACGGAGATCATCCGCCATTTGGTGGAGGGATCCGCCACATACTTCGATGTTTGTCTCGTGTTTCTGACGGCGACCTTTTTCATGACGCTCTATAAGGAGTCAGGCGGTGTCGCGTATATTGTCCGGCTCATTGTGAAGACATTTTATAAGCACCGTCTCATCTGCCTGGTTTTGCTCACCTTTGTTATGCTGATTCCCGGTGCCATCACCGGTTCCGGCGCCACAACGGTCTTGACCGTAGGCACCCTGGTGGGGTCGGTTCTTATCGCCATGGGCGTTTCCGAGAATCGGCGGGTCGCGCTGATTTTCATCTTGGCGGCCATGAGCGCGGCTTGCCCCCCCATCAACCTATGGGCTATGCTGGCCGCCGCCGGCGCCAACATGCCCTACGTGGGATTTGCCATGCCGCTGGCGATTATGTCGATAATCGGTGCGCTGTTCGCTACTTTTTATCTGGCGGGCAAGGGAAAACCTGTGGATTTGGATAAAGCCCTGGCCGACTTGCCAGAAGCCCCTGAAAAATGGAACGGCTTCCGCGCGGCGATTCCCTTTATCGTGTTGTTTGGGTTGATTCTTATGGGCAGAATTTTGCCGTTCACGTTCCCCATCTTGGGTCTGCCGCTGGTGTTCATGATTTCTGCTGTGACGGTTCTTCTGATCAGCCCAATCAAGCTGAAGGTCATCGAAGTCGCGAGCACTACGGTGAAGAACCTGCTGGGCCTCGTAGGCATCATGGTCGTTGTGGGCGTTTTGAGCCAAATCATGACCCTCACTGGCGCACGGGGGCTCCTGTCCCTGGAAGTGGTTACCCTTCCCATTGCCGTGCTCTTTGCCACGCTATGGCTCATTCTCCCCGTATCCGAGGGAGTTCTCCAGTACGCCGTCGCGCCATTGTTTGGCGTTCCGCTCATCATGCTGTTTAACATGCTGGGCTTTGATCCGGTCATCGCCTTAGCCAGCTGGGCTGTCATGTGGCCTGTGGGAGACTGCTTGCCGCCGACCGCCGTTGTGGGAAGGGCCGCTGTGATGGAGCTGAATTACCAAGGCAAGTATTACGGCGGATTTGTGAAAACGGCCTTGGTTCCCATGCTGTTTATCCTCGCGCTGTGCACCGTTGTGATGATCTTCAGCAAAGAAATCGGCATGGTTATTGGAGGATAAGAGAATGATATCGCAGATTATCAATACCATCGTTACGATACTGTATTATCTGATCAGCGCTTTTTTCCTGTTTGCCATCGTTCGTAACTTCATCAAGACCCGCAAAGTACAGGAGGCAATCCTGTACGGCGTAATCATGATCCCTTTTATCCTTCGAATTTTGCGCCTTAAGTAAGGAGGTTTGACAGATGAATTTGAAATCCATTAAGGCGCTTGTTCTCCTCGTCGCCGCCGCCTTGATCGTAACGGCGGGATGGCTGTTCCGTGAACATCGCACTTATAAAGAAGCTGTGGTCGTCAATGAGGGGATTACCGCTGTTAAAAAGCTCAGCGACTATTCAGACGTGATCACGGGCAGCGTGAATGATGCCAACGTCTATGTGTATGACAGCGGCGTTCCGGGGGGAACGGTGCTTGTCATCGGCGGATCCCACCCGGAAGAGCCCGCCGGCATCATCGCGTCCAATCTTTTTGTTGAGAATTTAAAGGTCACCCAGGGGAAGGTCATCGTTATCAACCGGATTAACACGAGCGCCTCCACCAATACCCGCCTAGGGGAAGCGTATCCTCGCTTCTTCCACGTGGAAACGCCCTGGGGGGAGAGAACATGGCGCTATGGGGATCGGTCCGCCAATCCCCTTGATTCCTGGCCCGATCCAGAGGTCTATATCCACTACCCCAGCGGCCAGAACCTGGCGTACATGGACATTCGGAACATCAACCGAAACTGGCCCGGAAGGGAGACCGGCGTGATGACGGAGCGCACCACGTATGCCGCCATGGAGCTGATCCGGTCGGAAAAGGTAAATATGACCGTGGACTTCCATGAGGCGGAGCTGGAGTATGCGGTGGAAAACACCATCGTCACCCATGAAAAGGGCAACGAGGTGGCGGCGATGACATCCATGATGCTCACATCACAGACGTTTGATGTGCCCATCGGCATGGAGTTCTCCCCCAAAGCCCTTCATGGCCTGACCCACCGGGAAATCGGCGATCATTCCGATGCCGCCTCCTACCTGTTTGAGGTGGCGGAGCCCATGCTGGACCGGATTCGCGGCATTACGGACGAGGAACTGCTCATGTCCGGAAAGGACCGCTTTGTCATGAAGGCCGGGGAGCATAAGCTGCTCTATGCCCCAATCGATGAAGAGGGCTGGCCCATCGATAAGCGGGTCGCCCGCCATGTGCAGACCTTTATGACCCTGGTGCAGGTCAACAACATGGTGCATCCGGATCAGGCGATCATCATCGAAGGAATCCCGACCTATGAAGAGATGATGGAAAACGGCGTGGGAACTTATCTGCATGATCCGGAAGCCGCGCCAAAGGATCAGGTTTACTACGACTGACGCCAACCCAGTGACAGTGCGCTTTTATCGCAACGGGCGGAGCGCCTTGATTGGGAAAGCGCCACCATAATGACGAAAAGCGCCTCCTCCGGTAAGTTTCCGGAGAGGCGCTTGTTTACTCGCCGGATCTTTTTTCAAATTGCCGTTTGGCTTGCCCCCGCTTTCGCGGCGCGAAAAAAATGAACAACGCGGCGGCATCGATGAGGCAAACCGACGCGAGGAGCCAAGGGGAATATTGGGTATGCCAATAGACGCCGCCCTGGCCAACCTTAGGCAGCGGAATGGGGTCAAAGGGCAAATCCCAGTCAGCCATAAGCCCTTTCATGTTCAGAAGATGGAGTACTGGCACCCCTTCCCGCAGATAGCGCTGCACCAACCCATTGCCGTTTTCACCCTCCGGAAGGAAGGTCTGGATTCCCCCGGAAATGGTGGTCATGCCAGAACCCTCGCCAAAGGAGGTGAGATTCCCTCCCACATTGATAAAGCACTGGACAGAGCCTTCCTGGGAAAAGCGCCGGATGCGCTCCTCGATGTTTTCATTCAAGTCGGCGTAGGAAAGAAGCTCATATCCCAAACCCGTCAAACGCAGCACAATCTCTTCTCGTAAATCCTCAGGGAACTCCAATCCAAGATCATGATCTCCCCCCATGGAAAAAGCGGAAGTCCGGTTGGTCACCAATCCCTTTGAAACCAAAAAGGACTCCATGTCCGGGAAAGTGAGCTCGGGCAAATTAGCCCCGTAAGTGGAAGCGCCGACGGATGGAATGGCGGCGCCCTCCAGCCCCATGGCATCCATCGCGCAGAGAACGGAGATGTTGGCGCAGGGGAAGGAACCCGAGAGGTTCGCGGCAACCCGGTCTCCCGGCCGCAAATTCAGCGAGACAAGCATATCCACCACAGCGGCGGCGAAGTTAGGATTGGTGGTGGACCGCTTTGATTCCAAGCTGCCAAGCGTTGTGGTGATGGCGGTGTACATATCGCCGATCATACCGGTTTCATTGGGATCATCCCCAATGTTGATGGGGTAGCCTCGCCGCAGCCGCTCCTCTTTTAAAGCGTCAAAGGCAACCCGCGCCCGGTTGGCGGCATCTCGCATGAGCGGCGCGTGATCCTTCTCCGCGGGAACTTTTGTCCATTCCAACAGCAATACGCTGGTCAACAGCACCGCCAACAGAAAAAACAGCCTGGATAGACGAATGGGCTTTTTCATAGCGCGACCCGTCCCAATACGATGCGCAGCAGCCACAAGAGGCAGCAGACGATGGCGATGGACACGAAGGTGGGCAGGATGCCCTGGCGCTCCACATCCCGGCCGATGAGCCCAGGAATCAGGAAACCGATGGACTGTGACAGATTGGATACGCCGATGGGCGCCGCGGTGTAGATGATGCCCAGGAGGAGCTTGAGCAGAATGCCGACCATCATATACACGGCAAAGCGCCGCCGCCCATAGAGAATCATATACCGGGAAAGCAGGCGGACGATGCCCATGCACGCAAGGGAAATGGCCAGCGTCAGTATAACGCGCAGCGGGTCGTGGATGTACAGCATGATGTACGCGGGCACGATTACGCCTCCGGGAGAAATGCCGGAGAGTTCCGTAAAGGCCAGACTGACCAATATACCCCAGAAAATCATGTCACGCATGGGCCCGTGCCTCCATATCCAACGCCTCAATCATGGCGTGCCCGCCTCCTTTGATGTTCCCAATTCCCACCAGCAAGGTGCCTGACATCTGTGAAACGGCATCCTGCCATTTCCTTACAGGGCATAAGCTGAGTGACGGCGCCGCCTGAAGAAAGAGCCGCCGGGCGATGGGCTTGCTGTCGCCGAGAAGAAACACGGTTGCGCGGGGGAAAGAGGGAAAAAAATGCTTGGCGAATAGAAGCGCCCGGTCCGGGCGATCCAAGCGGTTGTTGTAGAGAAAAGCGGCCTGAGGGTGGGCATCCATAAGCCGCGTCAAGAGCCGCAGCGTTGATTCAGGATCATTGACTGAGAAAAGATTATAGAATAAAAATGATTTGCCTTGGCCGTTCCGGAGGGAGTACATTTGGCTTGCGCCAAAATCCCGTTGTACTTGCGCGAAACCCGCTTCGATTTCATCGTCGCTTATCCCAAGAGAATGGGCGACAGCCCGAGCAATCCCGTAATTCTCCTGACCGATGGGATCTTCGGCGCAGTGGACATGAGTGCTGCCAAGCTGGGCGCACCGTGCCGGAAAAACGGCGCAGGGGGGCTCTTCTCCGGTAAAGAGAAAACCGTTTTTCGGTGTGACAGCCGCCAAAGCCTCCGTGATTTCCGCTTGGGTTTCACCCATTTCCAGCACATGATCCAGCCGGGCGTTGGTGATCACCGAATGGGTGCTCTTGACGATCATCTGCTGGCATACGCGTTGAAGCTCAGGTCGAACGGCCATGCATTCTAAAATGAGCACCTGGGCCCCTTCACGGCGCGCACGGCGGATAATTTTCAGCTGCTCCAAAATATTGGGTGGGCCCAATCGCCTGAGGGGCTTGTCCACGCCAGCCACGTCTATGACGCGGGAATCCGTTCCCGTGGTCTTGGTGAACACCCGGTACCGCTTGCGCAGCGCGGCGTCCACCAGCCGACAGGTGGATGTCTTGCCACGGATACCGTTGACGTGGATCACGGCGTGAAAGGACGATAAAGCGCGGTCGTTCAGCAGCTTTTCCGTAGCCAACCAACCGCAGAGAAGGACGAACGCGATCATTTCCCACATGCCAGCCGCCTCCTACCCACAATAGCGACTTATTATAGCATGTTGGAATGCAGGACGCCAGAAGAAGATGGCTTATGAAGATTATGCTGCTCTTACTATGAGAAGGCGCACCAGACGCTTTCAACACCCCGGCGCTGCCCGGTTTGGAATAAACGGCTGCACCGACCGCTCCAGTAGCCCCGGTCATTTATGCACACCCCGGAGGAAAAATACTGGGTCTGTGCAATTTGCTCGCCTAAATGCCCCGGCATTTTGGCAAAATAGGGTTGAAAGCATGGTAAAGCGTGTTTATCAATTGATTGGAGGCATTGTTATGCGCAAGATTTTCTCCACCCTTCTTCTGGTGCTGATGGGAATCATCTTTTTCGCGTCGGCCCAGGCGGCGGTCGAAGGGGACTATGTGTGGAACGGATATACCCTTACGATCCATGAGATCAACGAAAAGCCCATGTTCGCTCCCGCCGGGATGCCGGAGGACCATCGGGCCATTGGCATTGAATTCAAGGTTCCTTCTGAAGTCATGGATTCTGAGGATCTTGGCGCGATGCTGTATAATCAGGCAAGGCTCATGGACGCGGAAGGGAACTTCTATGCGCCTGGGGCCGCGACGTCGCAAAGCACCGCATCGGTGCTGACGCTTTATGTGGGAATCCCGAAGGACGGCAAAATTGAGGATATGACGCTTGAATTTGTTGAAGATGCCGGTATTCCCGCTGAATACGTTGGTGACTGGAAGGGCGGCGCCAATGGCATTGACCTGTCATTCACCATCCGGGAAGATGGCTCGGGCCAGTACAGTTTTGCCCAGGGTACCTATTCGGAAAGCTATGAGATGACGTTAACCGCCACGTCGGAAAGCTTTAGCGTGGATATACCGGCAGACAACAAGTCTAAAATCGCCACCTGTGAAGGCACATACGCCTACGCCGATGGGATGCTCACGCTGTATGTGACCACAATCTTTATTGGGGGTTATGAAATGAGCTATTCCATCCCCTGCGTGCGCGTGGAATGATCATGCGGAGAAAACATGAAAGCTAACGATGCCTCTGTTTCCATGGATGGACTTTGGCGGATGAGGGTTGTATAATGGAAAAAATTTACTGTCCCTGGGGTTTGCTGCTCCGCGATGAGAAATAAGCAAGCCCCGGCTGTGGCGGTGTAAAGGAGTACAACCAATGGATCAAAGCCCTAAAAGCAGCCCTCACCCAGGTGACGCCAACGAGATTACCAGGGAATATCTGGACTCCCTCCTCATTGAAATGCGCCATCTGGACAATGTGCTGCCCTCCACAAAGCTTTCGCTGTTCGGCAAGAGCTTCGATACACCGGTGATGATCGCGGCGTTTTCTCATTTGGACAAGTTTCGTTATCATGACGACGGCATGGTTGAGATTGCCCGGGCGGCCAAGAACAAAAACGCCGTGAACTGGGCCGGCATGGGCAGCGAGGAGGAGCTGGAGCGGATCATCGCCACCGGCGCGGCTACCATCAAGATCATCAAGCCATATCGGGATAACGAGCGGATCCTCAAGAAGATGGAGCATGCCAAGCAGGCTGGAGCTTTGGCAGTCGGCATGGACATCGACCATAGCTTCAACGGCGCCGGGGAGTATGACAACATTCGTGGCGACCAAATGGAGCCCAAAACCTTGGTGGAGCTTAAGGCGCTGGTTCAAGCCACGAGCCTGCCCTTTATCGTGAAAGGCGTTCTGAGCGCACAGGATGCCGTTAAGTGCGCCGAAGCAGGGGTGGAGGGCATCGTCGTATCCCATCATCATGGCATCATGAAATACGCCATTCCGCCTTTGATGGTTTTGCCCAAAATTGTGGCGGCGGTTGGCGATAAGATGCCCGTTTTTGTGGACTGTGGCATTTCCTCCGGATATGATGTGTTCAAGGCGCTTGCCCTGGGTGCCACAGCGGCGTGTGTTGGCCGGGCGATTCTTGAGCCCCTCAAGGAAAGCGGCGCGGATGGCGCGGGCAAGTGGCTTGAGCAGATGACACGGGAGTTGGCGGGCGCCATGGCGCACACCGGATCGCCCGATATTGGCCAGATAGACTCCGGCTTGATCTGGCGGCGCTAGGAAAGCGCTACCCATTTATACCAACTTGCGCTAGGGAGGGCACAAACTATTACTCCAGCACCGAATATTCGGAATTAGGCACGGATCTTTTTCCGTCTAGCGGCGTCGCCTTTCGCTTAGGGCAACACCGCACAATCGCGCACGCCGTCTTTGCGGATCTTTTCGTGCTGCTCTGTGTCGCTCTTGCGGTCGCCGTAGCGCCGCTACGGCTTCCTCCAGGCTCCTTGATCAGCGCGAAAATCTCTCGCAATGCCAGCAACGCTCCTTTGTGCGGTGTCGCCTTAGCGTAGCGTTGCTGTGCCTCGTTCCAGCTCCTTGCTGGACGAAAAAAATCTCTCGTGCCTCTCTTCCGACTTTTCGATGCCGGAGTAATAGTATTGGATGATTTTGCGGTATGAGAATGGCAAAGCGGATTGGTTTGGATCCGCTTTGTCATATTGACAAACAGAAATGTGTATGCTATATTGTATACAATATAGTACGCAGAAATGTGGGATGTGTTTGAGCAATTCAACCCAAGCGGATAAAGCTTATATGGAATTGCGTGATTCTATTATCAATGGGTCCTTCCTTGCCGGATATCCGCTCACGGAAACGGAATTGGCTAAACGGTTGGCTATGAGCAGAACTCCCGTACGCGAGGCGATTCTTCGGCTTTGCTCAGAGGGTTTGTTGGAGAGCATTCCAAGGAAAGGCGTCGTCGTCAAACAGTTTACCCGTGATGAAATCCGTCAGGCTTATGAATATGCCGAGGCGTTGGAAGGCAAATTGGTTTGGCTGCTGGCGGCAAATATTGGCGATATGGATCTATCCGGGCTTACGGCTTGCGTGGAACGCATGGAGAGGGCCAATGAGGACGGCGACATTGACGCGTGGATAGAAGCGGATTACGACTATCACAATGTTCTTTGGGACCTGAGCGGAAACCAAATCATCAAGAATGCCCTGAAAAGCGTTAGCGGCAATATATACTACACGCGGATGCTGGTTACTCGTGTGCGTCTGGACAAACGAAAGTCCACCAAGGATCATAGGGATACGCTGACTTGCCTGCAACAAGGTGACGCGGAAGCGGCGCGGGAAGTGACGGAAAAGCACTGGCGCAGAATCCGACGGGAAGTAATGGAGGTTCTCTGAGCGGACGTGAGATCCGCTTTTCCCTGGCAAGTAACTTTGAGGAGGTTGGATATGCCACATATCGACATACGGAAATTGCCCGTAACCCGAATCTGCGCTCCATTCGGAAGGTCCATCAAAATCATCATGACCCCAGAGACGATGCCCGAGATTGCCGAAATTAGTTTAACCATGGGTATCATTGACCCTCATTCCAAAAATGACCTGCATACCCACCCCGGGACGGAAATCCTCTATATCGCGTCCGGATATGGAAAGGCGGTTATCGGTGAGGAACTTGTCGATATTCAAGCCGATAGCCTCATTATCGCCACAGCAGGTCTTGTCCACCAGCAAATCAACGAAAGCGACGAAACGATGAAAATGTTTGCCATCTGGGTGCCTGCCGTGACAGGCGACGAGGTGCTGGGCCGGGCTATTGACGCCGCGAAAGAATTCTAATTTTTTTATTATTATATGTATACAAAAACGTATACAATAACGCATGCCTTGATACGGGGAGAGGAGAACGACCCATGGATACCCAAGCAGCGCAATGGCATCAGAGGTTTTATAAGATCATCGGTGTAAACAACTGGGCTCCCGAATGGTATTCGGAGAGCATCAAACGGTTTGACGCGGAAGCCGTCGCGGAGATCGTGGATAAGACGGGCGCCTCCGTTGGGTTTACTTTCCAGGGGTTTACTCAGGATCACTTCGGCGTCAGCTTTTTTCCGACCGAGTTAGGACATAAGCATGTAAACCTAGCGCCGGGCAGGGACCATATCGGCGAATACTGCCAAGCCCTTCAACGCCGGGGGAAAAAGTTCTTTGCTTACTACTGTTATCAGGATCGGTGGCTATGGGATCGAAATCCCGATTGGCGGCAAAAAGATGCCCAGGGCAATGATCTGATGCAAGGCCACTTCTTCGATCTATGCCCCAATAGCCCTTATCGGGATCATGTGATCCGCCGTATGGTGGAGATCACACAAATGTATCCCATCGATGGGTGGCTTTTGGACATGCTGGAGTACGCTTCCGGCCCGAATCATCATGTGACGTGCTATTGCTCTTATTGCCGCAGGCTTTACCGGGAGCGTTATGGCATGGAAATGCCCACGGGGATTCCTGCCTATACGGCTGAATGGCGAAGGTTTACAGCGTTTAGGTTCCAGAGCATTGAAGACCTGATGCGGGATATTGTTTCGGCGGTAAAGGCTGTGCGGTCCTCGCTGATCTTTACGCACAATGCTTTCGCGCTTCGTAGGGGTAGCGAGTGGGAGACCGGAGAGGCATATGAGCGCCTGTTTGATTACGATGATGTGGTGACCAACATTGCCTGCTGGGGAAACATGCAAGGAGACGATGTGGCCCGGTACTCGGATCAGATATGGCAAAATGCGTACTATACCAAGGCGTTTAGAGGGATGACGGATAAGCCGGTATGGATGCAAATGGGCCGCTTTCCTTATGACCGGGATTACCAATGCCAGCCAATACGAGAAATTGCCTTGGCAAGCTACGCGGTAGTCATCAATGGGGGTTGTCCATTCCTGATTGACAACATTTATCCCGATGGAACGGTCGACCCAGTGGCTGTGGAGCGGATTGCCGAAGTATATCGGGAAATGCAGCAAAAAGAAGCCTTTTTTGATTACGATGGCCAGGTCCACTTTGCCGGGGTGTTCTATTCGGCGTCCAGTGCGCTTCGGGTGGATTTGTCGCATCCTCGGGAACGCCGTTACAGCAATGGATTCCAAGGCACTGTGAAAGCCCTCATGGAGGCGCATTTGCCCTATGAAGTCTTTTGCGAGTCCAACTTTACGGCCGAGCGGTTATCCCGGTATAAGGTGGTTGTTTTGGCTGAAGCGTGCGTCCTTTCCGATGAGCAAGCGGAACTCCTTCGAGCTTATGTGCGTCAGGGAGGTGGGCTTTTAGCCCTTGGAGATGTCGGGCTTCATGATGAAATGGGAAACTATCGGGGTAACTTTGCCCTTGCGGATGCGTTGGGCATTGACTATCGAGGGGTAATGAACTACCGGCTCTCCTATCTGCGAGCTTTGGATCACGAGGCGGCCGGCGGAGTGGATACGCGGTTGCATCTCTTGCTCCGCGAGGATTTCCCAGTGAAAATCGCTCTGCGAGAAGACGCTGAGGTTGTCGCCATGGCGGAAAACCCCGTCACCGAAGTCGTGGAGGAAGTCCGCGTGTTTACTTATGCCCAAGACGTAGCTCCCGGCATGGATAGGCTGGAACCGGGAATGGTAGCAAACGTCTATGGTAAAGGGCGAAGCGTATATGTCGCCAGCGCTCTGACCCGGGTGTATGGCATTTATGGGGCGCCGGAACTGCTGAAGATATTCATAGGGGCTCTCCGCTGGTGCGGGGGGACGCCGCCCATCGAAGTAGACGCTCCCGGATGTGTGGAAAGCGCATGCTATATCCAAAATGGGCGCTATCTGCTCCACCTACTGAACTATGCGGTGAGCCAAAAGAGAATGCTGCCTACGGTGGGCGGGACGATGGCGGAGGAAGGGCTGCCCATCTATAATATTCATGTCACCATTCATGGGAATCGGCCGGTTCGCGCTGTGTCGCTCTGGGACGGCCAGACGCTTCCATATGAGAACCATGGCAGCATAACAAGGTTTACCTTGCCATACTTGGATTTGCACCAATTGATCCTCATCGATTTTTAGGAAGCGGCTTGGGATCACTGCAATAACGACCAAACGAGGAGGAAGCGGTAT
>JAVBOX010000155.1:0-9867 GCA_031550095.1 Eubacteriales bacterium
CAGATTTTGCAGCACATACAGTCGCAGCATCAATTCAAGCTCGAACGGCTTGTTCCCACGTTCGCCTTTATATTACTCCGGCACCAAATATTCGGAATTTGGCACGGATCTTTTTCCGTCCAGTGGCGTCGCCCTTCACTCGGCGTAGCGCTGCTACGCCTCGTTCCAGCTCCTTGCTGGGCGAAAAAATCTCTCGCGCATCTCTTCCGACTTTTCGATGCCGGAGTAATAGTAGCGTGGCTCGATCATTCGTATCCATTCGCCCCACGGCACAATCCGCCCGATCTGCAACAAGAAATCTTTCTTATGCGTCTTTGCTCGCGCTAGTTCATCCGTCAGCGCACTCAGCGTTATCTGTTTATTCATAGCCTTATTATACCACCTCGTGTGCTATTTTGCTTCTGTGCGGTGTTGCCTTAAGGATCCCATCTTCGCCTGCGGGCGGTTGTTTTTCTTGTTAAAATACCACCCATCGTGAGATGAAAATGATAGGATTCCAAAGGGCCGAAGGTCCTTTGGCAGGGTCCGGAACAGCGTCCCGGCGTTCCTCCCTATCACGACAGCCCCTTTCGTATCTGGCAGCGGCTTATGGCGGCAAGATTCAGCAATAAACAAAGAGACCCATACATACTTCTATCTTTCTTCTTTTTCCACCCGTTCCACGGATCATTCGTCGCCAACCCCATTACCTCAACACGCGATTTGCTATATATTGCAATCTTGTTTGTTACGCGTTAAGTTACAAACTGATTAAATTTTTTAATCAAAGCTATTGCTAATCTTAAATAATTGGTGTATTATCATTGTGGCAACGGGGTATCTTTTTAACTACGATATCAATAAGGAGAGCTGAGAATGACCAAGTATTCCAACGAAAAAAAAGAGGAAGCCTTAACCCGGGTGTCTCAAGTAGGCGTAAAAAAAGCCAGCGAGGAAATAAACATTTCCGCCCAAACCCTCTACAAGTGGATTAATGAAAGCAAGAAGAAAACAGAATATGGGAAAAGCGAAGCGTTCAGCACGGATGGCATGCGGCTGCTTCATAATCAGGTCATGAGCGACACAGCTTTAACGGATCGTATTTCTCAGCTTGAAGCGGAGAATTCAACGCTTCGCGCCGAGCTTGCCCGCGTTCAAGCGTCCTTGACACAAATGAAGGCAACTAGCATCGCAATCCTTGAGAGCATTGGCGGCGCTTGGAAATAACCGAAGAATGGCCCACAAGAAATAGCGATACGGCATATAAATGGAGGTAAGTCGCAATGTTCTGTCTGAGCGACAACCTGGATACAAACACCGGAAGCGAAGTGAATCCCCCGGTATCCCGGATGCCCGCGAAGCGCCGCGAGAAGGCACCGCGATACCACTTCCCCATAAGCCGCAAGTTATGCGCGGTTGCATACAGCCTGTTATGGCGTGGGTTCCAGGCCGCTTTCGGCATCAATGAGCAGCCTCCTTTTGATGATTCACCCAACAAGACGCCATACAAGCCATCCCTTCCGAAAGCCCAGTCAACACAAGCAAATTAGCGAAATCACTCAAGGCCATCACACGCCTATCGAGCGCTAAACTCACGCTTTGTTTGGCATGCAAAAGCGCATGGCGAAGCCATGCGGAATGTTCCACACTTGTGTTTTCCACAATGGCTTTACTTCACGTTTCAATACCTGTACAATGTTCACTATATAGTGATCTTTAAGGATCTTCATACCCCCGTCTTCCAACACGCAGTGAAAATGAGATGAAGCCCATGAAAAAAGGAACCATGCGTTTTCGGCTGTTTATCACATGCCTGGTCATCTTTCTTTTGCCCTTGGGCCTCCTGGGGATCATCGGCGGGTCATGGGCATCCAATACGGTAACCCAAAACACGGAGGATTCTTACGCCACCGTGCTTAAAAACGTGGCCGACCGTTTGGATGCCGACATCGCCAGCCTCGCCAGCGTGGTTACCCTCATCAGCGGCGATCCCCTCATCAAGCGCCTTACCTATATGCAGGGGAATCGGATTGACTATGGCCGCATCAGCGCCATAGATTTGCAGAACTACCGCAGTTCCCTCATTTTCATCAGCATGAACAACCGGCTTTACAGCGATATTGCCATCTGTTTTCCGACTAAAAAAGTAGCGATCACTAAATTGGGGCTTTGGAATCTTGACTGGTTCTTCGATGATGAATTCCACATCGCTTCCATGACCTACGAGACGTGGATGGAGCTGTTTTCCAAGGGCAGCTCGGAGGTTTTTATACGAAACGCCAACCTGAGCATTTTTGGCAACGCCAGGACCGGCTTGGCATGTGTGCGCACAGCCACGCGAAACGCCAAGGGACAAGCGCTCGTATCCTTGCTTTTTTGGATAGACAGCCAGAAGCTGGATTCGTATTTTTCTGATTTGGCCCTGTTTCCGGGAACGATCGCGGCGGTTTCTGACCAAGAGGGAAGGCCGCTCCATGTGTACGCCGGTGAGGATAACCCAAAGGATGCCCTGGACTATGTGATTGAGCCAAACGAAGGCCGCGCGTTCACGTCCGAGTCAGGTGAGCGCTATCGCGTGATGGGCCTTGTCTCCCCTCAATCTCACTGGCGGTATACGGTGCTATTGCCGCAGAATGAGATTTATGCCCAGGTACACCAGCTGAACCGAGCAATCGCGGTGATCCTGGCCGTCATGCTGCTCGTCGGCTGCGGCCTGTCCCTGGAGCTTGCCCATATCAACTATCGACCTTTGCAGCGAATTTTTCGCACCCTCAGCGTCTATCTGGCGCCCCAGGACGAGAAAAAGCATGGGGAAATGGCCCAGATTGAATGGCTGCTTACCAACATGATGTCACAGCAGGACGCGCTGCGCCAGCAGATCGACTCAAACCGCCGGCTGCTGCAATATGCGGCACTCTCCCATCTCCTGGAGGGCGACGCGTCCTTTCATCCGGCGACAGGCCGGGACATGCTGATGATGCTTGATTTGCCCATGCCCTATCCATGCTTTAGCCTATGCGTTCCCACCCGCGGGTACGAAGCCCTTATCCCCAAAGCCGCTTCCGCCGCGGAACAGGCAGGAATGAAAGCGTATACCGTACAGCAAAAGGGCCTGCCCATCCTGGTGATCAACCATGGAGATCTCCCATTGGCGCCATGGGCCATGGCATTGCCCGAGGAGGGGAACGGGCTGTGCTTCTCGGACGCGCACATGAGCATCGCGGAACTTCCGACCGCTCTGGAGGAGGTCATGATGGTGCGCAAGCATAGAATGGCCCAGACAAGGCAGGCGCTGTTCTACCGGAATATGCCCGCACAGGATCATACTCCGTTGCTCTCCGCCCAGGCCGAACGGCAAATCAGCGACGCCGTGCGTGAAGGCAAGCACATGGAGGCGGTTGCCCTTTTCGATCAATCGCTTGCGCGCAACCGAGAGAAATTGACCCACTATACGGCGGAGAAATGGGCCCTCGCCATCGACCTGCTGGTCATGAAGACCGATGATGGCAAGGATTCCTTGTCCGCGTCGCTTCAGGGAATAGCCTTCCCCCAGGACGACCAGCCGGAGGTTCTCCTTGCCTTTGCCCGCCAGCTACTCACGAAAGCCGCCGAGTATCATGCACAGCAGAACGCCCGCCGCAAGCAGGAATATATGGAGACGCTGATTGCCTACATCGATGAGCGCTTATATGATCCACAGCTGAGCCTGGCGATGACAGCCGATTTCTTCCATATGGCGCCCACCTACCTCAGCCGCTATTTTAAGGAACAGATGGGCGTCGGATATCTCGATTATGTAAACCGAAAGAGAATCAATGCCGCCAAAAAGCTATTGCGGGAAGATCCTCTGTCGATAAAAGAAGTCGCCTCAGCGACAGGGTTTGCTAGCGACGCCACATTCCGCAGGCTGTTTAAAAAATATGAAGGCCATGTGCCCAGCCGGGTACATAGCGAAGACGGCTAGGCAGCGTATGGGTACAGACTCAAAATACTGTAAAAAACTATGCGGTCAGCAATTTTTGTCCGTTCTTTTTTATGCAAGTGGAATACTTTTTCGTCGTTCCTCAATTATTATCGCTTTACGCCACGCTTCTGGCCTGTTACAGTTGACGAAAAGAAAGCGTGAAGCCGCGCGCAGCTTCATGCCCAATGGTTTCCAAATCACATTCGCATTATAGAAACGAAAGGGGTTCTTCGCATGAAAAGAGGACTTTGTTTGACTGTTGCCCTGCTGATGCTGCTCGGCTCGACAGCTCTGGCGGCCAATGAACCGATTGAGTTGCCTTTTGCCGAATACGGCAAGGACAAGCTGGTCGTCGCCGTCTATGATAACTACTACGCCGCCGCCAGCTACGCGGATCCACTGCCTGTGCTGGAATGGATTGAAGAGCGCACGGGCCTTCAGATCGAGTGGGATGTAGTCGTCCCAAGCCAGTATGATGAGGTCATGCGCGTGCGGCTCGCCGCGGGCGTGGACCTGCCGGACATCGTGCAAATCCCCAACTCCTACAGCAATAAGGGCGAGGTTTTTAACTATGCCCAGCAGGGCGTTTTGATCCCCCTGGAGGATCTCATCAAGGAACATGCGCCGAACCTCACCAAGCTAATCTATGAGGACATGCCGGAGCTTGGCAGCGCCTTCACCGCCCCGGATGGGCACATCTATCACATCGCCCAGAACTTTGATGGCGGCAATAAGGTCGAGGTCAAGGGCTTAATCCTGCGCACCGACTGGCTTGACCAGCTTGGCCTGACCATTCCGGCCACCATAGACGAATGGTACACCGTCCTGAAGGCTTTCAAGGAAAGCGACCCCAATGGCAATGGCATGGCGGATGAAATCGGCATCGCGTCTTTTGGCGGCCTCGGCGAATACGGGTACCTGGCCACCGCTTTCGGCCTGGCGGCGCCCGTATCCGCGGCAAACAAATACATTGACGTGGACGGCGTTGCCGTCAACCAGTTCGAAGAACCGGGCTTTAAGGATTTCCTCACGTTCCTGAACAAGCTCTACGTCGAAGGCATCATGGATCCCCAGTTCAAGACAAACGATGAGCCAAAGCTGGACGCCATGTTTGCCAAGGACATCATTGGCGCCTCCGCCCATTTTGCCGCGAAAACAGAGCTTTGGGGAGGCACCGCCAAGCTCGCCGGCAACCCCAACAGCGGGACAGCCGAGTATCACCTTGTGCTCTCCCCGCCTGACGCGAACGGCAACATCCGCATGATCCGGCGGGCACTCACCGGCTTCTGCTACGGCATCACCCGGGACTGCGAGAATCCTGAATTGGCCATCAAGTGGCTTGACTACATTTATGGCTCTGACGAGGGCCGCGATGTCATGCTCTATGGGCTGGAGGACCTGACATATACCCTGGACGCCGACGGCAACAAGGTCTGGGTGGATTATATCGGCAAGAACCCGGACGGCCTTTCCATCGGTACCGCCCTTCGTTCTCTCGGCGCTTTCCCCGCCCAGTTCTCCAACCGCACCGAGGAATTCTACCGCATGATGGTCAGCAAGCAGGCGGCGGATGAAGGCGCCATTCTCAGGGACTACATGATCGCCCCCTTCCCGCAGGTGATGGGTACGAGCGAGGAAATTGAGCGCATCGCCTCGCTGAACGCGGACATTGAGACGTATCAAAATGAAATGATCGAGAAGTTCATCACCAACCAGGCATCCCTGGATGAATTTGACAACTTCATCAACACGATCAAGTCCATGGGTGGCGATGAACTGACGCGGATCTATCAGGATCAGCTGGACCGTTACTATGGCAAGTAGGCAATAGGGGTTCTTGGCGCTTGTGCCTTGAACCATGGGGCTGCTTTGAAAGAAGAGATGCCTGAGGTTTGTTCCTTGTCGCTCTCTTTCAGCAACAGCCCCATTCCCGTTTTACCGCGTTTGTTTTCTTGTTACCCTAAAACAGGGGGCGTTGTGCATGACCGAGAATCCGGCGCCGAGGAAGCCAATGACGCACCGCCAGAACCTCTGGCCGAGAATTGTACAGGAAAAGTATCTTTTGCTGTTGTTGGTGCCTGGGCTTGCCTATTATATTATCTTTCATTACGGGCCCATGTATGGCATTGTGATCGCCTTTAAGAATTTCAAGGGCGGCACATCGTCGATATTTGTCGCGCCTTGGGTAGGACTGAAATGGTTTCAGGAGTTCTTTGGCTCTTATTATTTTGGCCGGCTGCTCTCCAATACGCTGATCATCAGCGTCTATAACCTCATCTTCGGTTTCCCTATCCCCATTTTATTCGCGCTAACGCTCCATGAAATGCGCGGCCATCGGTTCAAGCGGGTTGTGCAGACGGTCTCCTATTTGCCCCACTTTATCTCGGTCGTCGTCATCGTGGGCATGATGCAAACGATGCTGGATGCCAATGACGGGGTTGTCAACCACCTCATTCGCTCATCAGGCGGAAACGCCATCAACTTCTTTGGAACGCCCAAGTGGTTCCGCCCGCTCTATATCGGCTCCGGCGTCTGGGAGAGCTTTGGCTGGAACTCCATCATCTATCTGGCGGCGCTGACCAGCATTGATCCCGCGCTGTACGAAGCCGCCCGCATGGACGGGGCAAATCGATGGCAGCAGACGGTTCATGTCTCCCTTCCCGGCATTTTGCCAACGTTGGTAATCCTCCTGATCATGCAGCTGGGGCGAACCATGAGCGTCGGCTATGAAAAGATTATCCTCATGTATACCCCCGCCACTTACGATGTGGCGGACGTCATATCCACCTATGTGTATCGTCGCGGCATTGTCAACGGCCAGTTTAGCTTTGCCACAGCGGTGGGCTTGTTCAACTCAGTCATAAATATGGCGCTGCTGATCACCGTCAATACGGTGAGCCGCCGCATCAGCGATATCAGCCTGTGGTAAGGGGGATCAATATGCAAAGCACGAAAAGGCGATTCCTTAAAAAATCCGCGGGCGGCTTACTGGGGGATTGGCTGGTGTATGGCATTGGCATATTTGCGGTGATTGTCACTCTGACGCCGTTTGTCCATGTCATCGCCATGTCGCTGAGCGATCCGCTGGCCGTTTCAAAGCGGGAAATTTTCCTTATCCCAAAAGGAATTCAATTCGGCGCGTACCGCCTGGTAACGCAAAACAAGAATTTCTGGGACAGCTATGGAAATACCCTGTGGATTGTCACAACGGGCACATTGGTCAACGTCCTGATGACCATCATCTTTGCCTATCCCTTGTCCCGGGCCGCCTTCTTTTTGCGCCGGCCCATCATGAAAATCGTCACATTCACGATGTTCTTTTCCGGCGGGCTTGTGCCCCTCTTCATCATGGTCAATAAGCTTGGGCTATACAACTCCCGTTGGGCCGTCATCTTGCCAAGCGCCATTTCCACATACAACCTGATCGTCTGCCGTACGTTTTTTGAGGGCATTCCCGACAGCCTGATGGAATCGGCCAAGCTGGACGGCGCCAACGACCTGCGCATACTGTGGTCCATCGTCATTCCTCTTTCCACGGCCATCCTCGCGGTGCTCGTTCTTTTTTACGCGGTGGGCCACTGGAATAGCTATTTCCCAGCCATGCTTTACCTCTCCAAGACGAGGCTTCAGCCTGTGCAGGTGTATCTCATGCGCGTGCTGATCCAAAACTCGGAGGCGCTGGCGGATGAAGGCAGCGCGGGGTTTTCCAGGGCGCTGATCGTTGAGCAGCTCAAGTATGCGGTGATCATCGTCACCATCCTGCCGATCGTGGCGCTCTACCCTTTCCTGCAAAAATACTTTGTCCAGGGCGTCATGATCGGCGCAATCAAGGGATAGGGCGTAAAAGCCCATTGGATTGCAAACAAAAAATGTAGGGGCGGGGGATTTTTATATGGAAACAAAGCCTTTTTTGCGCGTGCTCGGTTCCGCAGACTGGCTGCCGACACAGGACAACGATGGTTCATGCTACTCTGTCGGCGACGAGCTGCTGATTGACACGGGTTGGAGCGCCGCGGTTAACATGATCAACCATGGTATGGATCCGCTCCAGATGAAAACCATCTGCTTTACCCATATGCACGCGGATCACTATATGGCGTTGCCCCAGTTTTTGCTGTACTGGCGAATCAAGGAGCGCTCGCTGGAAGGTCTGACCATCGTTGGCCCCGCTCCAACCATCCGCGCCGCCTTTGAGCGGGCTTTCACCTATGTGTTCCACGATTCCCATGATGTGACAAAAGAGGTGCTTGGCCTGCCGCGCATCGTTGCGCTCCACGATGGGGATATCTTTGAGACAGGCGATTACACCATGACCGTGTGCGATTCCTTGCACGCGGTGCCCGGTTTGTGTTACCGCATTCAGCACAGGCCTACGGGGCACACCATCGGCTTCTCAGGGGACACAAACTACCGGCCCGAGTACGGCCTTTTCTTCAAGGACTGCGATTTGCTCGTTCACGAGTCTTCCTTCGGCCCCGGGCCAATGGACCCGGAAGCCAACCGCATCTGTAAGCATTCCAGCGCCCAGGAGGCCGCGCGGGTGGCAAGGGAGGCGAATGTGAAGCGGCTTCTTCTGACCCATTCCCTCGTGGACCGGAGAGAGACAAGCGTCGCGGCCGCCCAAGCACAGCTTAGCATCCCCGTGGGCTGGGCGGAACCCTACCGGGTCTTTCCGTTCTAGGATATATTGGAGCGCACTCTATTCAGAATGGGCGTTCCTTCCCCCATGGGGCGATCCCTGTTCCCACAAAATAAAATCATCCCGTCGAAGTGAATCAAGGCTTGTCGCGCGGTTACGGGGGTTTATGCCAAGGGATGTGATGTTTACCCAGTACTTCCTTCCAGGAGCGAATAGGGTCTTCTCGCTCTTTCGGACGGTGCGGTGGTACATCGGCATGAATCCCGTGCGCAGGCCCGCGCGGAAAAAGGCCTTGGTTTTACCGCCTGCCACGTCCATGGACGACAGCGTCATTTTCACCCAATGGGGCCGCTTTTCATTGTAAGCGAGGTTGTAGGTAAAAATGTAAGAGCCGAAGAAGAGAAGGATGAGCGGAATGACGCATGCCGGCATCTCTATAATCATCGCGATTGGATTGGCGGTGCCGAACTGCGGCCCCACAAACCAAAGAAAAGTTATGGAGGCAATGATCAGGGTGGCGCCGATGAAGTATGGGCTTGGCATCGATTTCATTCTGAGAAAACGCACGAGAACGATTGGCACAAGAATGAGCATAGAAAGAGGAAAGAAAATTCGCAGGATGGGTTGGCCATTCCAATGGATAGGATGGGCGCTTGCGGCCTCACCGATCAAAAAATAGAGGGCTAAAACACCCGCGATCACCAGTATCAGCAAAAGCATATGGAGATAAGAGTATCCATTCCGCCTTTTCATGCCCATCTCCAGCTCCTCGTCTCAAAATCCGCCGATGATGAGCCCGCAAGAAAAGCCCTGACGAATCTCATCAAGATGGATTGTGGTGACATACCGGATACGCCTGCCCATCCAGATTATAGCAGCTGCGCAACCCCTCAAGCATCAAGCCGGGAACCGCCCAGGATATGGAGGGCAAACCCAGGATTGCCTCGGCCGCCGGATTTCCTACTTGGGGTCTCCTGCAGAAGTCAGCGAATCGTCCGGACACAACTGAGAACAGAAGGGAACGACGAATTCCAGGGCCAGCAAAGAGGCTGAAATTGGCTCAAAAGGCATTTCCATAAAAAGGAAATGGAAAGCCGAAGCTTCCTGAACAGGTTCATCGTCAACACCGAGACATGGATCGAGCCCTCGCTTGTATGCCGCAAGCGGGTCATGATGCAGCCCAGTGTATAGCGCCGTTTGCCTACCCCGAATAGGCCCTCTATCGCGGAGCGTTCGCCGGATTCTTCACGCTCCACTCGCAGTTGCTCCCGGTAGAGGGCTTTGT
>JAVBOX010000016.1:0-10990 GCA_031550095.1 Eubacteriales bacterium
TCTTCGCTTGCTCTTTTCACGCTTTGCCCAGCCCCGTCTCGGGTATGGCAACAGGTATTCCTTCAACGATCCCGCCGGCATGTGCAAGGAATGCGAGGGGATCGGCCGAATTGTTACCCTGGATCTGGACGCCGCCCTGGACAAGGACAAATCCTTGAACGAAGGCGCCATCCAGCTGCCCGGATATACCATAGGCTCTTGGCCTTGGAAGATGATCGCTTCCCATGGCTACTTCGACAACGATAAAAAAATACGGGATTATACCCCGGAGGAGTTCCATAAGCTGGCCTTTGCCAAGTCCGAAAAAGTTACTCTTAACTATCTAGATGGGGAAATGAACTCCACCTATGAGGGTTTGGTGGAGAAGTTTATCCGAACCAACATTCGCACGGATCGGGAAAAATCCGAGAAAGGACAAAAGCGGATCGAGCGCTTTACAAAGACCTGCGACTGTCCCGCTTGCGGGGGAAAGCGGTTAAATGATGCCGCCCTCTCCTCCAAGATCATGGGGCATTCCATCTACGATATGACCCAAATGCAATTGGACGATCTGATCAAAACCTTGGAAGCCTATAATGAGGATCGGGCAAAGCCCATCGTTCAGTCCATACACGCCCGGCTCAAAAGCTTGATCGACATGGGCCTTTCCTATATGCACCTGGGCCGGGAGACCGCCACCCTCTCCGGCGGCGAGTCCCAGCGGGTGAAGATGGTCAGGCATCTTTCCAGCAGCCTCACGGATGTGATGTACATCTTTGATGAGCCAAGCATCGGCCTGCACACCCGGGATGTACACCGGCTCAACGAGCTGCTAACACGCCTTCGGGACAAGGGGAACACGGTCATCGTGGTGGAGCACGACCCGGAGGTGATACAAATCGCCGACCACGTGATCGATCTTGGACCAAAGGCCGGCGCCGCGGGAGGCCAAGTCGTCTATGCCGGTTCCTACGAAGGTCTGCTCAAGTCGAATACCCTGACCGGCCAATATCTAAATCGGGTCTTGCCCATCAACGACCATCCGCGCCCTGCCAAGGCGTTCATCACATCTGCGGAGAGCAGCCTGCATAACCTCAAGAATATTTCCATCCGGGTGCCCAAGGGGCTCCTGACGGTGGTGACGGGTGTCGCCGGGTCCGGAAAGAGCACGCTGGTGAACGAAGTCTTTGCCAAGGAACACCCGGAGGCCGTTCGAATCGATCAAAACCCAGTGGCAGCGAACATACGCTCCAACCCAGCCACCTTCACCGATGTGATGGATCGGATTCGGGCTTGCTTTGCCCAAGCGACCGGGGCAAGCCCAGGGCTCTTCAGCTACAATTCGGAAGGCGCCTGTGAAAACTGCAACGGCATCGGCACGGTGGAACTAAACCTCTCATTTATGGATGCCATGGAAACCCCATGCGAAGTTTGCGGCGGGACCCGCTTCAAGGCGGATGTCCTCCAATACCGCTATAAGGGAAAGAATATTGTGGATGTCATGGCCATGACCATTGCCCAGGCGGTTGATTTCTTTGAGGATTCGGAGATTTTAAGGAAACTGAAAGGCGTTCTGGAGGTGGGCCTTGGGTATATGACCCTGGGGCAGCCCCTGAATACCCTTTCCGGCGGGGAATGCCAGCGGCTGAAGCTAGCCCGGGAACTGAACAAGAAGGGAAACATCTATATATTGGATGAGCCCACGACTGGCCTTCATCTGTCGGATATGGAGCATATTCTGAAGATCATGGATCAGCTGGTAAATGCGGGAAACACGGTGATCGTCATTGAGCACAACCCGGATGTGATCCGCCGGGCGGACTGGGTGATCGACCTTGGCCCGGACGGGGGCAGCCAGGGCGGTGAAATCCTCTATGAAGGGCCGCCCATGGGCCTTCGGGCGTGTGAGCGGTCGTTCACAGGAAAATATCTGTAAAAATACATCACGTCGTATTCAAGAAAACCGGTATCGCCATCATCGCGATTATCGGTTTTCTGTTCCCTCCAGGGGAATTCCATGGGATTGGCGGATAACCAGGGAGGTATCCAGCACGATGACTTCATTGGAATCCATGCCGCCCAGCTTTCGGAGCAAAAGCTCCGCCGCCACATAACCCATTTGGTACGCTTGCTGTTTGATGGTGGTGATCGGCGGGGAGAGCATGTCCATCCAGTCAAAGTCGTCAAAGCCCACGATGCCCACCTCCTCGGGAACGGCCACGTTCATGGCCTTAAGGTGGCGCAGGGCCCCCATCATCATCACGTTGTCCGCGACAAAAATGGCATCCGCCGAGGCGGCCAGCAGCTGTTCCGCGCCGCGCTCTCCAACCTCAAGGGAAAAGGCGGGGCATAGAAAAATCCGGGATTCTTCCATGGGCAGGCCCAGCTCTTCCATGGCTTGAGTGTACCCCGCGAACCGAAGGCGGCTTGTGGTGCTGCCAACGCCGCCAATAAACCCAATGCACTTTTTACCGCAGGAGGCCATGAGGCGCACCGCGTCCGCCGCGCCTTTCTGGTTGTCGGAGGTAACGCAGCTGCTGTCATCGGCGCCCCGGCGGTCCAGCAGGACGTAGGGCAGGTTCATGTCCTGGATGAGCTTGATGCGCTTTTGGCTGCCCGCGGAGGGCACCAGGATCACCCCATCCACCCACTGCTTTTGTAGCACCTGGGCAATATGGGAGCTTTTCCCTCCGCTGGCGTATGGGTCATAGGTGGACACGATAAGCTCATGCTGGGATTCATTCATTTTTCGACGGACGCCCATGATCACGTCCATATAGAAGTAATTGGCGTTGATATTGTTTGTATCGCTGGGAATGATGATGGCGATGGTATTGGATTTCTGGGTGCGAAGCATCCTGGCGGCCAGATTTGGCCGGTAACCGACGGCCTTTGCCGCGGCCACCACCCGCTCCTTGCTGTCCTCGGAAACCGCCCGAGTTCCGTTCAGCGCGTGGGATACCGTGGCAATGGACAGGCCCGTCATTTGCGCGATCGTCTTTAAACTCACATCATTTCACCAACCAAATTTCTTTCTGAGGTGTACTGAGGAAGTGGCATCCCGGGGAAAGGTTGTATGGACACCGGGCTTTGCGGCGTCCACAGCGGCCCGGATGGCGGCCTGAACGGCCTCAAACGCCCTTTGAACTTCAGAGGAAACCATCGTTTCATCTTCTCCCAGCGCATAATAGGAGCGCTGGATATCGGAACCAAAGCCATCCAGGCGGAGGCCGAAATCCACGTTTGCCGAGTCCCCTGGAGCCAAGTATACATCAGCGGGGAGACGTTTGCAAAGGTAACTGGACCGGGCCGACGGATACATAGGGATTGCAGTGGGCAAGCCAGAAAACTCACCGCCAAGCGCTCGAACTTCCTCCCGAAAGAATGCCCGAATGTCCCCGCAGGACAAGCCGCTTCGAATGGAACCCCGGGCTTTTTCATAGACGCCCATGGCCGCCTGTACGGTTCTCTCTGCCCCGGACACTTCCTCAGGGCCTTTCTGCCCTCTGACCCGCTTCATGATGTCGCGGCGGAGAGGATTTCTCCCGTGAAGCCCATCTTGGTCAGGCATCGCATAATCCGCTTGTACTGGGTCGGGGAAAGGCCGTCGGCGGAGGGTCCGCATCCGAAAAGTTTAGCGCGATCCGCCTGCGGGGCCAACAGGCGCGCAAGGCGTGATGCAACGCTTCCTCAAAATCGCCTTTGCAAACCATTGTTTCCGTTTGCGCACCGTAGGTTTCGATTCACTCCGCGTCCAAGGGCGCCACCGTAGCGGCACTCTTTCCCGTGCCGATCATCAGTCAAAGATCCACATCGAATTCGGAAAGGGCGGCATACGCCTGATTCACGCGCCGCTTTACCAGCGCCGTGGAAAACATACGCACCCGGTTCATCCTTTCTTGGCCCGGTCACAGGCAGCGTAGTGCCCCGGCTCCACTTCGACGAGAGGGAAGCCGCCCGCTTTACACGCCTCGCCCGCGTAATTGCAGCGAGGGTAAAAGCTGCAGCCGGGCGGCAGGTTGATGGGGCTGGGCATTTCCCGGCCGGGAGTGACGTGTGGGCGATTTGCCTCGATTCGTGGGTCGGGGATGGGAATGGCGGACAGTAAAAACTCAGTATAGGGATGCATGGGGTTTTTGTAAAGGGCTTTCGCGTCCGATATTTCCACAATTCGGCCCAGGTACATCACGGCCACCCGGTCAGAGATGTATTTCACCATGGATAGATCATGGGCGACAAACAGATAAGTCAGCCCCAGCCTCTCCCGTAGGCTCTTGAAAAGGTTGACGACCTGGGCTTGAATGGACACATCCAGGGCGGAGATGGGTTCATCGCAGACAATGAACTCCGGCTCCACAGCTAAGGCCCGGGCAATGCCGATCCGCTGCCTTTGGCCGCCTGAAAACTCATGGGGAAACCGGCTCTGGTGCTCCGAGGATAAGCCAACCATTTCAAGCAGTTCCCGCACCCGGTCATGCCGCCCTTTAGGTGTTAGCATGCCATGGATCTCCATGCCCTCGGCGATGATTTCGCCCACGGTCATCCGGGGATCCAGTGAGGAATAGGGATCCTGAAAGATCATCTGGGCTTTTCGCGAGTAGGCTTTTCGCTTGGCCCTGTCTGCGGCGTCCAAGGGTTCGCCGCGATAAAGAATCTCGCCGGAGGTTTTGGGGTACAGCAGCTTCACTGTGCGGCCCAGGGTGGTTTTGCCACATCCGGACTCCCCCACCAACCCCAGGATCTCCCCCTGGCGTAAATCAAAGCTCACCCCGTCCACCGCTTTGAGGGTTTGCCCTCCGGCTACAGGAAAATACTTGCACAGGTTTTTAGCCTGGAGCAACACTTCACTTGCTGCCATCACCGATCCCTCCATGCCGCTTCAAATGCCCGAAGGTTCTCCTGGGCGCCGGGGTCGCACAGCCAGCAGCAAACCTCATGCCCGCTGCCCAGGTCCGTCATCTCCGGCATCTCCTGGAAGCACACGTTCATGGAGTGGTGGCAGCGGGGCGCGAAAGGGCAACCCGCCGGCGGGTTCAGCATATCCGGCGGAGAGCCTATGATGTGGGCCAGGGGCTTGTGGCCGTCCTCATTCAGCCGCGGCACGGAGGATTGCAGGCAGCGGGTATACGGATGCCGCGCGTCCTCAAAGATGGTAAACACATTTCCGGATTCCACAACACACCCGCCGTACATGACGAGGACCCGCTGGGCCATGCCAGCCACCACGCCCATGTCGTGGGTAATCAAAATCAGGGCCATGCCCGTTTCTTCGTTGAGGCGCTTCAATGTGCCTAGGATTTGAGACTGAATGGTCACGTCCAAGGCGGTTGTGGGCTCATCGGCGATGAGGAGCTTTGGGTGCATGGCGATGGCCAGGGCGATCATCACCCGTTGGCGCATGCCGCCGGACAGCTCGTAGGGATACTGCCGCATTCGCCGCTCAGGGCTGGGAATGCCCGCCTCCCTCAGCAGGGCAATGGCCTCCTTTTCCGGGTCCTTCCCATGATCCTTTCCATGGGCGTTGATGCCCTCGATGATTTGCTGCCCGATCTTCAGCGTGGGGTTCAGGCTCGTCATGGGATCCTGGAAGATATAGGCGATCTCCGCCCCTTTGATGTGGCGCAGTTGGCGATAGTTGCAGTGAACGATCTCCTCATTGCCATATCGGACGGACCCGCCCTTGATGAACGCGGGAGGCGAGGGCAGGAGTTGGACCAGGGATTGGGTCATGACGCTCTTTCCGCTTCCGGATTCCCCCACGATGGCGATCCTTTCGCCCGCCTTCACGGAGAAGCTCACCCTGCGCACCGCCTGCACCTCCCCCGCGTAGGTGCGAAACGAAACGGAGAAATCCTTGACTTCTAGCAGGTTATTCATCTCTCTTCTTCCTCCCTACTGGCGCAGCTTCGGGTCCAGAGCGTCCCGAAGCCCGTCGCCGATGAGCTGAAGGGAAAGCATTGTCAGGCTGATGCAGAGGCAGGGCAGAAACAGCCGCAAGGGGTATAGCCGCATGTTCTGCATGCCGTTGTTCACCAGAAGGCCCCAGGAGGTCTGGGGGGACTGGATGCCAATGCCGATGAAAGAAAGGAACGCTTCTGAAAAGATAGCGCCCGGAATCGCGAATGTCATGTTCACGATGATGACGCCCATCATGTTGGGGATCATGTGCTTAAGGATAACGCGGCGGCTCTCCGCGCCAAGGGACTCAGCCGCCAGCACATAATCCTCATTTTTGAGGGAGAGGATTTGCCCACGAACCAGGCGCGCCATGGATAGCCAGCCCGTCAGCGTCAGGGCCAGGACCATGGGGAATATGCCGGAGCCCGTCACCATCATCAGCAGCGTAACCCAGACCAAATAAGGGAACGCCATCAGAAATTCAACCACCCTCATGATGAAAGAATCCACCTTGCCGCCGATAAAGCCCGCAAGGCTTCCCATGAGGATGCCGATGGACGCCTGTAGCAACGCCGCCAAAATGCCGATGAGGATGGAGATGCGGCCGCCAATCCATACCCTTGCCCACATATCCCGGCCCAGGTTGTCCGTGCCAAACCAATGGGCTTGGGAAACGCCCTGGTTGGCCGCCATCAGATCCGTGGCGTCGTACTTGGCGGGGGCTATCACGGGCCCCACGAAGGACATCGCCACGAAAAGAATCAGCAGCGCGACGCCGACCACGGCGGCCTTATTCTGGCGGAAGCGCCGCCACGCGTCCTGAAGGTAGGTCTGGCTAGGCCGCAAAATTCGGTCCGCCGCCTCCGGCACCAACCCCACATGTTGAAATCGGTTTTCCATCGGTTGTCCGCTCATTGTATCCATATGCAACTACTCCAGCTTGATTCGCGGATCGATAAGCGCGTATACGACATCGACCAGCAGGTTCATGGCCACCAGAAACACGGCGAAGAATATGGTCAAGCCGATGATCAGCGTATAGTCAAGGTTTTGCACCGAGGTGACATAGTGCCGCCCAAGGCCGGGAATGGCGAACACATTTTCCACCACGAAAGTGCCTGTGATGACGCTGGCCACCATAGGGCCGAGCAGCGTGACCACGGGCATCAGCGCGTTGCGAAGCTGGTGGACGACGATCACCCGGGCTTTGGAAAGCCCCTTGGCGTTGGCGGTTTTCACAAAATCCGAGGAGATGACCTCCAGCATGCTGGTGCGGGTGTATTTGGCGATGGTCGCCAGCATGCCAAGCCCCAGGGCGAAGGTGGGCAATATGGTGCTTGCGAAATTATCGTATCGGGCCACCGGGAACCACTTGAGCCGCACGGCAAACACATACTGAATGAAAAACCCGATGATGAACGAGGGTACGGAGGTGCCGATGATGGCAATCAGCATGGTGAGGGTATCCATCGCTTTGCCCCGCCGGTACGCAGCGACGACGCCCAGGAGCAGGCCCATGGTGAGGGCAAAGGCGATGGCGCGAAACCCCAGATCCATGGAATAGGGAAAAGCGTCGGCAATGATCTGGTTTACGGAGACGGAGCGGATCTTATAGGATATGCCCAAGTCCCCCTTCAATAAATTCCCGAGATAGATGAAATACTGCTCATAGACGGGCTTGTCTAAGCCGTAGTACCTATATATGGCTTCTTTGTTGCCCGCCTGCATCTTTTCGCTGGTGAAAGGGCTGCCGGGGATCATCTTCACCAGAAAGAAGGAGACGGTGATCAAAAGGAAGATCATGACCAAAGACAGAAGAAGCCGCCGCAGGATGTATCGGATGGTTTTCATGTGGCGCCCCCTTAGGGGCGGGGCCCGGAATGATTCCGAGCCCCGCTTTGATGGAATTATTTCGCGATGGTGGCGAAGCGGAAATCGAACCTGGCGCCAAAGGTATTCACGGCTATGTTCTCAACCTTGGGATCGATGATGTACGCGCCGCGGGAAAGATACAGGGGGATGATGGGCGCCCGGGTCAGGAGAATTTCCTCGGCCTTGGCGAACATATCGTTGCGCTTGGCAAAGTCCTGTTCCAGGTTGGCGTCAATCATCATCTGGTTATACTCCTCATCCACCCAGCCGGTCTTGTTCCAGCCGCCGTTGCTGTTCCACATGTCCAGGTAGGTGAAGGGATCGTCATAGTCCGGGCCCCAGCCGGTGCGGACGATGTCGTAGGGGGCGTTATAAAGGTTCTCCCAGTACTGGGTGGGTTCCACCTGGCGGATGGCGATCTTTACGCCCAGGGTGGTTTCCCAAACGTTTTGGAAATACTCTCCCAGTGTCCGCTGAAGATCCGGTGTGGTGGTCATGTAATCAAACACCGGCATGTCGGCGGCGGAGGCGAAGCCCAGCTCTTCGCAAGCCTTGGCCATATATTCCTCGGCAGCCTTAGGATCGGCGTTGACCTTGTGGTACTTGTCCGTCACGTCATAGGTATCGCCCCATTTTCCGCCCATTTCGTCGGAGATCACCGGGTTGATGACGCCCGTGTTTGCGGCGTTCTGTGGGAACATGGCCTTCACAAGGCCTTCCCGGTCGATGGCGGAGGACAGGGCCATGACGAAGTTGCGATTCTGGATGATCTTCGCCGCCTCTTCGCTGGTGCCCTTATGGCTTAACGCGATAAAGGTGACGCCGCCGGCGTTGTAGTAGGAGAAGCCGGGTGCGCCTTCATAGCCGGGCATCATATCCGCCTGGGGAATGTCCATCCAGAGGATATCGCCGCTGTCATACATGTTCTTCATGGTGTTGGGGTCGGCAATGGTCATCAGCTCGATTTTTTCGTTGGTGATGGCCGCCGCGTTCCAATAGTCCGGGTTCTTCTCAAAGACCATCTTGTCGTTGTGGGCCCATTCGGTGAGGAGGTAGGGCCCATTGCTGACGAATGTGCCCGGGTCATTGCCGTAAGCGTTGCCGTTGGCGTTCGCCAAGTCCATCCGGATGGGGAACATGGGGGTGGAAGCGAACAAAGTGACCATGAAGGGATATGCGGCACTAAGGGTCACTTCCAGGGTCTTATCGTCAATGACCTTCACGCCCAGCTCGGAAACATCCTTTTCGCCCTTGTTCACGGCTTCAGCGTTGAGAATGGGGAAGATCAGGTACGCCAAGTCCATTGCGTCTTGCCGGGTCAGCATCCTCTTCCAGGTATCCGCGTAGTCGGCGGCGGTCACCGGCTTGCCGTCGGACCAGTTAGTGTCCCGGAGGTGGAAGGTGTAAGTGGTGCCATCCTCGGAGATCTCATAGCTCTCGGCGGCGCCTGGCACGACTTTTCCGTCAACCACATCCAGCAGGCCTTCAAAGCACAGCAAGAGGGCCGTGGAAGTATTGGAGTCATTTCCCACATGGGGATCCATGGAGATCGGTTCAGTGGAAAGCGCGACCTTCAATGGCGCCGCCGTCTCGCCCAGGGAAGCGGGGACCATCGACAATGTTAGCAGCGCGACCAACAGAATGGCAAGGGTTTTCTTCATGGTGTCTCCTCCTCAAATATTCATGTCCGTTTATGGGAATACCTCTTATCCATGGGCGCTTTTCCCAGAGGCAGGGAAAACGATGGGCATCCTTGTTCGGAGTTCCTCGTCAGGAATCGATGATCCAAATCTCTTTCTGGGGGCTGCTGAGCATCTCCCCGCCTTTTTTCGTCACCCGGACGACCTCCTCCTGGCAGAGGCGGCCTTGGGAGGTAAGAATGGCGGGTTCCAGGGTAAATGTCATATTCTCTTCCAGAATCGTATCCAGCTCTGGTCGGTAAAGGCCCTTGCCGGCGGAAATGCCCCCTTGGTGGGCAAACAGGTGAATCTCATGGCCATAGCCGCCTGTCCAGCCCTCCTCATAGCCATGTTCCAGCATAACCCGGTTGCCGATTTCCGTCAGATCACAGGAATCCACCCCTGTCTTCATGGCAGCGCAGACGTCCCGGTTCATGTGCTGAATGGTTTCGAACGCCCGCTGCACTTCCGGCGCGGGGGCCGTTTCCCCCTCCCTAAGGGCGTAAAAGGAACGCTGATTGTCGGAGGCGAAGCCATCTATCCGGATGCCCAAATCCACATTGACCAGATCTCCTGGCTGGATGAACACATCCGCGGGCGGCCGCTTGCACAGATAGCTGGACCTGGGCCCCACGGATACGAAGGGATTGCCGTCATGATACCAGGAGTAGCCGTAGCCCTTTTTGTCGATGAGGCCCTGAAATAACCGTTGGATGTCCATTCCGGACATGCCCACCCGCATTTGAGGCCTTGCCTCATCATAAATTTTCATGGCCTCCTGAACGGCCTTGCGGATGCCCTCCACCTCCTGGTCGCTCTTTCTGCCCCGAACATGCTTCATGATCTGGGCGGCGGGAACCAGCTCTCCCGCAAAGCCGGCGGCGGCAAAGCAGCGTTCCAACAGCAGAAAGTCCGTATGGGACAGGCCATCGGCAGAGGGGTCGGTGGTAAAGGCGTTGATGGCGACGCGCCCCATGGGCATCCTTTTCGCCAGCGCCTCGGCGATGAGAGCTTCAAAACCGGGCAGATCGGGATAGGTGAATGTTTCTGTAAAGAGGCCTGAAGCATCCCATTCTTCCATTTCCATTCGGGAGCCCACGAGCACCCGTTCTCCGCCCTTTGTCAGGATCAGGGCTGTCCGCCCGCTCACCTCGATGGGCATGAGAAACAGATAAGCGGGTTCTCCCAGCACATTGGTCTCCTTGCCAAGGATGATCCACGCGTCGATGTCATATTGGGTTAAGGCCTCAATGGCCCTTTGAAACCGCATTTGATGGATCAAAGGAAAACCGCCTCCCCGCTTACGCTATTTGTTCGCCAACCAGTGGATCAGGTTGTCCCAAAGGGTGGGATAGTGTTCCCAGCCATGCATGGCCGCGGGCGCCCAGTGAGGCGTGCAATCGGTGGTGTAGGCCAGGGTACGGCCCTTGCCATGCTCGCCCAGGGCGATGATGGGATCTCCCTCAAATTCGACGATGACATTGGCGTCAGGCTTGGCGATGGTCTTGTTATAGCCAAGAATATAGGGCCATTTTTCGGGAAGCCCCATAACGACGGGGTGA
>JAVBOX010000148.1:0-4893 GCA_031550095.1 Eubacteriales bacterium
AGTCATCTCGCCCCATGGTATCACCGCTTCCATCGCTTCCAGAAACTCGTCTCGCTTCGTCTTGCGCTTCCGGTTCCCATACTCGATGTCCGTGAAATTTTGCTGCTTCATTTTTTCGCACCCCCCTGCGCTCTTATTCTACCATACTTGCGGACAGGATTAAATCAGTGGTTACCTAGAATGTCGAGGTATACGATTGTGCCGGGTTCCACTCTTTCGCCGCCGCTTTTCCATTTGATGGGTTTGTCGCTACATCCTCAAAAGCAAGGGACGGTGGATGGCAGCGAAGCATACAGTAAAATGGATGGCGTTTTGCGCTGCCCAAGGAGGTTTATGAGATGTCTAGTTCATTTTGCCGGCGGAAATCACCGCCGATTTACTCACCAAAGCCACAAAAGTCGTGTTGCAAATCCGCGTGCATGCCTTGCAAGGAGTGCCTACCTCCATGTCCGCCACCCATGCCTCCATGTCCGCCTCCTCCGTGTCCGCCTCCTCCGTGCCCACCCCCTCCAGGCCCGGAAACCTGCCGCCCCATGCCCCGTGTGATCTGCAGCGGCAGGGAAGCTCAGCGAAACCTTCATGCTTGTATCGCCGTGTCCGGCTTGCCCTGTAACATCTGCGGTCCGCTGCGCCTTCTCGGACTGGAATCAACCGGAGAGAAGCCTGATGTTCGGCTGCTGGAGGATTGCAGGGGTCCGTCGCCATGGATTGCCGAGGTCACGATTCCCCTTCTAGCATGGGTTCAGGACGCGACCGGATGTACCCACTGCGGCCAAACGCAGGTAAAAGCCTATTGCTCAATGCCTTCCTGCTGCGATCACGCTTCGGCGGCTTTGGTTGCGTGCGCGGAGGTACGCCTTGTGGACGCTTGCGGGTTGTCCTGTACGCCCGAATTCGAAGTCAGGCTCCAAATTTTCGTAGAGGTGTACGTGGTGCGAGTTGAACCTTGCAAGTGTCACCGTAAGAAGGAATGCGCACTGTTTCCACAGATGCCCATGTATCCTCAACCTGCCTGGTATCCGTAAAAGCGTCTTTACTTCACCGGATGGAATAAGATTTTCAAGGGGCGCATTCAATAATGCAGCGCCCCTTATTCATTTCTTAGACAATAATTAGAGTTTGTTAAAAACAACATAAAACCGGCTCAAAACCCCTTTATGATACTTTCGCTTAACATGCCTTTCGTGTATAATGGGGCCTGTAGAACATGAGGAGGGAAATGGATACGCGATGAAAGGAATTGTTAAGACGGATTCCAGCGGAACATTTATTGAGAGCAGAAAGAGATCGCCAATGCCTTATCTTGGCGTGGGGTTGGTTTTCCTGCTCTATGGTTTGCTGTTCCCCATTTCTCAACCATGGGATTATATCAAGCTCGTCATCCTGGGGGCCGTCGCGTTTTATGTGTTTGGGCTGGTTTTCCGTGGAGAGGTTATGCGAACCTATATGCCCGTGGAGACGGGGGATGCCCAGACGGATCAACTGCTGGCGGAAGTCCAGGAATCCATTTCCGCCTTCCGGATTGCAAACGACCGCATCGCGGACGCAACAGTTTCCGCAAATATCGAAGATATTGAGTGGGTCTGTAAAAAAATCATGGACCGCTTGCAGGAACAACCCGATCTCTATGGGCAGTTGAGGAGCTTCCTTCGCTATTACCTCCCGACAACCCGCAAACTTCTGGATGCGCGGGCGATGCTGGAGCAGGAGAGAATGGACGGAAAAAGCGCCAAGCAAGTGCGCGAGCGGACGGATCGTGTACTTCCTGAGATCGAAAAGGCCTTTCGCAGGCAACTGGAGGCTTTGGATCAAAACCGCTATTTGGATCTTCAGGTGGAAATTGATGTTCTTGAGGGCATGCTAAAGTCCGATGGCTTGTCCAACCGCTAAAGAAAAAGGCTGCATTCGATTGAAGAGAGGGGATAAACACCATGGAAACCGAAAAGATCCTTAACACCATTGATGTATTGAATGTGAAACAACCCCAGGACCTGACGCTGACAGATCTTTCCGAAACGGATCAGCAGGCGGTTCGGGAGTATGCGGAGAAGATCAACGTTTCAAACGCGGCGGAAGTGCTCCAGTATGGCTCTACGGCGCAGCAGAAGCTGACGGTGTTTGCGGATACCGCCTTGCAGAACGCCAGGGCGAAGGACACGGGCGCTGTTGGCGAGACATTGACCAGCTTGGTTGCGCAGCTTCAAGGCTTTGGGGATCCGGGCGAGAAAAAGGGCATTTTGGGTTTCCTTAAAAAAGGCGCCAACCAGATTGCTTCGCTTAAAGCGCGCTATGATAAGGTCAGCGTTTCCGTGGATATGGTGGCTGACAACCTGGAAGGGCATCGGGTGGGCCTATTGAAAGACATCGCCATGCTGGACCGACTCTACAATGAAAATGTGGATTACTATCGCCAGCTATGCTTTTATATCGTGGCTGGAAACGAAAAAATTGAATCCCTTCGCAAAAAGGATTTGCCGGAGCTTCATGATAAAGCCATCCAGAGTGGGGATCCTGCCGATGCGCAGATTGCCAGTGATATGGCATCCGCAATCGACCGGTTCGAGAAAAAAGTCCACGACCTGGAGTTAACCCGGCAGATCAGCATCCAGATGGCCCCCCAAATTCGCCTGCTGCAGAACAATGACTCCCTCATGGCGGATAAAATTCATTCCGCCCTGGTCAATACGCTACCCCTCTGGAAGAGCCAGATGGTACTGGCCCTTGGCTTAGAGAACTCCAGAGCGGCCATAGAGGCCCAGCAGGCGGTGACCGACGCTACCAACAGAATGCTGAAGCAAAACGCTGAAGTGCTCAAGCAAGGGACCATCGAAACGGCCCGCGCCAGCGAGCGAGGCATTGTGGACATTGAAACGCTGGTGCAAACCAATCAGGCTCTTATTGAGTCACTGACAGAGGTTGAGACCATCCAGCGGGAAGGCCGTGCGCAGCGAGCGGCGGCGGAGGCAAAGCTTCGGGAGATGGAAGACCAGCTCAAGAAAAAGCTGCTGGAGATTCGGGATAGTCCCCATTCGGCGCAACAACCGAGCCAGCCTCAATAGGGCAAGCCATCCCCTCTATCATCAATGCAGAGAAGGAGACCGCCGATGCTTAAGCAGATCAAGAGGGTTCCAGTTCCGGTCGCAATCTTGATTATGGTACTGTGTATGCTTCTGGGCATTGCTGGTGGCAACAAAAAGGCTTTGAACCAGGCCATGAAGAAATATGGTGTGGATATGAGCGCCATAGCGCAGGAAGCCAATGACCGGGCAACCCATGCCACGAACCTTTTGACCGTTTGCAAGCGGAATCTGGCCGCCGGTGATCCCGCGGTTCAAGCGCTTGAGGAAGCCATCGCCGCCCAAAAGGGCGCCAAAGGGCCCGCCCAATTGGCGCAAGCCAATCGGGATCTCACGTTTGCGGCGCAGACGGTTTCCAATTTGACATTGGAAAAGGCCTCGGAACAGGATAAGCGCCTTGCCACGGGTGTCATGGATGAGATGATCAGCGCCCAGAAGATCCTGGCCCGGGAGGCTGTGGCCTATAACAACGGCGTCGCCGCGGTCCGGGATATATACGATGGGCTTCCGACGCAGTTTCTGCTCGGCAAGCCGCCGGAGGTATTTCAATGAAGAAGCTACGTGTTTTCGGGGTGCCCTTGGCTTTATGGGTTGTTCTCCTGCCGCTTTTCGCGTTGGCGGATATCCCCAAGGAGCCTATGCAGGCCTTTTTTGTCAACGACTTTGCCGATGTGATCAGCAAAGAGGATGAAGCGGAAATGCTTGAGCTTGGCCAGGCGGTTCAGGATCAAAGCGAAGCCCAAGTGGTTGCGGTGACGGTAAACTTCCTGGATGGAATGGAAAGTGAGGAATATGCGGCGCAACTCTTTAACAAATGGGAGTTGGGCCAGAAGGGCAAGAATAACGGGGTTTTGCTGCTCCTTTCCATTGGGGATCGAGAAATTTGGACAACAGTTGGAGAGGGACTGGAGAAAAAGTTATCACCAGCTATTACGGGACAGTATACGGACGACTATGCTATTCCCTATCTGAAGGTGGATGATTATTCCACAGGCATGTTGGAGAATTACCGTGCGCTCTGCGAAAAAGTGGCATCCATATATGGTTTCTCTCTAAGCGCGTCACAAGGGCAGAATCAAGCTGGCACCGATCAAGGCGATAACACCAGTTATTATGGTGACAACTGGTCAAACTCATGGGGAGGAGGTTCTAGCATCGTGGGGCTTTTTATGGGGTTTGCGGTTCTGATGATCATTCTGTCCATCATCCGCTCCGTTTTCCGGGCGACTGGAAATGCCACGGGCTGCCTCTTTGGCTGGATGCTTGGCCGAAGCACATCCCGGCATAACCGTTGGCACCGGACACCACCTCCGCCATTCATGGGAGGAGGACCGCGCCACCGCCCGCCAGGAGGCCGCTCAACCGGAAGCTTTGGAGGCGGCGGGTTTGGTGGGTTCGGCGGCGGGGGTCGCTCTGGCGGCGGTGGAAGGGTCGGCGGCGGTGGAAGCACTCGGGGTGGTGGCAGTGGACGTAAGTTCTGAGCCTGCCGAGACTTTCTGAAATAAGGTGCTGGGCTGTCCTTGCTGACGATATTTTGCGGAGCAGCCTAGCATTTATTATGACATATGGGCATATGAACTTTTTCTAGAAAGCACCATCCTACCCTTGACAAAGTCATTTTGGTCGGTTATGATATATGGCGTCGCCGCTGCTAGAATCGTCGGCAGACGCTCCGATTGGGAGCATAGCTCAGCTGGGAGAGCATCTGCCTTACAAGCAGAGGGTCACAGGTTCGAGCCCTGTTGTTCCCACCAAATGGCCCGGTAGTTCAGTTGGTTAGAATGCCAGCCTGTCACGCTGGAGGTCGAGGGTTCGA
>JAVBOX010000133.1:0-18909 GCA_031550095.1 Eubacteriales bacterium
TTTTTCCGCCCAGCGGCGTCGCCTTTCACTCAGCGTAGCGCTGCTACGCTGAGTTCCAGCTCCTTGCTGGACGAAAAAATCTCTCGTGCCTCTCTTCCGACTTTTCGATGCCGGAGTAATATCTGCGCCCGGCATGGGCGATAGCTAGGTGGTGAGAGATCACTGAGGACTTGGCAGTAGGAACCTCTGGCCGAACAGGGGCAGATGAGCTTGCGATACAAAGCGAAGTCCAATACTGCCCGAACCCCACACGGTAGATGAGGCGGCTACAGGGATGAAAACTATAGTCAACAAACATGAAAACAGTCCATGAGGGCGAGGTCGAAAGAGGGGAACCCAAGAAGGATTTTGCGGAGGGTACGTTTAAGCCAGGCCCAGAAGTCTTCGATCGGGTTGAGCTCAGGGGAGTAAGGAGGCAAGAAGATCAGCGTATGACCAGAACTTTCGGCAATGGCAGCGAGTGTATTTTTTCTGTGAAAAGCGGCGTTGTCCATTACGATGACAGCTTTATCGGGCAAAGCGGGTAATAGCAGTGACGCACACCCTTATTCAAACCGCCCGCTGTCAATGGTGCCTGCATATTGCAGGGGGGAAAGAATCTCTTTAAAATTTCGTCCAAGATCCAAAACGAAACCCAAAGCCGCAAGAATTTACGTGTGATGTTTCAGGACGAGGCTGGATTTGGGCGTATCAACAAACCTAAGGCAACACCGCACAATCGCGCACACCGTCTTTGCGGATCTTTTCGCGCTGCTCTGTGTCGCTCTTACGGTCGCCGTAGCGCTGCTACAGCTTCCTCCAGGCTTCTTGATCAGCACGAAAATCTCTCGCAATGCTGGCAACGCTCCTTTGTGCGGTGTCGCCCTAAGCGCTGCTGGTGCCGTTCGGAAATCCGACCCATTGTGCCATGTCACCATATCCGCGAATATCGATATGTATATGGTGCTGTGTCGCCTCTGGATGGCGAGCTGTTTATACTGATCATGCCATGTACCAATACAGAGTGCATGAATCTTTTCTTGCGGGAATTGTCCAGGCACTACCCGGAGGATTGCATTTTGCTGATTGCCGATAATGCAGCCTGGCATCGGTCCAAAGGGTTAGCTGTGCCGGAAAACATCGAGCTATATCCGCTGCTGCCCTATACCCCGGAGCTCAACCCCATTGAAAAGTTGTGGGAAGAGCTCCGGGAAAAGGGCTTTCGAAACGAAGTCTTCCAGACTCTCGAACATGTCGTTTCTCGCCTTTGCTCCACCATTGTCAGTTTGGCTTCCCTTCCATCCCGCATTGCATCTATCACTCATCGCGATTGGCTTATTCGTGCGTTAATGTGTTGAATTGGTATTATTTCTTGCTCAGGTACTTCCGAATATCCAAAGCCACCGCGCTGGCGATGATCACGCCCTTTATGATCTGCTGCCAATAGGGGTTCACGCCCAGGAATGTCAGACCGTAGTTGATGACCTGAAAAATCAGCACGCCGGATACCACTCCGCCCACAGTGCCAACGCCGCCGGAGGAGGAGACGCCGCCAACTACGCAGGCAGCAATGGCATCCAGCTCATACCCCACACCATAGTTGTTCGTCGCGCCACCTGTCCGCGCCGCTTCCAGCACCCCAGCCATGCCGATCAAGGTGGAGGCCAGGGCGAAAATCGCGATAATCGTAATGGTCACATTGATGCCGGAAACCTTGGCGGCTTCCCGGTTTCCGCCGATGGCGAATACGTTTTTGCCAAAGACCGTCTTGTTTTGCACAAACCATATGGTCACGCAGACCACTAAGGCGATGATGACCACGATGGGGATGAAGCCATACACCGCGCCGGAACCCAGGTGGGTAAAGTCATCCCGGAGGCCGCCGATGGGCTGGCTGTTGTTGGGCGCCATGTCGAAGTAGATGCTGGTGGCTCCATAGATGATGACCTGGGTCGCCAGTGTGGCGATGAAGGGCGGAACCCCAAGCTTTGCCACCACGGTGCCGTTTAACAGGCCGAAAAGCAGCGCGATAAAGACTGCGATGACAAACGGCAGAATTACCGGTAGCTGGGGCAGGTTGGGGAAGAACAGTCGGCTATAGGTGGAAGTCTGCAGCATGGAGGAGGACAACACAGCTGCCATGCCCACAACGCGGCAGCTGGACAGATCCACGCCGCCGGTGCCGATGATGACGAAACTCATGCCCATCGCGATGATCAGCCGGGTGGAGCTCTGCTGCAGGATGTTCAACAGCGTCGAAACAGACAGGAACTTAGGCCGGATGATGGCGATGACGCAAACCAAAACCAGCAGCACCAGATAAATGGCCTTGTCGGAAGCAAAGCGCGCGATGCTTTTCCTTGAGAAGTCCAAGTTCTTCTGCTCGAACATCACCATCAAGACCGCCAGGAGGGAAACGACGATGGCGATGGTATAGCCGATGCCGAAGGACATCACAGAGGACACGGCGCCAAGCTCCTTGGCAGTGGCAGTGGTGAGCCGTAGCGCAGAAAAGACCACCAGGAGCCCACCGAGAAGCACCAGCGGCTTCCGCCACCTGATGGATACGTTTAGGAGGGCCAGGATGGCGGCGATCAGCATCAGCAGTGCGCCGGGAATCAGCGTCAGATGCCCACTTGTGCGGATCGCGGCGGAGAGTCCGCCAGTCATCAGGGAAAAGCCGATGACGGAATGGGTTTTTATTTCTTTTGGATCCGCGTTTTTCATATAATCCGCGGTGGCTGGCACAGGGGATTGAACGGTGACCGGGGCCGCCAGGGTTGACGCCTTGCGAACCACCTTCCGGGCTTCGATGATCTGATTGTTCAGCGTATCATAGAGGGCCTGCTGTGCAGCGATGGCCCCCTCATCCGGGGTTTCCACTGCCTGAAGATCCGCCAAGTCCGCTGCGGTCGCGTTAAACTGGGGCTCAATCTTCGCGATCAGGGATTTGGCGTCCTCCAGGTTCTGCAAGTCTTTTTCATAGGCCAAGACTTCATCGGCATACTTCTGTTCCGCCCCTGCCAAGGCTTCCGCCGCCATTTCCGGCGTATAGACCGGGGTCGGGTATGTGATGAATGGCAGCGCCAAGCTGAGGATCATCAGTGCGCAGAGCCCAAACGTAATGTAACGCCGCGCGGCAAAAGGCGTTCCCTGGATCGCGAGACCGCCAGCCCTTTTTTCCGTGCTCACCATACTTTTCTCATTCCTCCAATATCGAATGCCTTGCCCTTATGGCCGCCTCGTGGGGAAAGGGGCTATCCCGCCACTTCCAAAGCCCGGGCGGCTTTGTTGCTGAACTGGGTCGCCAAGCGCATAACCTCTACCTGGGTGGCGCTCTTGCCGTCCAGAATGCCCGTCATTCGTCCTTCGCACATCACCAAAATCCGGTCGCTCATGCCCAGCAGTTCCGGCATCTCCGAGGAAATCATGATGATGGATTTTCCCCGCTTGGCAAGGTCGGCAATGATGGTGTAGATCTCGTACTTCGCGCCTACATCGATGCCCCGGGTGGGCTCGTCCAAGATCAGAATATCCGGCTCCGTCAGCAACCATCTGGCGATCAACGCCTTCTGCTGATTGCCGCCGGAAAGATCCTTGATCAGGGAATGAAAGGAAGGCGTTTTGATGGAGAGTTGCTGAATGCTGCGCTCGGAGACATCAACGCGCTTTTTTTCATCCAGCATGAAAAGAGGGCGACTGGCATATGCCTTCAGGCTGGCCACCACAATGTTTTCCATGACGGAGAGCATGGGAAAGATTCCCGTAGCTCGCCTCTCTTCTGTTAAAAGGGCCATTCCATTGCGCATAGCCGTCCGAGGGCTGTCGATGGCAACCATCTTTCCCTCAAGGGCCAATGTGCCGGACACCGTTTCCCGAAGGCCGTAGATGGCCTCAAGTAGCTCGGTGCGCTGGGCGCCCATGAGCCCGCCGATCCCCAGGATTTCCCCCTTGCGGAGTGTGAAACTCACATGCTGAAAGGAGTTTGGATTCGGGCTGGTGAAGTCCGTCACGGAGAGCAGGACATCGCCGGGAACATTTTCCCTGGGCGGAAAGCGATGGGTCAGATCCCGGCCCACCATCCGGCTGATGATCAAGTCATTGGTCAGCTCGGCGGAGGGCCAGGTGCCCACGCCCTTGCCATCCCGCATGATAGTGACTTCATCGGCGATTTCCAGAATCTCCTCGATTTTGTGGGAGATATAGATGATGGCGGCGCCACGGTCCCGCATGCGCCGGATCAGCTTGAACAGGTGGGCCACCTCATTCTCGGTCAGGGAGGAGGTGGGTTCATCCATGATGATGACCTTGGCGTAATAGGAGATGGCCTTGGCGATTTCAATGGTTTGCACGGTGGAAACGGTGAGGCTCTTCACCTGCACATGGGGATCGACGGTCATATCCAAGTCCTGCAAAAGCGCCTGGGTGCGCCGGTACATCTCCGCCTCATCCACCACAATGCCCTTTTTCGGATATCTCCCTAGCCAGATGTTGTCCATCACATTTCGGTAAGGAATGGGATGAAGCTCTTGATGGATCATGGCGATTCCCTTGTCCAGGGCCGCCCGGGAAGTATCGATCTGCACGCGCACGCCGTCCAGGATGATATCCCCGGCGTCCTGATGGTAAATGCCAAAAAGGCATTTCATCAGGGTGGATTTCCCCGCGCCGTTTTCCCCCATCAGCGCATGCACGCTGCCAGGGCGCACTTTCAGCGTAACGTCATCCAATGCCTGTACGCCGGGAAATTGCTTGGAGATTCCTATCATTTCCAACAAATAGGGCATGTTGGATTCTTGCAACGTGTTTCCCTCCATCTTCATAAAATTTGAGGCACTTGCGAAGGAGCCGCATGGGAAAGGCGGCCTCTTCGCAAGGGTCTCTTGGTGAAATGGGGGCTGCCTCTCGGCAGCCCCAAGTTTTCGTCCGAAGGATTATTCGAACTGGGTGTAGTTCTCTTCGGTCACCATCTGGTAGGGAACCCAGACATAGTGGGTATCGGTGACGGGGTAGGGGAAGTCGGCCGGGATCTCGCCATTGGCGGCGGCAACCGCCAGCAACAGGGTAGCCTTGCCTTGGTTCACGGCGTCGTTCAGGACGGTGCCCAGCAGCGTGCCTTCCTTCAGGGCCTCCAGCGCGGGGGCGGTAGCGTCAACGCCAACGACCGGCATGTACTTACCCTCGGTGAAATAGCCTTCGGCCTTCAGGGCTTCGATGGCGCCCAGGGCCATATCGTCGTTGTTGGCGAGGACGCACTCGATCTTTTCGCCATAGGCGGCCAACCAAGCAGCCATCTTGTCCTGGCCCTTTACGCGATCCCACATGGCGGTGTCAACGGCCAGCGCTTCCACCTTGAAGCCGGCCTCTTCCAGGCACTTGATGGAGAACTCGCTGCGGAGCTCGGCATCCTGATGGCCCGGCTCGCCCTGGAGCATGACATACTGGATCACGCCGTCGTCGCCAATGGCTTCGGGGTTCTTGGTGAAATAGTCCACCAAGATCTGGCCGCTCATGGTGCCGGACTCTTCAGCCTTGGCGCCAACATAGTACCAGTTCTCAAAGTCCACCATTTCTTCGGCGATGGGCTCGCGGTTGAAGTATACAACCGGGATGCTGGCTTCTTCAGCCTTTTTGGAGATTTCGGGGCACGCGGTCCGATCCACCGGGTTGATGGCCAGCGCGTTTACGCCCTGGGAGATGTACATGGCAACCTGGTCATTTTGGGTGGCCTGGGCATTCTGGCTATCGGCGATGGGGGCCTCAGCGATGTCCTTGGCAGCATCGGTAATCGCATTGCGAACGCCGGTCATAAACGTGTCGTCAAACTTATAGATGCAGACGCCGATGGTGGGAACTTCCGCCATGGCCATCGCCGCCATGCCGACCAGCATGACCAGAGCCAACAGTACGGATGCCAGTTTCTTCATGAACAGAGTCACTCCTTGATTTCTATTTCCACTCCCACAAAGGGAAAGAGGATCAAACCATATATATCCCTCATGTATGGTTTGATTGTATTTTGTTCATCTGAAAGATGGAATTGAAATTCTTCCGATAAACTATCAAAATCCGACTGTCTTAACGGAGGCTTTCCAGGGTGACTTTCCGGCTTTCCGTCCATACGATCCGCTCCCGATCCATGGCATAGGGAAAGCTCTCCCGGGTGATCTCCACCCCATTGGCCAGGAGCAGGGCCAGGTTCAACGCCGCGTCGCTGAGCCCATGGGCATCGTTTAGAACGGTGCCAAGGAGCGTCTGATCCCGGAGCGCGGCCAATGCCTGGCTAGTGGCATCCACGCCCACCACGGGGATGATCCTTCCCTCCGTAAAGTAACCCGCCGCCTTCAGCGCCTCAATGGCTCCCAAGGCCATTTCATCGTTGTTGGCGATGACGCATTCAATCCGGTTCTCAAAGGAGGAAAGATACCCGGCCATTTTGTCCTGGGCGATGGAGCGCTCCCACATGGCGGTGTCCTCGGCCAGCTTTTCCAGGACAAACCCGGCGTCCCCAAGAGCCTGCGCGGAATAGAGGGTTCTCAGTTCCGCGTCCTGGTGCCCCGGTTCCCCCTTAAGCATCACGTATTGGATGACGCCATCCTGGTTCCGGTCGGCTTCCGGATGGAGCTTAAAATAATCGGCGATCAACTCTCCGCACATGGCGCCGGAGAGCTTAGGGTTATTGCCCACATAATACGCCTTGTCATAGAGAACCAAGTCCTCATAGAGGGGTTCCCGGTTCACGAAAACCACCGGCACACCGTAGGGGACGATCATCCGGACCAGGTACACCACGGCGGTCCGGTCTACCGGATTGACGATTAGGGCATCCACGCCGGACTTCAATAGGCCTTCAACCTGGCTGTTCTGGACGATCTGAGAATTTTCGCTGTCCAGAAAAGTCAGAGCCGCGTCACCCCCCGCCGAGAGGATGTTGGAGAAGACATCGCTCATAAAGGCGTCGGTGCCGTTATAGATGAGCATTCCAATTCGAACTTTTTCGGCGCGTCCCTCAAAGGGAAAGAAAAGCGTTGAAAGCAGAAGGACGAGGGCATAAACTCTTTTCCTCATAAACATCCCCCATTCACTGAAGCAACGGAAAGACCAGTTTCACGTTCTCGGCCAGATACATGGTCTCCCGGGTCACTACGCGGCTAGGGCTGACACTTCGAAACGGCGTGCCGCCGAATCCCTTCGACGCGAGCAAAGCGTTGACGGCCATATACCCCTGAGCGTAGGGCATCTCCATGAGCAAGCCGGAGGCGGCGTCTTCTTCCAGAATAGACACCCGCGACTCCCCCGGATCCACCCCATAGAGAGGAACTCTGCCTAGGCCATAGGCGGAAAGAAGGCGAACCAAGGCCGGATTCAAAACAAAGACCCGGTCCCTTTCGCCCAGATCGTCAAATGCCTTGTGGAGCTGGGCCGGCGTCTTATTCCGGTAAACCGTCACGGAGCCCAGTGCCTCCTGAATGCCCAGCAGCATGGCTTCCTCACGGCCGTCCCCGGTCATGAACACGACGGAGGTCGCACCTTGATCCCCTGCGGACATGGCCAGCAGCCTTCCGTCCGCTTGCGGATCGTTGACGATACAGGCTGTAGCCTCGGACCGCAATTCCCAAAGGCAAACGAGAGGAATGTCCGACGCCTTGGCAAAGGCGCGGGCTGCTTCCAATACCTCCGGGTCGCAAGGAGGCAGGATGAGCCCATTCACCCGTTCCTGGTGGATAAGGGCCAGCATGGACAGAATTTGTGGGGCGACAGGTGTCCCCGGCTCCGCCGTATAGGTCAAAAGCGCCGCGTTCGCCGCGTCGGCGGCGGTCTGGGCGCCCTGCTTGAATTGCAGAGCTCCCGTATCCCGATCTTCCGCCAGAATCAGCGCGAAGCGCTTTTTGTCGCCGACAGCCTCTCCGGATTGATCCCCGATGCCCCAGATCATCAGCCCCATGGTGGCCAAAAGACAGAAGGCAGCCAGCCAGTGGGTTTTTTTTCATGCCTCTCCCTCCAATTTGACGGGCAGGCGGATGGTGACCAGCGTGCCTTTGTCCTCTTCGCTCTCGATAGAAAGGCCATAATCCGTTCCGCAGGTAAGCTGAATGCGCTCATGGACATTCTTCAGGCCGATGCCGCTCTTTCCCGCGGGCTCGGTAAGGATGGCGCGAAGCTTGCCCTCGGGAATGCCGACGCCGTCGTCGGACACTGTGAACACCAGCAGGTCTTCTTCCCGTTTGGCAGTGACATGGATGTGAAGCGTCCGCTCATCGTAGGCGTCAATGGCGTGATGGACGGCGTTTTCCACCAAGGGCTGGACGATGAGCTTGATGGTCCGCATGTCCAAGGTCTCTGGTTGGGCCTCGATGTCATAGATAAACTTATTGCGGAAGCGCATTTTTTGAATGATCAGATAGTTCCGCACATGCTCCATCTCCTCCCGGACGGAGATGATGTTGCGCCCTTTGCTGATGGAAATGCGAAATAGCCTAGCCAGGGCGGAAACCATGGTGATGGCCTCCCGGGAATGGCCCCGCTCCTCCATCCAGATGATGGAATCCATGGTGTTATAAAGAAAGTGGGGGTTGATCTGAGCCTGCAGGGCGTTGAGCTCATGGAAGCGTTTCGCTTCCTGCTCGGCGACGATTTGATCCATCAGCTGCCGAATCCGCCAGAGCATTCGGTTAAAGGAGGCCGACAAGGCTCGAATCTCCCGAAAGCCGCCTTCCTCAATGACGGTGTTCAGGTTCCCGGCCTCTACGCTGAGGAGTTCCGTCTGTAGGCGGCGAATGGGCAGGGTGACATAATACGCGGTAACGGAAGCAGCGGCGATGGACAAAAGACCGCCGCAAATCAAGGCGATGGTCATCATCCGAACGAAGGCGCTTTGGATTCTGAGGATTTCATCGATATACGCCACGCCCACCATGCGCCAGCGGGTCTGGTTTACCGTGTTGATGATGAGCACCCGCTCCCGCCCCTGGATTTCATCCCGGCAGATGCCCACGGATTGTCTGGCAACGGCGGAAACGTCCTCCGATTCCAATCCGGCGTAAAGGAGCTGCTGCCTGGGATGATAGATGATCTGATCCGCCGTGTCCAGGAGATACACATAGCCGCTTGAGCCCAGCGTCACTCCCGCGGCCAATTCCGCCACGGATGAAAAATCATAGTCCATCAGCAGCACGCCCGACCGTATCCGGCCATCCACCCGGTATTCCACAGCTTTCGCCAGGGTCACCACCCATTCATGCTGGCCGCTGAAAATGTGCTGCACATGGGGAGCGGAGAAAAAGGGCACGGTGCCCTGCCATTCCAGCGCCTTGACAAACCAGTCGGACGCCGCCACTTCCTGAGGGGACACCGCCAGACTGCCCCCGGTGGCGTAGAAGAGCCGCCCATCTCCGCTAAAAAAGGCGATGTTCCGCACGTCTGGCTGGCTCTTTTGCAAGAACGCGATCTGGGCTTGGTAACCGTCTCCATCGGCATCCGGCTCCATGGGAAGCAGACCGCCCACAAAATGGAGCGTGTCCAGCATGTTGTTTACAAACAGCTCCAAGCGTCCCGTGCTCTGAAGAACCGTCTCTCCGGTTCGCTCCACCGCGTTGGTTTCCAGGGTCTTTGTGAAGCGGGGGAGCAGCATCATGGCCACGAACAACAGCAAAAGTCCCGCCAGCAGGAAAAAGCTGCTCACGATCAAGCTGTAGAGGCTGAGGCCCTTCCGGCCGCCATCCGCCCGGATCATTTTCCCATCCCCTTATTGCTCCGCACATGGGAGGGGGACACGCCGAAATGCCGCTTGAAGGAATAGCTGAAGTAGCTCGGGTCGGAAATGCCCACTCGAACGGCCACCTCCGCGGTTCTCAGCTCACCGGAGGCCAGCAGCGTCATGGCTTTGTCCATGCGGAGTTCTGTAATATACTGCAAAAAGGTCTTGCGGGTTTCTTTTTTAAACAGGGCGCTGAAATAGGATGTGGAGATGTGGAGATGGCCGCAGAGCTTATCCACCGTCAAATCCGCCTCGGCGTAATGACGGCGGATGTAGTCCACGGCATCCCGGGCCAAGGATAGGGAGGAGCTGGCCCGACTGTCCGCCACCGCCGCCGTAAAGCGCACGCAGAGGGCCTTGAAGATCCGGGTCGCCTCCGGGATGGGTGGGCATTTGAGCAGGGCGTCCAGCACATCCTGCTGTACATCCTCCGGGGACCCCATGTCCAGATCCCGCCCCACACGGATGAATACCATCAAAATTTCCAACAGGAACGCCCGGTATTCCAGCAGGGTCGCCAGCCGGTTCCGGCACGCCAGCAGCAAGGCGTCCACCGTGTCCGCCGCCTTCGCGGCATCGCCCAACTTTAGGCTGTTGCCCAGCACCCGTAGGGTGTACTCGTCGATGGACAGGGTGTTCTCGCTTCGGGGCACCATGTCCGTAATGCTGAGCACCTGGCCCCCCTCCATAAGGCTGGCGTGGTTCAGCGCGGAGTAGGCCTGGCGAGTGCAGGCGGGCAGCGCGGAAAGGCTGTCGCAGCGGGTTCCGATGCCGATGATCACAACGCTGCCCAGATAATGCTCCACATTCTGGCGCACTTCCTCCATGGCGTTGGCGACCCGGGCCAGATCGTCAGGCTGTCCTTCCAGGCAAAGCAAAACCGAAAGCATGCCCTCATGGTGAAAAAGATGGTGCTTTACATGGGCGGAGAGAATCTCCTCCGTCACATTGGCGATGGCAAAGGAAAGCAGCTCCGGGCTACCGATGGCGTCCAAGCCTCTCGGCTGGGTCTCCGGCTGCAGGCGGATCATGGCCACGCTGTAGGAATGGCTCGCCAAATCCACCCCGTAGCGGGACGCCGTCTCCAGCGCTTCCCGGGAATCCATGTTGCCCATCAGGAGAGAAGAGAGGAGCTGCTCCCGGAGCAACGGCAGGCTGGAGGCAAAATGAGCCCGAAGACGGCTAAGATCCCTTCGCTGGGCAAAGGCATCGTCCATGCGCTTTTTGACGTCCTCCATCACGGCGATGAACTCCACCGACGAAATGGGCTTGAGCAGATAGCGCAGCGCGGTGATCTCAATGGCCTGCCGGGCATACTCGAACTCGTCGTAGCCGCTTAGAATGATGAACTGGACGGTGGGCAGAACTTTTTTGATCTGCGCCGCCATGGTCAGCCCGTCCATAAGGGGCATGCGGATATCCGTGATGATCAGATCCGGCCGGAGAAGCTCCGCCAGCCGCAACCCCTCCACGCCGTTGGCGGCCTCCCCCACCAGGGAAAAGCCCAGCTCGTCAAAGTGCACGACCTCCTGAAGCCCTTCCCGAATTTCAGGCTCGTCGTCGATCAGCATAAATCGGTACATGTGGTTCTCCCATCCTTGATTGTTCCCTGAGCACAATTCGTTCACCACGGCGTTTTTCCTTCTATTGGGCTGTGTGTTTTTGTTTCCAGGGGATTCCGGCATATGCTTTATCGATTTTTTGGTATTTTATGCATTTGCTGCTTGGGTTTCTCATGTTTCCTGCACATTTCGGCAAGTTTTTCGATCTGGAAGATGGAAAATGATAAAAACCACGATAAATCATGCAGAATACTTGCGCGTACCTGCTGGTTGTGGTATCGTTACGTAATAATAAGGCTTGTATGAACAGGCCTATGATTGTATAGAGGAGGAACAAGGGTGATGAGACGGATTTTGGCGTTATTGTTGATCCTTTTGCTGGCGCTTCCCGCCGGCGGGCTTTCTGAGGGGTATTCGGATCAGAAGGAATTCTCGTATCTATACTCCAGCGAAATTACCACGATGAATTATCTGGTTACTTCCGTAACCCAGAATATGAAGTCCAGTGCGAACTTCATCGATACGCTGGTGGACTATGACGCACATGGTCTCGTAGTGCCCAGCTTGGCGACGGAATGGACTGTCTCCGAGGATGGCCTCGTCTGGACATTCAAGCTCCGGGAAGGCGTCCATTGGTATGACTGCGACGGCAAAGAGGTGGCCGAGGTAACGGCCCAGGACTTCGTGGACGGCCTCACCTACGTGATGACCCTCTCCAACGAATCCACCACCGCGGATTTGGTGACCCCCATCATCAAGAACGCCGCGGAGTTCTACGCGGGCAGCGTCACCGATCCCGCGGAGCTTGGCGTGAAGGCCTTGGACAAGTACACCCTGGAATACACGCTGACCGCGCCGTGTCCCTATTTCCTCTCCATGCTAACCTATCTATGCTTCTTCCCGGCCTATGGCCCCTTCCTTAAGGAGCAGGGCGACCAGTTCGGCACCACCCGAGATACGATCCTCTACAACGGGGCGTATATCTGCTCCAGCTGGGAGCCCCAGGTGGAGTATATTTGGGAGAAGAACCAGAATTATTGGGATAAAGACAACGTATTCATCGAAACGGTTTCCGGGCGCTATAACGCGGAGGCCGACTCCCTGGCGCCGGAAATGTACCTCCGGGGCGAGGCGGACATGGCCCGCGTCACCACGGCCATCCTGGATGAATGGCTTGTCAGGGAAGATACAAAGGATTCCGTGCATCCCACCCGTCCGGAGGCCGGCAACATGGTCCTGATCGTCAACTTCGCCCCGGACTTCTCCGCGGATGGATTTGACACGGAAAACTACACGCTGGCTGTCAACAACAAGAACTTCCGGCTGAGCCTTTCCTATGGCCTGGACAAATACAAGGCGGTCAGCGCCTATGACCCCAACAATCCGGAAGCGTCCATCGCCAACACCATCGTGCCCGAAGGTTTTGCCGCCTTTGACGGCAAGGACTATACCGACTATGGTGACCTAGCCGCGCTGAAGAACGGTTTGTACGATCCGGAAAAAGCTGTGATCTTCAAGGAAGTGGCTATGGCGGAGCTGACGGAGCAAGGCTGCAAGTTCCCCATCGTCATCCCCTACTACTATAACCCTTCGGAGGCGAACATGGCTGACTGCAACCAGGTCGTGGAGCAGCAGCTGGAAGGGCTTTTGGGCAAGGATTTCATTGACATCGTCGTCCTATCCGGCCCGGCCACCGACTATATCGCCACCATCCGCCGCCCAGGCAAGTGGGGCCTGTTTGAGGCCGGCTGGGGTCCGGACTATGCCGATCCAGCCACTTATGCCGATCCCTTCGATCTGGGGTGGACCTATGGCTCCCAGGAGAAGGCGCTGGATCCCGCCTACAATTCGGGTTATATCTATACCGAGGAGGACTTTGTCGCGGGAATCGTGGACGATGAAAAATACATCGGACAGGAGCAAAAGATCTACAACAAGCTGGTGCAGGATGCCCGCAAGGAAACCCTGGATATCAACGCCCGGTATGAGAAGTTTGCCTCCGCTGAGGCATACCTCATCAACGAAGGCTTTGTGATACCGCTCCGCTGGCAGGGTGCCGGGTATGAGGTCTCCAAGCTGGATCCCTTCACAGGCTCGTTCTCGCCGTTTGGGGTCGCGTCCTACCGCTACAAGGGAAAGCGGCTGCTTGAAAAATCCATGAACATGGACGAATATGCCGCTGCTTTTGAGGCATGGGAAACCGCCAGGGCAGAAGCCCTGGCGTCCCAGGCGGACTGACCAACAACAAAACAGATGGAGGTTGGGATGGGCCCGTTGGCAGCCCACCTCCTTTTTTATCAGGAGGGATGGGCGAAACATCCTTTCCATGTTCGAGGTGAGAAATGCTTACCTATACGTTGAAAAGGCTTGGAGGCGCACTCCTGAGCCTGGTTGTCATCGTCACCACCATCTTCGTCCTGCTGCGGATGATGCCCATCGAAGGCTACTTGGGGGCCAACTGGGATAAGCTCAGCCCGGAGACCATCGCCCAGCGATTGGCCTCCCGAGGGTTGGACAAACCCGTTATCGCCCAGCTCTTTGACTTCTATAAGGGCCTTCTCCATGGGGATTTGGGCAAGTCCTGGATTTATCTGGAGGGCCGCTCTATCGTGGACATCATCGCGCCAAAAATTGTCATTTCCGCGAAGATCGGCGGCCTGGCCATGCTGCTGTCCCTGGTGCTGGGCATTCCCCTGGGTTCCCTGATGGCTCGAAAAAAAGGCGGCCTCATGGACACTCTGGGCACTGGGTTTGTGGTTTTGGTCAACGCCGTTCCCATCGTGATCTATTATTTTCTGATACAGATCTATGTGTCGGACCTGGTCAAGCTGCCCATTCTGTTTTCCAAAACCAAATATATCAGCTGGATTCTGCCGGTGATATCCCTCTCCCTTTGGTCCATCGCCAACTACGCCGTATGGATGCGGCGCTACATGGTGGATCAGATGAACCAGGACTATGTGAAACTGGCCCGGGCCAAGGGCGTATCCAGCAAGGGCATCATAATGGGACACGTATTCCGCAACGCTTTTGTCCCCATGATTCAGCTCATACCCAGCAACCTTCTGCTCACCGTGGTGGGCTCCATCTATTTGGAATCCCTGTACTCCGTGCCGGGAACGGGAGGCCTGCTCATCGACGTAATCCAACGGCAGGACAATACCATGGTCCAGGCGCTGGTGCTCATCTACTCCTCCATCGGCATCGTGGGCCTATTCGTCGGCGACCTTCTGATGGCGATATGCGATCCGCGGATTCGGCTGGTGAAGAGAGAGGGGGAGCGGTAATGGCATGGTTCACAAGGGGCAAGAAGGTCCGAAAGCTGAGCACCGCCCTGGAGGTGCGCCTCGCTGCCCAGTTGGATGCCCGGGGAGAGCTGACCCTGGAACAGGTTGCCGCCATCAACCCCGCCCAGTTTGCCCCGGCGGATTTCGACGCGGCCAAGGCCGAGCAGACCGGATACTCCAATTACTCCTATTGGCGCAGCACCTTCCGGGTCTTTTGGCGAAACAAGCTGGCCCGGGCGCTGGTCATCTTCCTATTCGCCCTCATTCTCTTTACGGTGATCCAGCCCTATTTGCCCGGCCAGCGGGATCCCGTGCAGATCAACAACGACGAGACCGGCATGCACATGCGCAACCAGGCGCCTGACGGCTCATTCTGGTTTGGTACCAACTCCATCGGCCAGGATCTCTGGTCCAGGGTCTGGGCGGGCACCCGAACATCCTTGTTCATTAGTGTGGTGGTGGTCATCAGCAACACCCTGATCGGGCTTTTGGCGGGTGTATTGTGGGGCTATGTAAAAAAGCTGGACCGGCCGTTGACGGAGATTTACAACATCATCAGCAACATCCCCAGGACCATCATCCTGATCATGGTTTCCTATGTGCTCCGGCCAGGGCTTTCCACCATCATTTTCTCCATGTGCGTGGTGGGTTGGTTGGAGATGGCCCGCTATATCCGCAACCAGATTATCATCATCCGGGATCGGGACTATAACCTAGTGTCCCGCTGTTTGGGCACCTCCACAGGGCAGATCATCCTCAAAAACCTGCTGCCCTATTTGGTCTCGGTGCTCATGCTGCAGATGGCTATCGCCATTCCCGAGGTCATCGGGGACGAGGTGTTTCTGACCTACTGCGGCCTTGGCGTGCCCATCAACACCCCTTCCCTGGGCAACCTGATCAACGCGGGCCGGGCGCAGATGATGAGCCGTACCCTTAGGTATCAGCTGCTCTTCCCAGCTGCGGTGGTTTCCGCAATCACCATATCATTTTATATTGTTGGCAGCGCCTTTGCCGACGCGGCAGATCCGAAAAACCATGTGTAGGGGATAGAGGATGATCAGGCGATGATGGATCTTCCATGGCTTCTTGTCGGCATCATGGCGGGAACGCTGGCCCTGGGGGCCGCTCTTTTTTGGCGGAGCAAGGGTTACCTGCTGCTGGTTGCTTTGAGCGCGGCCCTGGTGCTGGGGTTGAAACAATATGGCGATCAACAGGCGGCGGCTTCTGATTTTTTGCTGCTTACGGGCATCTTTTTCATGGACACGGGCATTTTTCGCTGGATGGGGGCAAAAGGGGCTCTGAAATGGCTGGGCATCCGACGCAAAACGAGCGATGAACCGGGCGCAGGAGAGCTCTTCGCCATTTCTGGCGCTCGCCTGTTGGGGTTTGGCGCCCTTTTGGTTGTTTGCGCGGCCGCTTTATGCTATAATGCTGCCATCCTTTTCTAGAGGCGGTGGCGTCTATGCCCTTAATTGAAGCGGAGCAACTTCGCAAGGTCTACCGGGTCAGCGTCAAGCAACCGGGCCTGAAAGGCGCTGTCAAAAGCCTCTACCATACGGATTGGCGGGAAACCGCAGCCGTAGATGGCATTACGTTCACCATGGACGAGGGGGAATCCATGGCCTGCATCGGCGAAAACGGCGCGGGCAAGTCCACTCTCATCAAGATGCTTGTGGGCATATTGAGGCCAACGCGCGGAATGGTGCGGGTATACGGCCAGAATCCCATGGATCACCACAGCGCCTATCTGCGGAAGATCGGCGTGGTATTTGGGCAAAAGACAAACCTCTGGTGGGACATTCCCGTCCTCGAGAGCTATCGCGCCGTGCAGGTCTTGTACCGCCTGGACAAGGCATCTTTTCAAAAAACCATGGGCAGGGTTGTGGATCTGCTGGACCTGTCGCCCATTCTTTCTTCCCCCGCCAGAAAGCTTTCCCTGGGGCAGCGGATGAAGGCGGACATTGGCATGGTCTTTTTACATTCCCCACGGGTGCTCTACTTGGACGAGCCCACCATTGGCCTGGACATCAATGTGAAGCACACCATCCGCCAGTTCATCCGCCGGATGAACCGGGAGACCGGGGTTTCCGTGCTGCTTACCAGCCACGACCTGGACGACATCGACCAGATCTGCGACACGGCCTTGGTGCTCTCCAAGGGAAAAACCTATTATCGGGGTGGATTGACGGAGCTCAAGCACCGGTTTGCCGCCCGGAAGGTGGTTACCATCGCCGGGGAGGCCATTTCGGATATCCAGGCCCTGCTGCCATTGGCCCAAGTGAATCTGGAAGGCCGCAAGGCCCGACTGTCCTATGATGTGTCCACATATACCTCCGTTGAGATCCTAGCGGCGGTTTCCAAGTGCTATGAAATTGACGATATCGCCATCCAGGAACCGGGCATCAACGATGTGGTGTCCCGGATTTTCGCCCAGGGATCCATGCCGTGAGGCGCTTTTTCAAGCTCATGTCCCTGACCATGCAGGGGCGCATGTACTATAAAGCCAGTTTTTTCATGAACCTGGTCACCCCTTTGCTGCTGCTTTTCGGCCAGTTCCTTCTTTGGGGGTCCCTGTATGGCACGCGGGATGGAGCGGCCCTGGGGAGCTTCTCAAAGACCGATATGTATGCCTACCTCCTGATCGCCTTTGGCATCAACAGCCTGTTGACATGGTCCAGCGAGAATGCCCTCTCCCGGGAGATCCGCTCCGGCATGGTGACCGCCCGCCGCATCCGGCCCGTCTCCTTTTTAGCTCAGTCCCTTGCCGACATGTGCGGAAACCTGCTGCTGCAGGCGATTGCGAACGTAACGGCGGTCTGCCTGGGCTTTCTTTTTCTTAGGGCGACCGTGACCCTGCCATCCCTGGCATCCTTTGGCCTGTTTTGCGCAAGCCTCCTGCTAGCCGTTGTCCTCAGGATGATGCTGGTCAGCTTTTTCAGCCTTTTATGCTTTTTTACCACCGGCCACCTGGGCCTTACCTGGACCCGGACGGCCCTCATGGAGTTTTTCTCCGGCGCTTTGATTCCAGTGGCCCTATTTCCGGCGTGGCTTCAGAACTTTGCTTATTTGCTGCCCTTTCCCCTTATGCTGCAGGTGCCCGCGGCCATCTTCCTAGGGCAGCCATTGCCCATGCCCGTTGGGCTGACCTACGCCTTGCAGGGAGCCTGGATCCTGGCCTTTCTGGGGCTGCATGCCCTGCTGTACGGGCATATCCGGAAAAGCGCCACCTTGGCGGGAGGATGACATGCTGAAAATCTACTTCATGCTCAAAGCCCAATATCTCAAGACCGCCATGGAGTATACCCTCAACTTTTGGATGATGGTAATAGCGGGCATCCTCATGCGCACATTGATGATGGGTGTGGCCTATGTGTTGTTCCGCAACATGCCCACCATCGCGGGGTTTACGGAGAGCGAAGTGTACCTGATCATGGCGCTGATGTTCGTCAGCGAGGGCATGTGCAACCTGCTGTTCGACGGCATATGGTATATTCCCCAGCTGGTCTACAGCGGCCAGTTTGACCTGATGCTCTCCCGACCCGTGTCACCCCTGTATCAGGTACTTTCCCATGAGGTGGGCCTCCAGGGCGTGGGCGTGGTAGCCATAGGCCTTGTCAGCCTGGGCTTGTCCCTGGCCGGACGCGGATGGCTCACGCTGCCCATAACGCTGGCCTGCGTGGGCTTCATCGCCACAGGCACTACGCTCCGCATGTCATCCTATTTGATCGGGGCATGCTTCGTATTCTTTAAGGATATGGGCGGAAACTTCAACGCGCCCTATACGTTTTACAGCATCGGCGAATACGCCAAATACCCGGTCAGCGTGTACCCGATGTGGATGCGGGGACTCCTGTTCACCCTGATCCCCTATGGATTCATCGGTTATGTACCCGTGCTGATTCTTAGGGGAGAAAATACCGCCTTATGGGTATCGCTCATGATCACGGCTTCCGTCCTCTATTTTTTCCTGGCACGTGGGATCTTTTACCGAAGCATACGGCGCTATGAAAGCATGGGGATGTAAGGGCTTTATGCTGCGTTCTACAAAATTCTACAAGCCTCAGAAAAAGGCAGAAACAAACGCATCCTGGGCAATCGGTGTTCAGGGTGTGTTTTGTTTTTGGCGGAGCAGAGCGGAGAATGGAATTCAAGCTCGAACGGCTTGTTCCCATGTTCGCCTTTATATTACTCCGGCACCAAATATTCGGAATTTGGCACGGATCTTTTTCCGTCCAGTGGCGTCGCCCTTCACTCAGCGTAGCGCTGCTACGCCTCGTTCCAGCTCCTTGCTGGGCGAAAAAATCTCTCGTGCATCTCTTCCGAC